>JBJEUH010000001.1:0-11548 GCA_051883735.1 Candidatus Ventricola sp.
ATCAAGAGAAATTCAATATAATTTGCAATAGATGTGAAATGGTGTAAGAATATGAAGAAGACGCGTCGAAAATATGCTTTTAAATCGCGAATAAATACGGTATAATAGGGGATAAAGGAGAAGCAAACGAAGGAGTGGTGGCTTTGAGCGATTACATCATTGAAATGCTGAACATCACCAAGGAGTTTCCGGGGATTATTGCCAACGACGACGTGACGCTGCAGCTCAGGAGGGGCGAAATCCATGCGCTGCTCGGTGAAAACGGCGCGGGCAAGTCGACCCTGATGAGCGTGCTCTTTGGCCTGTATCAGCCGGAGAAGGGCGAGATCCGCAAAAACGGCGAGGTCGTGCGCCTCAAGGACCCCAACGACGCGAACGCGCTGGGCATCGGCATGGTACATCAGCACTTCAAGCTGGTTGAGGTCTTTTCCGTGCTGGACAACATCATCCTGGGCGTGGAGCCGGCGACGAAGCGCCTGGGCTTTCTGCAGAAGGCGGAGGCGCGAAAAAAGGTGCTGGAGCTCAGCGAGCGCTACGGCCTGAAGGTCGATCCCGACGCGATGGTGGAGGACATCACCGTCGGCATGCAGCAGCGCACCGAGATCCTCAAGATGCTCTACCGCGACAACGAGGTGCTGATCTTCGACGAGCCGACCGCCGTGCTCACCCCGCAGGAGATCGACGAGCTGATGAAGATCATGAAGGGGCTGGCCGCGGAGGGCAAGTCCATCCTCTTCATCACGCACAAGCTCGATGAGATCAAGGCCGTCGCGGACCGCTGCACGGTGCTGCGCAAGGGACGCTGCGTCGGCACGGTCGATGTGGCGACCACCAGCAAGGAAGAGATGAGCGAGATGATGGTCGGCCGCAAGGTGCAGCTGGTTATGGACAAGGCGCCTCAGCAGCTGGGCGAGAGCGTCCTGAGCGTGCAGAACCTGACGGTCAAGAGCAAGCGCCACGGCAAGCCGCTGGTCAACAACGTCTCCTTCAACGTCCGCCGCGGCGAGATCGTGTGCATCGCGGGCATCGACGGCAACGGTCAGAGCGAGCTGGTCTACGCGCTCACCGGCCTGATGAAGGCCGAGAGCGGCAAGGTGTATCTGGGCGACAGGGACATCTCCCACATGTCCATCCGCGAGCGCAACCTCTGCGGCATGAGCCATATCCCGGAGGATCGCCACAAGCACGGCCTGGTGCTGGATTACACGCTGGAAAACAACCTGGTGCTCAAGCGCTACTTCGACAAGCAGTTCTCCAGCAGGGGCTTCCTCAAATTCAATGAAATCCGGACGTACGCCGAAAAGCTCATCGAGCAGTACGACGTGCGCAGCGGCCAGGGCGCGGTGACCATCGCGCGCAGCATGTCCGGCGGCAACCAGCAGAAGGCGATCATCGCCCGGGAGATCGACCTGGGCAACGACCTGCTCATCGCCGTGCAGCCCACGCGCGGCCTGGACGTCGGCGCAATCGAGTACATCCGCAAGGAGCTGCTGCGCCAGCGCAACAGCGGCAAGGCCGTTCTGCTCGTCTCTCTGGAGCTGGACGAGGTGCTCGAGGTGCCCGACCGCATCCTGGTCATGTACGAGGGCGAGATCGTCGGTGAGCTCGACCCGCGCCATACCACCGCCAAGGAGCTGGGCCTGTACATGGCCGGCGCGCAGCGCAAGGGATAAGGAGGAAGCAACATGGACAACAAGAAAACCTCTCTTGGCGGCCGGCTCGCTTCCTCGGAAGCGTTCCTGTCGGTTGCCGCGTCGCTCATCTGCATCGTCATCGGCCTGCTGCTGGGCGTGGTCGTTCTGGCGATCATCAATGCGGAGCACGCCATCGGCGACGGCCTGCTGGTCATCCTTCAAAGCGGCATCAAGAGCCCGCGCAACATGGGCACGGTGCTGGCCAACGCCGCACCGCTCATCATGACGGGCCTCTCCGTCGGCTTCGCGTTCAAGACCGGCCTGTTCAACATCGGCGCGGCGGGCCAGTACACGCTGGGCGCGTTCGGCGCGCTGTACTGCGCGATCGTGCTGCAGCTGCCCTGGTATTTGTGCCTGCTGGCCGCGATGATGCTGGGCGCGATCTGGGGCGCGATTCCGGGCTTCTTCAAGGCCTATATGAACATCAATGAGGTCATCACCTCGATCATGTTCAACTGGATCGGCCTGTACATGGTCAACGACATCATGTACGGCAAGGGCCAGAGCCCCATGTACGATCTGGCGACGACCAAGACGTACAGCCTGCGCAAGGTGGCCCAGGGCGCGATGATCCCCAGCTGCGGCATGAGCGATTACTTCGGCAAGCTGCAGTCGGTCACCATCGCGATCTTCATTGCGATTCTCTTTGCGGTCATCGTCTACGTCGTGCTGAACAAGACGACCTTCGGCTACGAGCTCAAGGCCTGCGGCTTCAACAAGAACGCCGCGCAGTACGCCGGCATCAACGACAAGCGCAACATCATCCTGTCCATGACCATCGCGGGCGCGCTGGCGGGCGTGGGCGCGGGTCTGTACTATCTCTCGACCGTGGCGGAGTGGAACCCGCAGGTGTCCACGGCCCTGCCGGCCATCGGCTTCAACGGCATCAGCGCTGCGCTGCTGGCCTGCTCCAACCCGATCGGCACGATCTTCTCCTCGCTGTTCATCTCCTATATCACGGTCGGCGGCACGAAGCTCTCCACACAGTACTACACCAAGGAGATTGCCGACGTCATCACCGCGCTGATCATCTACCTGTGCGCGTTCTCGATGCTCTTCAGGAGCAAGATCCGCGCGCTGCTCGCCGGCAAGACGCGCCGCACCGGCCTGGGGAAGGGAGGGAACGACTGATGTTCCTGCTGCTGAAATACACGCTGCTGTATACGGTTGTTCTGATGATGGTCGCGCTGGGCGGCATGTTCTCCGAGCGCAGCGGCATCATCAACATCGCCCTGGAGGGCATCATGGTCATCGGCGGCCTGATCGGCGTCATCGCCATCCAGCTCATGCCTGCCGGCTCCAGCGCGGCGGCGATCGTCGTCTGCTCGGTGCTCGCTGCGGCGGTCGCCGGCATGCTCTACGCGGCGCTGCTGGCGTTTGCCTCGATCAACCTGGGTGCGGATCAGACCATCGGCGGCACGGCGCTCAACATGCTGGCGACCGCGCTGGCCATGGTCATCGCCAAGGGCTTCAACGGCTCCGCGAGCGCGAAGCTGGATTACAGCAACCGCGCGTTCGTCTACGAGATCGGCCCGCTGACGGTGAACGTCTTCCTGTTCATCGGCATCGTGATCCTGATCCTCTCCTACATCGTGCTCTACAAGACGCGCCTGGGTCTGCGCCTGCGCGCGTGCGGCGAGCATCCGCAGGCGGCGGACAGCGTCGGCATCAACGTCTACAAGATGCGCTACATCGGCGTGCTGATCTCCGGCGCGCTGGGCGGCATCGGCGGCATGGCGTACATCATCCCGTCGGTTTCCAGCTGGAACTTTGAGGTCGGCGTGTCCGGCGCGGGCTTCCTGGCCCTGGCGGTCATGATCTTCGGCCAGTGGAAGCCGTTCCGCATCTGCTTTGCAGCGGTGTTCTTCGCGCTGTTCAAGTCCCTGGCGAACATCGCCAGCTCCATCCCGGCGATGGCGGCGCTCGGCTGGACGCAGAACATGTACAACATGATCCCGTTCATCGCCTCGATGATCATCCTCGCGTTCACCAGCAAGAAGTCCCGCGCCCCCAAGGCGGAGGGCATCCCCTACGACAAGGGCTCCAGATAAAAGACAAGGACGCCCGGAAGCGATTCCGGGCGTCCTTTGATGAATTAAAAAGAAAGTGGGCTGTTGATCACAGTCCACTTTTTGTATGCGGATGCGTTGGGCTGCCGCCCAAACCTGCCTGAGGGATTTCATCCCTCAGACTCCCTTCTTTGCTTCGCGCACTTTAAAGCGACCAAAGCGAAGATTGTATTAGAATTCTTTGTTCTCGTAGCGGCGGCACCAGGTGTACTTGGAGACGGCGCTGCGCTGCGCCGTAATGCCGCTGAGGATCGATTGAATGTAGCTGGGCAGGAACTCGTCGTACTTGACCTCCAGAATCTCGACAGGGTCGTCGAAGACCGGATAGGTGGGCAGATCCCTGTTGAACATGTCGCTGGAGAACAGACCCGTGCGAAGCTGCTTGTCAAACGTCACGCGGACCTCCTCGGCGGGATGGATGTACGCCTCGCGCACATAGTCCACGATGACCGCCGGACGCAGCAGGCGGGTCTTCATCTCGCGGAACACGTCATGGAAGAGCGGATGGCGCATGCGCTGCAGCCCCTCCGGATCGCCCGCGATGAGCTGATCGGCCAGCTCGCGGGGGATGGTGACGGACTGCTTGGAGATCAGATCGCCGTACTTGCTCTTGCATTCCAGCTTGATGATCCTGTCCGAGAAGTTGTAGATGCGGATGCGGTACTTCTTGCGGTTGCCCACGCCCGCGATCTTCTCCTCCAGCGCATCGTCGTTGATCGTATCGAAGTACAGCGAGCGGATGTGGTACTCGTTGTTCTCGTTGCCGTTGGGATCGAGCTGCATCACCGGGGTGAGTATGCTGCGCAGGACGCTCAGCTCGGCCGGGGTGATGAAATACTTGAGCTCATGCCGCAGCGGGATGTTGCGTGTGATCATAGGGCGCTCCTTTTCTTTTCGGATTTTCGCTCAACGAGCTTCGGAGGGCCTTCTGCCCGAACGAAGCGGGTTCAGAGAGGCGCGAAGCGAAGAGGAAAAGGGCACTGCCCTTAGTTGCCCGCTTCGGACTGGCAGGCGATCAGGGTCGCATTGTGCACGCCCTGCGTGTCCAGCAGCTTGTTGACGATGTCAAAGCGCTCACGCAGCTGCACCTCGACGGTCAGCTCCACGCCGCCCGGGGTGACGGTCTTGCTGCGCAGGCGCTGCACCTTGATGCGGCGGATGAAGCTCATCACGTCCTCCTCGGCCTCAGCGTCATAGTGCGCCACGAGCAGGAAGGTGTTCGGGGAGCGCAGGCGGAAGAACGCCATGGCCAGCATCGCAATGGAGATGCCCGCAACGACGACCAGCGCGATGGTGTACAGCTCAGCGCCCAGCAGGATGCCCATGGTCAGGGACCAGAACATGTACGCGGTGTCCAGCGGGTCCTTGACCGCGGTGCGGAAGCGGACGATGGACAGCGCGCCGACCATGCCCATGGACAGGGCGATGTTGGACTTGATGCACATGACGACCGGGGTGGTGATCATGCACAGCATGATGAGCGTGGTCGCAAAGGACGGGGAATAGAGCACGCCGCGGAAGGCCTTGCGGTAGACCAGGGCGATGATCAGGCCGACCACGAAGCCCATCGCCAGCGCCAGCACCATCTTCATGGGCGTGAGGCTGGCCATCTGCTGGGAAAACCACTCGTTGACGCTCGCGTCGTTGATGATCTTGTTCATGATTGTGAAACCTCCTGAAATATGTGATTTATTTGTATTCATCAGGGATGACGGGACAGGGGCCGAAGCGCTCGGTCATTTCCTCATCGCTCAGGCCAAAGTAGGACTGGATATCCAGCCAGATGAAGTGGGGACGGCGGTTCATGACGCGGATGGCGCGCTCGCAGCGGGTGACCCAGTAGTTGTAGCCGCCCTCCGCGTTCTTGGGCTGGTCAAAGCTCACCTGCGCGGGCATCTCGGCCGCCCAGCGCTGGTTGTGCATCTGCATCTCGGGCTTGATCTCCAGGATCATCTCGTTAAACAGGGAGACCATGTTTTCCGTCGTCAATACGGTGTTGAACAGCTCCGCGTAGCGGGTGAGGAATTTGTCGCGGTACTGCGGCACCTCGACCAGCTTGCGCAGGAACAGGTTCGCCTTGATCTTCTGGCTGCCGGCGCCGCTGGGGTTCATGTAATAGGTCACGCCGCCGGTCGCGTATTCCTTGCCCTTCTCGGTGTAGCTCGAGTTGAACAGGCCCCAGTCCAGATCGTAGAACAGGTAGCGCCACTTGCCGTCGCCAGTCTTGGCGTTGCGGTAGTAGCGGATGTTGCCGGGGTCCGTGTTGCCAAAGAACGACTCGAAGATGAAGTAGTCGAACATGTTGTCGATGTCGAAATTGGCCTCGACCTCAGCCAGCAGCGCCGCGTTCTCGTTCAGATCCGCGTTCTGCACCTTTTCGTACAGATCGACATAGGATTTGCTGCTGCCCTGCACGATCTGCGAGGAGGAGAGGCCGCTCGATTCGAGCATGTCGACGTCGTCCGGATTGCTCCAGCCCTCGTGCTGGGCGACCATCTTCACACCGGCGCGCTCGCGCATGTTGTAGTGGCCCCAGTATTCGCCGTCGATGTAGACGATGACGGGCTTCCACGCCTGATTGGCCACGCTGGAGCCGGCCTGATCGACCAGCTTCGCCTGCATGCCGTCCAGCACGCGGGTGAACTTGCCGTCCTGGCCGCCGTTGCGCAGCACGAAGCTCGCGTAGGACTCGTAGGGGCGGTCTTCAAAGAGCGCGTAGTCAAAGCTGCTCTTGCCGTACTGGCCGTCCGCCTTGATGTACAGGCTCTTCTGCGGCATGTCCAGCGAGTACTGGCCCATGACGCGGAACGTCATGCCCTGGCTGATTTGCTGCACGCCGTCGTCATCGTAGTACTCCACCCAGCCGCCGAACCAGTTTTTCTGGCCGTAGGTTGCGTATTTGAACCACGGCGTGGGCTGATTGATGTCCACGTCGGGGCCGTAGGCGAACATGCCCGTCTCCTCGTTCCAGAGGTTGTCCGGGTCCGTCGTAATGCAGATGACAGGCATCGTGTGATAGACGGAGATGAGGTACGTCTGGGAGACGACCTGCGAGGGCTCGACGCCGTCGCGGAAGGCGCGGGCGCGCACGACGGTGTTGGAGCGGATCTCGATGGGACTGGTGTAGAGCGTGGAGGTCTCCGTCGGGTCCGTGCCGTCGAGCGTGTAGCGCACCACGGAGTTCGCCGGAACGGAGATCGTCAGCGCGCCGTCGCCCTCGAGCGGGCGCTCATACAGGCCGCCGGGGGTGTTGAACGCGGGCTGCTCCGCAAAGCCGGTGAAGCCGCTGCTGTTCTGCCCGCCCGGGGTGGGCGAGGAGTAGTAGAACAGTCCCGCCTGGCCGAGCGTGCGGCCGTAGGAGATGTCGTCATAAAGCTGGGGGACGACGACCTTGTCCAGAATCTCGCCGGAGGGTGTGGAGAGGCAGACCGTCTCTCCCTCCTTGGCGAGGTTGTAGTTCGTAAAATAATAAACGCCGTCCTTGGTCGTCTGCGTGGTGTCGCAGTAGATGACCAGGTAGCTGTTGTTTTCGAGCGTGATGTCAGGCAGCTGCCATTTGCGCGGCTTTTTGATGTTGTCGGACAGGCCGTAACCCTTGAGGTTGACGGCCTGTCCGCTCATGTTGTAGATCTCGATATAGTCGTAAGGATTTTTGACGTTGGGACCGACAACGCTCTTGTTGCCGGTCATGACTTCCGTGATGTAGAGGCCGGAGGTGTTTGCCAGGCACAGGCTCGTGTCCATGGCCACCTCGCCCGCGCGCGTGTTGGGCAGGCCCGGCGTCGGCTGGGTGAAGCGCTTGAAGCCGCTCACGCCCTCCTCGTCGCGGCCCCAGGAGGTATCCGCCTCGAGCAGGTCGTAGGTGACCAGGTCGATCATGCGGCCCTGAATGTCCGAGAGGATGACGGTTTCGCCGTTGGAGCGCAGCTTGAAGCCGGCATGCGGCCAGCCGGTGCTGTCCGGCCCCTTGTCCTTGCCCGAGGCATAGACGACGTAGTAGCCGCCCGGCTCGATGACCGCGCCCTGCGGGAAGCGCCACTTGACCAGCGAATCCGGGTCGTCGCTCAGCGCGTAGTTGGAGAGGTCGATGGCCTTGCTGGAGGTGTTGTGCAGCTCGATCCAGTCGGGATAATCGCCGTCGCCGTCCTTGATCGTGGTGATGGAGGAGGCGCAGATTTCGTTGATGACCAGCGCGCCGCTTGTCAGAATCGTGGAGGCGCGGAACGCCGCGTAGCCCTCCTGCGTGTTGTCGTAACCGGGGGTGTACTGCTCGGTGATGATGTACTCGTTTCCGCCGATGAGGCAGTAGCTCATGTTGCGGTCCATCGCCGGGACGGCGAGCTCCTCAAAGGCGATGCCGTCGCTGCCGAAGAGGAAGAGCGTGTCGCCGGAGGAGGAGAGCTTGAACTTGGCGTGCAGCGTCTGTCCCGCGGTGTTCTTGTTCTCGTCGGAGGCGAATACGATGATGTGTTCGCCGGGGGCGAGGGTGATGTCCGGGAAGATGAACGTGATCTTGTCGGCGCGGTCAGACAGGCCGTAGCCTTTGAGGGCGATGTCGCTTTCACCGGTGTTGGTCAGCTCCACCCAGTCCGGGAAGGCGCCGGTCTCGTCCGGGAACGCCGTGCGGTTGGAGGACATGACCTCCGAGATGCGCAGGTGCCGGTCGCCGGTGGAGACGTCTGCGGAGGAGACCTCGGTGCCGGAGAGGTTGGCCGCCGGCGTGAGCTTGAGTCCCGGCGCAAAGATGATCAGCAGAACCACCAGGACGATCATGCCGATGAGGAACGGCAGCGTTCCCTTGCGCGGCTTCGCACGCCGCAGCACGCGGCGCTTTTTCCTTGGCGGGCTGGAATTGGTGATCCGTTTGGAACGCATGGGTGACTTCCTTTCAAAATTCGACAAAATTGCCGGAACCATTATAGCATAAAAAAGCGGGCAGGGAAAGAGAAAGAAAAACTTTCTAAGCCGGTTTGCGTGCGTTTTTTTCTTTTGGCATATACTATCGGAGGAATGCTGGAAAGAAAGGGGCGAAGGGATGCGCCTTGGCGTGGTGATGACGGGCACGGGCGCGCATGCGGCGGCGTGCGTCGGCGTGATGAAGGAGCTGACGCTGCGGGGAATCGCGCCCTACGCGGTGTGCGGGATGGGCATGGGCGCGTGGCCGGCGGCGCTGTTTGCCGCGGGGCTTGACGCGCAGGAGATGGAAAAGGCGCTTCACCAGGCTGCCGGCATGGGCAGGAAGATGATCGCGCCTACGGCGTATGAGCGGCTGGGGAGACGGACGATGCCCGCCGGCGTGCGGCTCAATCACCTGCTCGGCGTGCAGACGGGGCAGCGTGTGCTCTCGCTGTGCCCGGGCGCGGCGCTGTTTCCCTGCCGGATGGCCCGAAACGGACAGCGCGTGCTGTTTTCCACCCGCGCGTTCATGCAGGAGGCCAGCGCCATGCTGGCGATGCAGGCGTCCGTGGGCTTTGCCGCGCGGGCCTGTCTGGCGGCGCCGCCGTTTTTGGCGCCGGTGCAGTTCATGGGCTCGCCGCTGCTGAGCGAGACGGACGTGGCCTTCTGTGCGCGGCAACTTTTGCTGCTGGGCGCGCAGCGCGTGCTGGTCATCGCGCCGTTTCCCTCGCCCAGGCGCGTGCCGGACGCGCTGGATCTGGCGGGCACGGCGCTGCGCCTGGCGGGCGAGCAGCCGCTGGGGGAGGAGATCGGCGTGCTGCGCATCATCATGCCCGAGAGCGCCGGCGCACTGTCCCTTAAGCAGCTGGAGGCGTGCAGCGAGGCGGGAAGGCAGGCGGCCGGGCAGGAGCTTGACGGCGTCTTTGATCAGATGGGCATGGCGTTTTGCCGGGTGCTGCCCTTCCGCGGGCAGACCCTGTGAGCGTCACGCGCCGCCGACGACCGTCTGCGCCGTGGCCTTGAGGCGGCTGGCGCCCACGCGCGTTTCCGCGGCGATGGTGTATTCGCCGGGCGCGACGGCTTTCCCGTCCTCGCCGCGTCCGTCCCAGTACAGGTGGGTGACGCCGCTGGCGGAGGGGCGGGTGAGCTGGCTGGAGCTCAGGCGGCGGACGAGCACGCCCTCCGCGTCGAACACGGAGACCGTCAGCTCCGCCGGGACGTCGAGCCTGACGTCGATGGGCAGTTCCTCAAAGCCCGGATGGCGCAGGTCGCTGCGGCACATGAGGCTGAGCTCCGCCTCCTCCCGCTGCGGCTGCACGGCGATGAGCCGCTCGGAGCACAGCAGCACCTCGTCCTTGACGACGGAGAAGACCTGCAGCATCAGATAGCCGCCCTCGTCAGGCGTAAGGCCGTCCAGCGAGAGTGTGCGCTGCTTGCGGCCGGGGCTCAGCGCGCCGTCGCCGTCATCGCCGCCGTCCCGGAACGTGCGGGCGTTGTCCCAGTCCCAGGCCCCGTCCGCATAGTCCACCAGGCGGTACTGCACGCTGGCCGCGTCCCGGGCGACGGTGAAGGAGAAGTCGAGCGCGGGGTCGTCCGCGGAGAGCAGAGACGTGCCGTAGGAGAAGCCCGTCAGCGGGCGGGAGAGCATCGCGCCCCTTGCCACGGGCAGCGTGAGGCTGTCCGCGCGGGTGGAGAGCAGCTGGCTGGAGGAGGAGGGCACGGCGACGCTCAGATAGCTGTGAAGCTCCGAGAGGGTGACGAGGCCGTCGCCGCTCAGATCCGCCTCGGGCGCGCCGTACAGGCCCAGGCCGCTGGAGAGCGCCGAGGCGAAATAGGACACCGCGCCGGTGGAGAGGCCCTCGCTGTCGTAATACCAACTGGATTCGTTGCCGCTGGCCGAGGTGAGCACATGCACGCTGGAATCCGCCAGGAAGGGCGTGAAGAATGCTGGCTCCGAATGGCGGCTGCCGGGCAGACGGCCCTGCTGGGGCATGCCGCGGCCGATGAGCGCGCCGGAGTAGCACGCGTCCAGGATGAGCAGCTTTTCGCCCTGTACGTCTCTGACGAGGTCGTACAGGTCCTGCGCGCCCAGCGGCGTCTCCGCCTGACCGTCGCCCAGGAGCAGATACACCTGCTCGTCGTCCGCAGAGGAGAGGATGCCGTGCGTGCACAGGTAGAGGATGGAGAGGTCGTCCTCCGCCGCCTCGTCAAAGGCGTCGTGAAGCGCCGCACTCAGGGCCTCGCGCGTGCCGATGGTGCCGTCCTCGATGGAGAGGCTGCCCAGGCCCACGCCCGCGCTGAGGAACGCGGAGCCGATCATGTGCAGGTTGCCGGAGATCGCCGCGCCCAGATCCCGCTGGGTGACGAAGTCCGAGCAGGCGATCAGCAGCGCGCGCGTATCCGCCAGGGCAGGAAGCGACAGAGAGAGCAGCAGAAGCAGCGCCGCGGCGAGCGTGCGGATCTTTTTCATCAGTTGCCCTCCCTTCCTTTGTGTCTTTCACAGGACTCTATATGATAGACGGCGCAGAGCGCGAAAAGTTTCACATCTTTTCAGATTTTTTTCACAGCAGGATCATTGTATCGGATTGCGCGCGCGGGCGCAAGGGCATGGGAGGCATTCCCATGAAGCATTTGCAGCCGTTCAATAGACCCATTGTATCAGGCAAAGGTGAAGACAAAGTGAAATCAAGCTGAAATCCTCAAGAAAGCGGGCCGTGCCCGCACCCACTTCCGAACAGCTTTGCAAAGTCAAGCCACTCGGTGCCCGCTGTACGGTATTGAACGCAATTTCCTGTAAGGCAGGAAAGCGGGCCGTGCCCGCGCCCCCTTCCGAACAGCCTTGCAAAGTCAGGTCATCCGGTGCCCTGCAGAAAAGAAGGGCAAAACAAA
>JBJEUH010000002.1:0-5950 GCA_051883735.1 Candidatus Ventricola sp.
CGCATCCGCCGCATCACCGGCTATCTGGTGGGCACGCTGGACCGCTTCAACAACGCCAAGCGCGCCGAGGAGCGCGACCGCGTCAAGCACGGCATCGACATGCAGTAATTTCATCGCAGAACGACAAAGGCAGGCAGGAGAGACGCGCTTTCTCCTGCCTGTCTGTGTATATTCTCAGCTTTATGCTGCGCTAACGGAACCGCAATTGTCGCCTTTGGCTCCGCTGCGATTCTTGCTGACTGCGCTTCGCGTATGGGAAAACGTTGGGGCCGCAGGCCCCAAACCCCGCTTGGGGATTTCATCCCCAAACCCCTTCTTCGCTTCGCGCGCCTATACGGAGTTGGGCGGGCGATTCGATTAGAACTCCCCATCCTCTTCCTGCGCCTGTCTGGCCGCCGCGAACTTCTCCTGCATCGTCGGGTTATTCCTCGTCAGCCGCTTGATGGACAGGTCCATCGCCTTGTTGTTGGCCAGGCGCAGGTTATTGACCGAGCTGAGCAGCGCGTCCTTGGTCTTCTGCAGGTGCACGATCGTCTTGTCGATCTCGTCGATGGCCTCCTTGAAGCGGCGGCTGGACAGCTCGTAGTTCTTGGAGAACTTCGCCTTGAAGTCGTTCATCTCGTCCTCAAAGTGCGTGATGTCGATGTTCTGCCGGCGCACCAGCTCCAGCTCCGTGCGGTACTGCAGGCTGCTCAGCGCCGCGTTGCGCAGCAGCGTGATCATCGGGATGAAGAACTGCGGGCGGATCACGTACATCTTGGGATAGCGGTGGGACACGTCCACGATGCCGCCGTTGTACAGCTCGCTGTCGCTCTCCAGCAGGGAGACCAGCACGGCGTACTCGCAGCCCTTCTCCCGGCGGTCCTTGTCCAGCTCCTTGAAGAAGTCCTCGTTCTTGTGCTTGGTGGCGGTCGTGTCCATCTCGTTCTTCATCTCGAACATGATGGAGATGAACTCCATGCCCTCGTCCGTGCGGTCGCGGTAGATGAAGTCGCCCTTGCTGCCGGTGCGCGCGTCGTTGTCCTTTTCAAACGTCGCGTTCTGGAACGCCAGCGCGCGGATGCGGTTGAACTCCGTCATGCAGTGCTGCTCCAGGCTCTCGCCGACCATCTTGGTGGACTGCTTCGCCTTGAAGTCGCGGTAGTACGCGATCTGCTCGTCCTTCTGGCTGATCTCCAGCTTGTGCTGCTCCTCAGCGGACTTGGCGCGCAGCTGCGCGGCCAGCTTCTCCCGGTCCATCTCATTGCGCAGCTGCACGATCTGCGCGTCGCGGCTCTGCACGGCATTCTGCACGGCGAGCCTCGCGTCCGTCTCGCTCTGCCTCAGGCGGCTCTGCAGCTGCGCGATCTCCGCGTCCTTGCGCGCCAGCTCCAGCTGCCTCTGCGCCTCCGCCTCCCGGAGCGCGGCCTGCTTCTGCGCGTCGCCGCTCTGCAGCCTCGCCTTCAGCTGGGCGATCTCGCTTTCCTTCTCGCTGCGCGCCTTCGCGGCGGCGAGATCGACGGCCAGGCTCTTTTCGGACGCAAACGCCTGCTCCCGCTGCGCGATTTCCTTCTTGAATTCGTCGTCGCGCACCTGCCGGACGATCGCCGCATATCCGGATTCATCCACCTGAAAGACTTCCCCGCACTTGGGGCACTTGATTTCCTGCATAACAGCCTCCTGGGTTCCTTGTCGGTCCTTGCCGCAGTCCGCGGCGCCCGCCGTTCTCCCTTGACATGCTCCGGGGGAAAACGTACAATAGCATTATACCATGCTTTCCCGTGTCTTCAAGGTGATTTATGAATCAGCACTCCTCTTCGCGCCCGCGCATCACCTGCGCGCACGCCTTTTTTCTGGGCGCGCTGCTCGCGCTCGTCGCCCTCGCCCCAGCGATTCTCCCCTACGGCGGCCGCTATGTGACCCGCGGCGACTACATCGAGCAGCAGCTGCCCTTCATTCTGGAAACCCGGCGCATCCTGCGCGGCGGGCTGAATGCCTATTCCTTCCATACCTTTCTGGGCGCGCCCGCCGTGGGCAGCTACAGCTTTTACACGCTGGGCAGCCCGTTCGTCTGGCCGCTGGCGCTGCTGCCCGAGCAGCTCATTCCCTATGGCATCAGCGTGATGGCCGTGCTCAAGCACGCGACGGCCTGCCTCACGTCGTTCCTGTTCTTCCGCAGGGTGGTGCGAAACGACCGCCTGGCGCTCACCGGCGGCGTGCTGTACGCGTTTTCCTCGTTCACCGTCGTCAATACGCAGTTTTATCACTTCACGGAAGTGATCGCCTTCTTCCCGCTGATCCTGCTGGGGCTGGAGATCGCCATGAGCGACGCGCCCCGGCCCGGCCTTCTGGCGCTTTTCTGCGGGCTCAACGCGCTGGTCAACTACTACTTCATGCTCGGCAGCGCGCTGCTTGCGGCGCTGTACTTCGCCTTCCGCTTCTTCTCCGAGGACTGGCGGCCTGCCCGGAGCGTGCGGCGCACGGCGCTCGTCGTCTTTGAGTGCGGCGTGGGCTGCGCGCTCGCGGGCGTGCTGCTTCTGCCCTCGCTGATGCACATGCTCACCATCACGCGCACGGGCGCGAGCGACGCCTCGCTGCTGACCCAGACGTACTCCCCCGTCGTGCTCCTGGAGCGCCTGCGCGCGCTGCTCATGCCCATCGAGAGCAATGTCGTCCATGCCTATTACGGCGACGCGCCGAGCTGGACCTCCACGGCGTGCTCCCTCCCCGTCTTCGGCCTCACGGGCGCGGCGGTCTTCCTCTTTGCGCAGAGGGCGCAGCGCTGGCTGAAGGCGCTGCTTCTGGCGCTGCTGGCCGCCTCCGCGATCCCGGCGCTGTGCGGCGCGTTCGCGCTGTTCACCAACGTCGCCTACACCCGCTGGTGGTACGGCCTCGCGCTGCTGCTCGCGCTGGCCACGCTCCTGGCGCTGCGCGACGTGCGCAGCCGCCGCGCATGGCTTGCCGCCTTTGCCGCGTGCAGCGCGCTCGTTCTGCTGCTCACCGTGCCCTTCCTCCTGCCGGAGGGCGCGCTGTCCGTCCTGCCCGAGCGCATCGCCGAGGTGATCCGCAATCGCCGCAGCGGCGCATATGCCGGCGGCGCGCTGCGCGCGCTGTCCATCGCGCTGTCTCTGCTGGGCGCGGCGGGCATGCTCCTGCTCATCCTCAGAAGGCCGCGCTTCGCCCCCGCGCTCGCCGTCGTCTGCCTGGTCGCCTGCGTCCAGTATGCGCTGTACATCGCGGTGGGCGACCGGGAGATTCTCTCCGGCGGCGAGGCGCCCGGCAGCGGCGTGTACACGCTCGAGGACATCGCCGCTCCGACGCTCTCCGCGCTCGAGCTTGAGGAATCCGCTGAATTCAAGCGCATCGACTACGGAAAAATGCTGCGCAACTACGGCCTCATCCGCGGCGATTCCTCGCTGATCTGCTTCTCCTCGCTGCGCAGCTCGACCGTGGGCCGGTTCGTGCAGCTGGCGGGCTTTGGCAGCGACGAATCGACCACCGTCTCCCCGCCGGACAGCCAGGGCGCCCTGCGCGCGCTGCTGTCCGTGACGGAGTACCACCGCTTCAGCGAGGAGGACGAGGTGCCGGAGGGCTTTGTCTACGACCGCGAGGAGAACGGCTTTGCCGTGTACACGAACCCGAACGCCGTCCCGATGGGCTTTCTGCAGACGGTCGTGACCGGCACGCACCATCAGCGGATGGACAGCGAGACGATCGGCACGGTGCTGCTGGCCGCCGCGGCGCTTCAAGACGCGGACCTTGCGCGCTTTGCGGACAGGCTGCAGGTGCTCGACGTATACGCCATTCCCGACTGGCAGGAGAGCGTTCAGCGCCTGCAGGCAAACGCCTGCGACCGCTTTGAGACGCGCGCCGACGGCTTTGACGCGCACATCGACGCGAAGGAAGCGGGCCTCGTCGTCTTCACCATCCCGCACGACAAGGGCTTTACCGCCACGGTGGACGGGCAGGAGGCGGAGATCCTCCTCTGCGACGTGTCGTTCATGGCCGTCTGGGTGGAGCCGGGCGAGCACGAGATCGCGTTCACCTACCGCACGCGGATGCTGATCCCCGGGATTGCGATGAGCGCGCTGGCGGCGGCCACGCTCGCCGGGTATGTCGCGCTCGCCAGAAAACGGCGGCAGCCCAGCGTCTCCTCCTCGAACAGATCATCATGAGCAACAAGGGCTTTCATACGATTCTCAGATAAAAATGACACAAGATACGAAGCGAATTTTTCATTCTGGCTAACGCGAATGAAATGAGGCGTAGCGGCGCTACGTTGAATGGAATGAGCGGACGCCAGAATGGAAAAGGCGCAAGTAGATGTGTCAGTTTAATCTGAGAATCGTATCAAGCGGACAATCGTCCGCTTTTTCTATGCAAAAGAGAATCATCTCCATATCGCCCCACAGATAGCCCTTTGCCATCTTCTCCATCTCGGTCATACCGCTTCCTCCTCCTGATTTCTGGTGATATTGCAAAGCCATGTCCCCTTCCTGTACCGAAGCAGCACAAGCGGGGTTTTGGTCAGCTCATCCACGCTGAGCACCACGAACACCAGCACGGGATGCAGCCGCAGCACAAACGCCGCCGCCGCGCCCAGCGCCACCATCGACCACATCACCGCGCCGTCCAGCATAAGCCCATAGCGCGTGTCGCCGCCGGCCGGGAAGACGCCGCAGAGCATCGTGTTGGTGATCGACGCAAAGATCGTGTTCACCGAAAGGATCTTGTACGCCACGCGCAGGTATGCCGGCGCGCTGCCCGTCAGGTGAAACAGCGGCGTGACGATTCCCTCCGCCGCCAGCATGATGCCGCAGCCCAGCACGCCGAACGCCACGGCGCTTCGGATCAGCAGATCGGCCTCCCGCCTGGCGCGCGCAAAATCGCCCGCGCCAAGCGCCTTGCTCAGCAGAATCGATCCCGCCTCCCCCAGGCCGAAGCTCGCCGCTGTGGCGATGTTCTGTGCCGCTGCCGCAACGGCGTATGCCGCCACCATGTCCTCACCCAGCCGGCCCATGATCGCAGAGATCACCGCCATGGCGCCGCCCCAGACAAAGCCCTGCGCCGTCAGCGGGGCGCAGATGCGCACAAAGTCCCTGAGCAGGGCCGGTTCAAACCGCGTCGTAGGCACGATGGTGCCGCGACGCGCCGCATCCGCCAGGCAGACCAGCAGCTCGACCGCTCGCGCGATGCAGGTGGCCATCGCCACGCCCCGGATGCCCAGCGCCGGCATGCCCAGCAGACCGAAGATGAACACCGCGTTGAGCGCCAGGTTGAGCGCCAGCGTCAGCACGCTGATGGCCATGCTCCTGTGCGATTCCTGCCGGGCCTTGAGCAGCACCAGGTAAATCTGCGAAACGCCCATGAACAGATAGGACACACCCACGATGCGCAGATACGCGCTGCCCGCCTCGATCAGCGCCGCATCGGGGGTCAGCAGGCGCATGACGCCCCGGGAGGCAAACACCGCCGCCAGGGAGAACAGCGCGCATACGCCTTCGGACACCGCGCAGGCCATCGTGAAGATTCGCCGCACGCGCGTGCCATCCCCCTTGCCCAGGTACTGCGCGAGCATCGTCGCTGAGCTGCCGGTCAGCCCGGCAAAGAACAGATTGAGCACAAACAGCAGCTGATTCGCCAGCGAAACCGCCGCCAGCTGCGTCTGCCCCACAGCGCTGAGCATGAACGTATCCGCCATGCCGATCGCCTGGGACAGCAGATTCTGGAGGACGATCGGCAGCGCAAGCCCTGCGAGCGACAACAGAAACCGCCGTTTCTCCGCCATGGACGCTTCCCTCCCCGCATCATCGATGCTATAATTGTAATGCAGATTTTGGGCGAAGCATAGCGCGATATTCGCCTGATTTCATCATTCAATTCACCAATCGGAGGTTATGATGGGCAGCATCGTCGTGCCTGTGGACGACAGGCTGTATTCAACGCTCGCCATCGGCAGCGACGCTTTTCC
>JBJEUH010000002.1:6050-11392 GCA_051883735.1 Candidatus Ventricola sp.
TGCCTGTGGACGACAGGCTGTATTCAACGCTCGCCATCGGCAGCGACGCTTTTCCGTTCGCTCTGTTCCATGACGACCTGAGCCGCTTTGCGCAGGGCTTTGTCAACTGGCACAAGCAGCGCGAAATTGAAATCTCCGTCATTCTCGAGGGCAGCGTTCGGGTCTGTCTGCTGCGCGAGGAGCATGTTCTGCGCGCGGGCGAGAGCTTCCTCATCCTGCCGGGCGCGCTGCACGCCATTCTGCCGGTCGCGCACGAGCCCGGCCGGTATTTCACCCTGATCTTCGATCCGCGCCTGCTGACCGGCTTTCCCGGCAGCTTCTTTGACCGGACGTGGTATGTCCCCGTTCTGCGCGCCGGGTGCAGCTATCAGCGCCTCTCCGGCCATCCATCCAGCGCCGCCATTCTCGAGCACCTCTTCTTGATCCGCGATCTCGCGGACAGCGCGGACGCCCAGACGCAGCTGGCCATCCAGCGCAGGCTGCAGGACGTCTGGCTTCTGCTTTCCGCGCAGGGCTTCACGGTCGATTCATCGGGCAAGGCCCCTGAGGAGCGCCGCATCCTCGCCATGATCGACTACCTGCGCAGCCATTACAGCGAAAAATTCTCGCTGCGCGAGATGGCTGATGCGCTGCATGTCAGCCGCGGCGAATGCTGCCGCTATTTCAGGCGGATGATGGGCATGACAATCACGGAATATCTGATCGACTACCGCCTGAGCCGCGCCGCCCAGCAGCTGACCGGCACAGCGCTGACCATCACCGAGATCGCCCACAGCTGCGGCTTCAACAGCCCCAGCAGCTTCTCGCAGGCCTTCAGGGAAAAGACCGGGCAGACGCCGTCGCAGTACAGGGCGGAAAACCGGCCGGTCAGGCAGGCATAGCATCGATTCTGTTCTTCGCGCTTCCCACTTGCTCCTGGTTGGCGTCATCAAAGACTTGCGCCTGAATGCATGTAAAAACGTATAAAAAGAACTCCCGCAGCACGCAGGAGTTCTTTCCTATATTCAGGACAGCAGCAGCTTATCGCTGTTGAGCTGCTGACCCGCAGCCTTCTCGAACAGGCCCATCAGGTCGGCGCGGGTGAGCTTCTTCTTCTCCTCGCCCGCCACATCCACGACGATCCGGCCCTCATGCATCATGATGAGGCGGTTGCCATAGTCGATCGCGTCCTGCATGTTGTGGGTGATCATCAGCGCCGTCAGCTTCTGCTCCTTGATGATCTTGTCGCTCAGCTCGAGCACCTTCGCGGCGGTCTTGGGGTCCAGCGCGGCGGTGTGCTCGTCCAGCAGCAGCAGCTTGGGCGTGCGCAGCGTCGCCATCAGCAGCGTCAGCGCCTGGCGCTGGCCGCCGGACAGCAGGCCGACCTTGCTGGCCATGCGGTTCTCGAGGCCCAAGTCCAGCGTGCGAAGCTGCTCGCGGTACATCTCGCGCTCCATGCTGCTGATGCCCCACTTGAGGCCGCGGTGCTGGCCGCGGCGCATGGCGAGCGCCATGTTCTCCTCGATGTTCATCGTCGCGGCGGTGCCGGTCATCGGGTCCTGGAAGACGCGGCCCAGATACTGCGCGCGCTTGAATTCCGGCAGGTTCGTCACGTCCACGCCGCCGATCTCGATGGTGCCCTTGTCCACCGGGAACACGCCGGCCACCGCGTTGAGCATCGTGGACTTGCCCGCGCCGTTGCCGCCGATGACGGTGGTGAAGTCGCCGGGCTTCAGGTGCAGCTGCACGTCCACCAGCGCGGTCTTCTCGGTGATCGTGCCGGGATTGAACGTCTTGGCGATGTGATTGATCTTGAGCATCTCAGACGCCCCCCTTCTTCTTGCTGAAGTACTTGGCGCGCCAGTGCGGCGTCGCCAGGAAAACGGCCACGACCAGCGCCGTGAGGAGCTTGAGGTCGTTGGTGTTCAGGCCCAGCCAGAGGACGACCTGGATGACCAGATAGTACAGGATTGCGCCGAGGGAAACCGCCAGCAGCTTGAGGCCGAAGTTGCGGAAGATTTTGCCGAAGACGACCTCGCCGATGATGACGGCGGCCAGGCCGATGACGATCGCGCCGCGGCCCATGCCCACGTCCGCAAAGCCCTGGAACTGCGCCAGCAGCGCGCCGGACAGCGCGACGATGCCGTTGGAGAGCATCAGGCCCAGCACGGTGTTGGTGCTGGTGTTGATGCCCTGCGCGCGCGCCATGGCCCGGTTGGCGCCGGTGGCGCGCAGCGAGCAGCCCAGCTCCGTGCCGAAGAACCAGTACAGCACCATGATCAGCGCGACGGTGAAGAGCACCAGGATCACGATCGGGTTTTGCAGCCCAACGACGCGCGCGTTGCGGGAGGTGACAAGCAGCTCATACTTGTTGACGCTCAGCGCGACGTTGGCCTTGTTGCCCATGATGCGCAGGTTGACGGAATAGAGCGCCAGCTGCGTCAGGATGCCGGAGAGAATCGCCGGGATGCCGCAGAACGTGTGGAACAGGCCCGTGACCAGGCCCGCGAGCATGCCCACGACAAACGCCGCCAGCAGCGCCGCCCAGACGTTCCAGCCGTTGATGATGAGCATCGCCGCCACGGCGCCGCCGGTCGCGATGGAACCGTCCACCGTCAGGTCGGACACCTCAAGGATGCGATAGGTGATGTACAGGCCGATGGCCATCAGGCCCCAGATCATACCCTGTGCGACCGCACCCGGCATGGCGTTGAATAGCTTGACAATCTCCACTGAGAAGCTCCTCCTCGTCGGTATTTTCAGACTTCTTGATGATGTAATGCTGGTTTTATTCCAAATTGCTTTTCACTGCGCGAAGCGAAGAAGGGAGTCTGAGGGATGAAGTCCCTCAAGCGGGTTTGGGACCGGAGCCTGCCGCCCGCTGTGCGGGAAGCAGGAAGGCGTAGCGTCGGAAACGGCAAGGAGCGCTTGCGCGACTATGCCTGTTTCCCGGGTCGGCAGCCCAACGTATCCCATCTTATCAGAAAATGCAGTTTCAGAGCAGGCTGCGAAGCAGCCTACGATTGAAACGGGTTTGATTTAGAAAGGAAAGACTTAGCGGTTAAATCGTATACATCTTTTTTGAAAAGCGGCGGAATGGACGAATCTTCTGAACAAAGCGAAGCCAAGAAAGAGGTCTCCCTCTTCCTTGGCTGATTGCGCTTGTTCTTACGCCTTACTCGATCGCTTCGTAGCCCTCCGGAACCGGCAGACCCAGCGCCTCGACGTTGGCCGCGTTGTACTTCTTGGTGAACTGCGGCGCATACTCGATCGGCATCGTGGAGACGTCCGCGCCGTTGGCGAGGATCTCATAGGCCATGAGGCCGGTGGCGTAGCCGATGTCGTAGTAGCTGATGGTCAGGGTCGCCACGCCGCAGCCCTTGCAGATGCCTTCCTCGCCCGCGATCACCGGAATCTTGGCCGGGATGAGCTCGTTGGCGATGGTCTCGGTGTACGCGGCGGCGGTGTTGTCGGTCGGGATGTAGACCACGTCGGCGTTCTGCGCGGCCAGCGCGGAGACGGACGCAACGTCGTTGGAGTCGGTGAAGGCGAATTCCTCGGTCTCATAGCCGAGCTTGGCCAGCTCCTCGCCCACGACCTTCACCTGGTAGATGGAGTTCGCCTCGGCGGAGCAGTACAGCAGGCCGACCTTCTTGGCGTCCGGGAAGAGCTCCTTGACCATCGCGGCCTGCTCAGCCAGCGGGGCCAGATCGGAGGTGCCGGAGACGTTCATGCCGGTCACGCCGGAGAAGTTGTCGATGCCCAGCGCCACGCCGTACTCGGTGACGGAGGTGCCCAGGATCGGGATCTCGCCGGTCGCCGCGACAGCCGCCTGCAGGGCCGGGGTCGCGTTGCACATGATGAGGTCGACGTTGTCAGAGACGAAGGTGTTGGCGATGGTCGCGCAGTTCACCGCGTCGCCGGAAGCGTTCTTCTCGTCGAAGATCACGTCGGGCATCTTCTCGGAAAGCGCGTCCTTGAAGCCCTGCGTCGCCTGATCAAGCGCGACGTGCTGAACCAGCTGGCAGATGCCGACGGTAGTCGCGCTGGCGCAGGCCGTCATGGCCACCATCATCAGCACAAGAGCGAGCGTTACGATCTTCTTCATAAGTCATGTCCTCCGTTGCATTGAATTCGATCAAAAATTGTATTGCCATTATATATCCGACCTCAAATCATTGTCAATACATTTTTCGCGCATTTTCCCTTTATTTTCAGTTCGATTTCCGTTCATTCTTCGGCAAAACGCGCCTTGCATTGACAAATCGTCTCGAAATTTGATGCCAGTTTGTCAACTTCTGTTTTGTCCCCATAAGCATAAAAGGGAGGCAGAGCCTCAAAAAGCCCCGTCTCCCCCCTTGGGTTTGCTTAGACCACGCCCTGCGCCATCATCGCGTCGGCCACCTTGAGGAAGCCCGCAATGTTCGCGCCGGCGACATAGTTGCCCGCCATGCCGTATTCCTTGGCCGCGCTGTCGATGTTGTGGAAGATGTTCACCATAATGCCCTTGAGCTTCTGGTCGACCTCCTCGAAGGTCCAGCTCAGGCGCATGGAGTTCTGGCTCATCTCCAGCGCGCTGGTCGCCACGCCGCCGGCGTTGGCCGCCTTGCCCGGGGCAAAGAGCACGCCGTGCTCGCGCAGGTAATCGGTCGCCTCCAGCGTGGTGGGCATGTTCGCGCCCTCGGCCACGGCGATGCAGCCGTTTGCGACGAGCGCCTTCGCGTCGTCCAGCTGCAGCTCGTTCTGGGTCGCGCACGGCAGCGCCACGTCGCACTTCACGGTGAACACGCCGCGGCCCGCATGGTACTCGCAGTTCGGGCGCGCCGCCGCATACTCGGTCAGGCGCGCGCGGCGGACCTCCTTGATCTCCTTGAGCAGCGCCACGTCGATGCCGTCCGCGTCGTACACCCAGCCGTTGGAATCGGATGCGGTGACGACCTTCGCGCCCAGCTGCTGCGCCTTCTCGATGGCGTAGATGGCCACGTTGCCCGCGCCGGAGACCGCGACGGTCTTGCCCGCGATGTCGTGGCCGTTGCAGCGGAGCATCTCCTCGGTGAGGTACAGCAGGCCGTAGCCGGTCGCCTGGGTGCGGGCCAGGGAGCCGCCGTAGGAGAGGCCCTTTCCGGTGAGCACGCCCTCATACTTGCCGGTCAGGCGCTTGTACTGGCCGTACATGTAGCCGATTTCGCGCGCGCCGGTGCCGATGTCGCCCGCCGGGACGTCCACGTCCGCGCCGATGTACTTGTGCAGCTCGGTCATGAAGCTCTGGCAGAAGGCCATGACCTCGCGGTCGCTCTTGCCCTTGGGATCAAAGTCGCTGCCGCCCTTGCCGCCGCCGATGGGCAGGCCGGTCAGGGAATTCT
>JBJEUH010000003.1:0-2305 GCA_051883735.1 Candidatus Ventricola sp.
AGCACATCAGCTCCATGTAGGCCTCCAGCAGCTCCATCTCATCGTCCAGCGTGACCATGGGCCGGTCCACCTTGACGCTCAGCCGGAAGAAATCCACCAGCCGCATGAGCAGATCGGCCACCTTCTTGTCCCCGTTCAGCTGCGCCTGAATGCGGATGGTGTCGAGCGTGTTGTACAGGAAATGGGGATTCACCTGGCTTTTCAGGTACAGCATGGACATCTTCTGCTCCGTCAGCTCAGCGCGGAGGATGTCAGGGTTTTCCAGCGTCAGATAGAACGACAGCGTCATCAGCGCAATGCCCATGCCGCTGATGAGCCAGGTGTGGTGCAGCCCCTGCAGGACGCAGACCGTCACCTCGATGAGCAGCGCCGAGCCGATGGCGCGCTTTCTCTTCTGATCGATCTGCCGTCCGTTGACGGCCAGCAGCCCGGCGCACAGCAGCAGATAGAACGCGACGCCGCAGTAGGGCACGAGCATATACGGCCCGGAGGAGTAGTTCCCCTCCGGGGTCACCGTGTAGGAGATCGGCAGCAGGAAATTTCCTAGCTCCGCCGCCGCCAGAAAGGCCCTGGCCGGCCCGTCCAGCCGCCGGGGCTTGCCCGTCTCCTCCTCCACCAGAATGGCGATGTACTGGTAAAACAGAAAGATCACCAGCACCATGCTGCCCAGAAACAGCCGGTGAACGGCGTCGTTCAAAAGCCGCGGCACCGCGTCCAGATGATGCACCGTCCAGACGGTGACGCCATCCAGAAACAGATGCGCCAGCACGGTGAGCAGCAGCACGGCAAAGGTTCTGTGCAGCGCCGTCCGCTCCTTGTCGGCGGAAAAGTACATGCAGGCCACAAAGGCCAGCACCAGAAACAACGCAATTTCCATCCGCAGCATAGCTGTCCCTCCCTTGATGCTTATTGTAATGCCTTTCGCCCGTTCTGAATAGGCGGATATTTGAAAGAAATGTGTCCTTTTTATAGGTGTCCGGTCCCAGGCCCGATCGCTTTCCCATGCGCGAAGCCATTCAGGCCGGGAACAGGATGACCCTATCGCCTCTTCAGCCGGACATCGGCAGGCGCAGCGGTTTTCAGATCGCATGCAGCCCATGCCGCATGAGGTGGAAGACGGCGTAAATTGCTTTTATACTAATTCGCAATTAAAATGCTTAACAGAGCGCATTAGGTTTTTCGCTCTGACAAAGCCGAGTGAAGTGAGGCGTTACTCACGGTACGTTGAACGGAACGAGGCAAAGTCAGAGCGGAAAAGATGGTGCGCGGATTAAGCCATTTTAATAAGAATTAGTATTATATGCGCGAAGCGAAGAAGGCAATCCGATGGACCGGCGCCTGCCCGTTGCGCCCACTGGACGGCGGCAGGCCTTGGTCCCAAACCCCTTCTTCGCTTCGCGCGTATGGCTCGTTTGATTGAGAAATGGCGTTCGTCAGTCGCCGAGGCTCGCGCCCTCGGCCAGCGCCGCGTACACGCCGCCGAGCTTCACCAGCTCGCTGTGCGTGCCGCGCTCCAGAATGCCGTGCTCGCCGATGACGATGATCTCGTCGGCGTTCTTGATGGTGGAGAGCCGGTGCGCGATCACCAGCGTCGTGCGGCCTTTGGCCAGCCGGTCAAACGCCGCCTGAATCCGGCGCTCGGTCGCGGTATCCAGCGCGCTGGTCGCCTCGTCGAGAATCAGAATGCGCGGATTCTTGAGGAAAATGCGCGCGATGGAGACGCGCTGCTTCTGGCCGCCGGAGAGCATGATGCCGCGCTCGCCGACGATCGTGTCGTAGCCGTCGGGCATGTGCAGGATGTCCTCGTGGATCTCGGCCCGCTTCGCCGCCTCGATCACCTCGTCCATGCTCGCGTCCGGCTTGCCGTAGCGGATGTTTTCCAGAATCGTGCCCGCAAACAGGAACACGTCCTGCTGCACGATGCCGATGCTGCCGCGCAGGGAGGCGAGCTGAATGTCGCGGATGTCCTGCCCGTCCAGGGTGATACAGCCGCTGGTCGCCTCGTAGAAGCGCGGGATCAGCTGGCAGAGCGTCGATTTGCCGCCGCCGCTGGGGCCGACCAGGGCCAGCATCTCGCCGGGGCGCACATGCAGGTTGACGTGCTCGAGCACCGCTTCCTTCTTCTCGTCGTAGGTGAAGGTCACGTCCCTGAACTCGATCTCGCCGTTCACGCGCTCAAGCGGCCTGGCATTTTCGCTGTCCACGATGTCCGGCTCCTCGTGCATGATCGCGCGGAAGCGTTGGAAGCCTGCCATGCCCTGCGTGAACTGCTCGGTGAACTGCGTCAGCTTGCGGATGGGGCTCT
>JBJEUH010000004.1:0-44593 GCA_051883735.1 Candidatus Ventricola sp.
CGGACGCCAGGTCGCCTGCTCCGCCGCGCTGATCGCCTTGTTCTTGTCGTAGAGCGTCGTCTGGCTGGCCACATAGCCCTGCAGCTCGCCCGGCAGGTCGATGCCCGTCTTCGTCGTCAGGCCGTAGAGCGCGGCCGTCTTGTAGAGCTGATCGTCCGTGTTCTCATAGAGCCTGGAGCCGACCGTGTAGAAGAAGTAGTTGCACGAGTGCGTGATGCCCTCCTTGACGGTCTGGTTCGCATGCTGGCTCAGGCGCTTCTGATTGATCCAGCACTGCGGCGGATTGCTCTTGTCGTAGAGGGTGAACTTGCCTTCGTCGTCGATGGTCTCCGTCATCGTCAGCTGCCCGGTCAGAAGGCCGGCCGTCGCCGTCACCAGCTTGAAAATGGAGCCCGGCGTGTCGCGGGAGCCGATGGCGTAATTGACCAGCGGATTGCGGGAGTCCAGCAGGATATTGGCGGCCGCTTCGCCGCCCACGATGAACGCATTGGGATCGTACGGCGGATAGCTGGCCAGCGCCAGCACGCGGCCCTCCATATCGACCACGACGACCGCGCCCTTTTCCGCAAGCGAGATCGGGTTGGAGTCAAAGTCGCGCGTCGTGCCCTGAAGCTCGTTCTTGTTCTCATCCAGCCAGGAGTCGCTCTTCAGGAGCGCTTCCTGCGCATCGCGGATATAGTTGATGTTGTTTTCCAGCGCCTCCTCCGCCACGCGCTGCAGATTGGAGTCGATCGTCAGCTTGATGTTGTTGCCGTCGGTCGCCTCCGTCGTGGAGAGCGTCCGGTTGACCGCGCCATAGCGGTCGATCTCCACCACGCGCTTGCCCACACGCTGCGTCGTGCAGGCGGTGAGCCAGTCCTCCATGGTCTTTTCAACGCCGTCCAGACCGATCAGGTCCGACAGCGCATAGCCCTTGTCCTTGTAGCTGGCGTAGTAGGTGTCATAATTCTGAATCTTTCCGATGTAGCCGATGACATGACAGGCCATCGTGCCGTTCGGGTACACGCGCTGGCTGCTCACGGAAATGGTAATGCCCTCCAGCGTCAGCGCCTTCGCCTCGATTTCAATAACCGTTTCCCAGCTGACGTTCGATGCGATGGTGATCGGCTGAGAGAGGAACGCGTTGTTCTGCATCGTCTCCCAGACGCCGAGCACCTGAATCTTCTGCTCCGTGGTCAGGCTGTCCGGAACCCTGTACTTCGTGCACAGCGTATCAAAGAGCTTCTGCTGCTCGACGTTCTGCACATAGAAGTTGCTGCGCCACATGCTTTCACGCGCGGCCTGCTGGGACGCGGTGTAGTCGTTGTTGTTCCAGGAAAAGACCCACATGCCCGTCATCTCGTCCTGCTTGAGCGAGAACGAGGTGTTCATCTTGCCGCCGTTGCGCTCCACGATTTCAATCACGTCGATGATCGAATTCGTATACACCTGGTTGGAGGAAAGCCGATTGCCCGCCTCGTCCGTCGCCGTGGAGACAAAGTTCGGATCGCGGTAAAACTGGACGTTGTAAATCTGCTTGTCGTAGGCCAGCGTCATGGAATTGACGTCCATGATGGTGCCGCGCGAGCCCTGGCTCGTGATGACCTTCGTCTTCTTGCTCTCGGCCTTCGCCAGATTGTCCTCGTATTCCACGACCTGGAGATTGAACAGCTGCATGACCAGTACGCCAAACAGCGCCGCAATCACCAGCGCGACAAACCGGTAGCGATTCAGATATGTTTTCACGAAATACGAAACCCCCGATAGTCTTTAGCCCTTAGCTTGCTGTAACGTCAGATTCTTCATTCAGGTCCGTGCTCTTTGGGCGCAGGCGCAGACGCCAGCGCATGATCCTTGAAATGACAAAGGAGAAGGGAAGGATCAGAATGGCGCTGTATCCGCAGCACAGCAGCGCGCGCACCAGCGTCATCATGCTCTGCTCGGAGCCAATGAGAAACAGGTATCCAATGTAGAGCACTTCGCGCATCAGCGTCAGGAAAAAGCAGATGAGCATCATGACCAGAACGCTTTTGTGCTTCAGCTTTCTCAGCTTCGTATCCAGGAAGCCGCGCAGCATCGGCGCAGCCCATCCGATGAACGTATAGGCCACCAGATTGATCGCCAGAACATAGCCGACACTCGCATCATAGAGCATCGCCATCAGCGACCCTACGCAAAAGCCGCCGTATGCGCCCGTATAGGACGTGAGCAGCACGAGGAAGACGATCATCAAATCCGGCGCGACGCTGGCAATCCGGATGTACTGCGCGAGATTCGTCTGGCACACGCAGGCCAGGATCGCCACAAAGCAGAGCTTGAGGACCCTCGACAACTCCATTCACCTCGCTTCACGTTACCAATTCTCCGGGAAATCGTCGTCCTCAAACAGGTCGTCCTCTTCCGCGTCCTCAGCGATCGGTTCAGGCGTCGGAGACGGCGTCGCCTCCACAAACTGATCCGCCAGATCGCCCATCGCTTCCTCGTCGATCACAAAATCGACGACCTCCGGCGCAGGCGTGGGCGTCACCCTGCCCGGCGCATCCGGCAGCGGAACCGGCGTGGACGCGAGGAGCTTCTCCTCTTCGACCACCGCCTGCGGCCTTGCCGTGGCCACCGGCGCAATGATGATCTCGGTATTGTCGTAGTTCTCCGGCATCTCTTCCACGTCCGCGTAATAGCGCAGCACGAGCACGTTCTCGATGTGCTCAAAGTCCGCCGCCGGTTCGACGACAATGTAGTGCTTGTTGTCCTCGATAGCGCGCGTGCTCTCGCGCACGTAGCCAATCAGCAGGCCCTTCGGGAAGGAAACGCCGACGCCGGAGGTGATCACCCTGTCGCCCGGGCGCGGCACGCTGTCCGCAGACAGATAGTACATCCGGCAAAGCGGCTCGCCCGTGCTGCCGAGCGTGCCCTTGATCGCGCCCTGATCGCGGCTGCTCTCAATCAGCGCAGCCAGGCTGGCCTGATCGTCGATGATCGTGATGACCTTGGAGGTCGAGTCGAACACCTCGTAGACGTAGCCGACGAGGCCCTCCGAGGTGATGACCGCCATCTGATCGTCGACGCCGTCTTTCCTGCCCTTGTTGATGGTGAATGTGGAGAAATAGTTGCCCGATTCGCTGGCAATCACGCGGGCCAGAACGGGATTCATCGAAGCGCGCGCCTCGTATTCGCCCAGCAGCGCGCGCAGCTGAGCGTTCTCCTCCTCCAGCTCCTCATACAGAAGGCTCCGCAGGATGAGCTCGTCGTTCTGCGCCTTCAGCTGATTGTACTCGTATTCGATGTTGCTGCGCAGCTTCACGCGGTACAGATAATCCGAAAACAGCTGTTCAACCTTCGATACGGCGCGCTGAACCGGCGTGATGATGCCGGCAAACATCCCCTCCGGGGAGACAAGCTGACCGGAGGACTGATGATACGCGGTCAGAATCATCAGCAGGAGAAGGATCAGGATGATGGCCCTGCGAAGAACCACATATAAAAAGGGATGTTTCTTTTTCATCGATCGTCATTCCTTCAGGCAATCAACCGTTTTCTTTTCCGGTGCCGCCGAGCATGTCAAAATGATCCGCCATGTAGCCCGCGCCGAGCGTCGTGCATTCGCCCGCGTCCCTGGCCACGGAAACCGGAACGCCGAACTCCGTGGCGATCATGGAATCGAGGCTGGGCAGCGCGGCGGAGCCGCCGGTCAGGAAAATGCCGTTCTGCAGGATATCCGCGGCAAATTCCGGCGGAATGCGGCCCAGCACCCATTTGATCGCCGCGAGGATCTCCTTGAGCGGCTCGCGGATCGCTTCGCTGACCTTGGCCATGTTTACGTCAACCGTCAGCGGCATGCCGGTGGCAATGTCGCGTCCGCGGACCACGGCGATGTGCTCCATGTTCTCGTTGGTCCGTACGTCGGCCAGATCGAGCTTGAGCTGCTCGGCCACGCGATCCGTCACCAGGATGGCGTGCTGCTTTTTGAGATAGCCCGAAATTGCGTCGTCGATCTTGTTGCCCGCCACCCGCACGGAATGGGACAGCACGATGCCGCCCATGGACACCAGCGCAACCTCCGTCGTGCCGCCACCGATGTCCACGACAAAGCTGCCCTGCGGATCGTACACCGGAAGGCCGGTGCCCAGCGCCGCTGCAAACGCCTGCTCGACCACGAAGATCTGCCTGGCGCCGATGCGCTCCATCGCGTTGATGACCGCGCGGCGCTCCACCTTGCTGACCTCGCCGGGCATCGTCACCACCATGCGCGGGCGCATGAAATGGCGGTTGCCGATGGCCTTGCTCACAAAATAGTGAATCATCACCTGCGCCATCTCGTAATCGACGATGACGCCGTCGCGCAGCGGATGCACGATGCGCACATTGCCGGCGGAGCGGCCAATCATCTCCTCGGCGCTGTCGCCGACGGCGATGATGTTCTTTGTATTGTCCCCGCGAACGATGACAACGGACGGCTCGTTGACGACGATCCCCTTGTCCTTGACATAGACGCGCGTGTTGTTGGTGCCGATATCCACCGCGATATCCGGCGTCACAAGCTGAAACAATGCCATGCTCTTCTCCTGAAATTCCCTGTTGATCAGATCTGCGTTTCTTCAAGCTCCAGCAGCATGCTGCGCAAAAGCGCCGTGGGCAGGCCCACGACATTCGAATACGATCCTTCAATTCTGTCGATCAGCATGCCGGCCCGGCCCTGAATCGCGTATGCGCCCGCCTTGTCCAAGGGCTCGCCGGTGGCCACATAGGCGTCGATTTCCTCCGAAGTCAGCGGAACGAAATGCACGCGCGTGACGTCCGCGCGGCTGAGCCTCCTGCCGCTGCGCGTATCGATCAGCGTGACGCCGGTGTAGACGCTGTGCCAGCTTCCGGAGAGCTCGGCGAGCATCCGCCTGGCTTCCCCTGCGCTGTGCGGCTTGCCCAGCACCTTGCGGGCGTACACGAGCGTATCCGCCGCAAGGATCACCGCGCCGCTGTGGCGCGGGGCGACCGCCTGCGCCTTTCGCCTGGACAGCTCCAGCACCATTTCTTCCGGCGTACCGGAGGCGGATTCGTCTGCATCGGATACATCCACGCTGAACAAGAGGCCCATGGTGTCAAGGAGCTCTTTTCTCCGCGGCGAACCGGACGCCAGAATCAGCGGACACTTCTGCGTAATCACAAATCATTCCCCCGGATTTTTCTTCATTTGGTTTCATTATATCACATTCTTCTGTGTTTTGCACCCGTTCACAAAGATTTGGTCAAAGCGATGAGAATCCGCGTCCCTGGATAGGCGAATCCTCCGGAACAACGAAAAGCTGCGGCCGGCGCTTCAGACCGACCGCAGCAAAATGCATACGCTTTTTATGTCAATCGATGAATTCGATGTGATTCTCAGACATGGACTTGACGCGGGCAAGCGAATACACGTCGATGCCCTCCTCGATCAGGCGATTATGCCCCGCCTGGAACGCCTTTTCAATGACGATGCCGATGCCTGCGACCTCAATGCCCGCTTCCTTCGCCAGACGCAGCATGCCGAACGCCGCCTCGCCGCTGGCCAGGAAATCGTCGATAAACAGCACCTTTTCGCCGGGAACGAGGAACTCGCGCTTGATCGTCAGCTCGTAGCTGGTGCCCTTGGTGAAGGAGCGAACCGTGGTCTGAATGAGGTCGCCCGTCATGATTCTGGAGGTCTGCTTCTTCATGATCACCAGCGGAAGGCCCATCGCAAGCGCCGTAAACGACGCCGGCGCGATGCCGGAGCTTTCGATGGTGATGACGCGCGTGATGCCGCGGTCCTTGAAGTACGCTGCAAACGCTTCACCGACCTGCTGCATCAGCTTCACGTCAACCTGATGGTTCAAAAAAGAATCGACAAGCAGAACATCCTGATTGATCGCTTTTCCCTTTTCAAGGATCGCTTCCTTCAACATTTGCATATCTGTCTCTGACCCTTTCCTCATGAGAATAAATCGGTCTATATTCTACCCCATTTTCCGTCGATCTTCAAGCTTTTTACGAATTTTCAGGAGCCTAAACCGGAAATATTTCGCATTTTCCCTTCCCGTCCGCATGCGGGCGCGGGATAAAGCGGCGGAAACAGACAGGGGCTGGCGCAGGGCTGCTGCTTCAGTATCCGTCCCGCGCCGCTGGTCACAACAACAAGCTGAACGTCCGCGCACACGCGAAACGCCGACGGCGCGCAGAAGCACGCCTCCTGCACGTCAATTCTTGCGCCCAGGCGCAAGTTTTCGCCGCAACAGAAAGGCGCATGCCTCAGCGCGACGCTCACACAGGCTTCCCCGCACGCCCGGCGTCCGCGGCAGTCAGCCACCTCGCAGCGCAGCGTCAAACGAAATGTACTTCGATCCTGAACGCATTGTGGGGAAATGCACACCACATCGACGCTGCACAGCATCAGCGGCGGCGCAAGACAGGCTGGCAGATTGCAGACCTCCAGGATACCGTTCAGGCAGCAGCGCTCCTGATGATGGCTGTGTATTTCCTCCAGAATATATCCGCAGCACGGCTTGCAGCAGCCATGCCTGTCAGGAGGGAATGGCGCAAGGCCGTCTTCTCCCGGGAGAAGCGAACAATGCTGCATGCTGAGCCTCCTTTCCGTTCTCATCGTCCATGAGTCCGGTTCATTCTATGCGCGCAAGCAGCCGGGCGTACAGAGTCGGGCATAGCAAAGACCGGCAGTCTGTTCTCTTTTGAACAAACCGTCGGTTCCTTATGCTTCCCGGAGATCCTTCTGAATCTGATGCAGCAGATCGTCGATCAGCGCGTCCTCGTTTTCATAGGCTGTCCAGTCAAACCATTTTGTTCTGGGATCGTGTCTGAACCACGTCCATTGGCGCTTGGCGTACCGGCGCGATCCCTGCTTGATCAGATCGACCGCGCGCTCCATCGTCATCTCGCCGCGCAGCGCGCTGACGATCTCCTTATAGCCGATCGCCTGCATCGCGCCGCCCTCCGGCCTGGGCTCGATGCCGCGATCGAGCAGCCCCTTGACCTCATCGACCAGGCCGCCTCTGACCATCTCGTCCACGCGCGCGTTGATTCTGGCATACATCTGTTCGCGCGGCAGGGACAGCCCGTACACCAGCACGTGATACGGCCCCTCTTTGCGCTGCTCGCCGGCCTGCTCGCTCTTCGCCCTGCCGGAGGTCTCGTAAATCTCCAGCGCGCGGATCACGCGGCGCACATCGTTCGGATGCAGCTTCTCTGCGGTGGCGGGATCGACCCTTTTCAGCCGTTCATGCAGCCTTTGGGGTCCGTCCTTTTCTCCTGCGATCCGATGAAGCTCCTCGCGGAGCGCATGGTCTGCGCCGTTTTCGCCCAGACTCATCTCGTAGCTGATCGCCTGGAGGTACAGACCCGTGCCGCCGACCAGCAGCGGCGTCCTTCCCCACGCCAGAATGCCATCAATTTCCTTACAGGCCATCTCCCTGTACATCGAGACCGTGAACATCTGATCCGGCTCGACGACGTCGATCATGTGATGCGGCGCTGCGGCCAGCTCCGCCTTGGTCGGCTTGGCCGTGCCGATATCCATGCCGCGGTACACCTGCATGGAATCCATGGAGACGATTTCCGCATTCAGCGCCTGGCAGATGCGGATCGCCGTCCGCGTCTTTCCCGATCCCGTGGGGCCGACGAGCGCCAGCACAACCGGTTTCATCGCATCCCTCCCACAAGATCAGCTGTTGATGCGCCTGAAGCGCTTTTCAATCTCGCTCCTGCTGAGCACGACGACCAGCGGCCTGCCGTGCGGGCAGGTCGGCGGCGCGCTGCTGGAGAGCATGTCCGCCAGCAGCGGACGGATCTCCTCCATCGTCAGCTTGTCGCCGCCCTTGATCGCCTTCTTGCAGGCCATCTGCAAAATCGCGTCGCGGCGCTTCTGCTGCGTGGAGAGCACGCGAAGCTCGCCCAGATGATCGACCATCTCCAGAAAGGCGCTCCTGCTCTGCGGCACGCCGAGCACATTGGGCACCGCCCGAATCTGATAGGCATTGTCGCCGAACGGCTCAATATCAAAGCCGGCCGCCTTGATTTCCTCGGCGTAGGTTTCGATTTTGGCCGCATCCTGCGGCGTCACCTGGACGACCTGCGCCACCATCAGCATCTGCGAGCCGGTGCCCGCGTCGATCTCGCGCATCAGCTTCTCATAGAGGATGCGCTCGTGCGCCGCATGCTGGTCGATCAAAAGCAGCTGCTTGTCGTTCTGCAGGATAATGTAGGTGTCAAAAGCGACGCCCACCATGCTGTATCCCTCGAGCGCCGGGCCGAGATCCTTCTCCGGCGGCTCCGGCAGCAGGTTTTCCTGCACAGGCTCCTGCGCTTCCTCCGGGATGCGCTCCCGTGCCGCAGGGGCTGGCTCCGATGCAGGCGATCCCTGCAAAGCCTCAGCTTCTGCCGTCCCCTTCTGCGTCTCCTCCGCCCTTTCAGGCTGGCGCACGGAGATCCCCTCCGTCCGGCCCGGCACCACCGATTCATGAAGCACGGACGCGCGCTGCGCAGCGCCGCCAAAGTACTGCGTCACAAAGGAAGTAAACGCCGCCTGCTGTTCCGGCGTGGCACGCGCCGCAGGCTCCGGCTCGGGCGCCTGGCGCAGCGGCTCATCTGTCCGCTTCTCCGGTGCAACGCTCATCACATGCACCTTGATCTCCGGTTTTGCGGGGATGTCCGGCTGCTGTGCGCCGCTTTCCTGCCTGGCCTGCTCGATCCCGTCCGCCGTCTCCGTGTCGATGACGCGCACCGTGCCAGCAGTTGCCTGCTCCGGCTCGCTGACCAGCGTCATCCTGGGAGCGCTTTGCAGCGGAGAGACGGTCAGACTGTCCGCGATCGCCCCCCTGACGGACTGATAAATCAGATTTTCGTCGCTGAAGCGAACCTCCAGCTTGTTCGGGTGGACGTTGACGTCCACCATGGCCACCGGCATCTGCACGTTGAGCACGCAGACGGGATAGTGGCCGACCGTCACGCGCTCGCGGCAGCCATCCTCCAGCGCCTGCGTGAGCAGCGCGCTGCGAATGGTGCGGCCGTTGACGATGAACGTCTGTCTGGCGCGGTTCGCGCGCGCCTGCAGACCCACGCCGACCAGCCCCGTCACCGACACGGCGCCCTCCGAATGCACCGGCGTCATCGCGCCCGCGATCTCACGCCCGTACAGGCAGAAGACCGCGCTGCGCAGGTCGCCATTGCCGGAGCTGGTGTACACCTGCTTGCCGTTGTGAATGAGCCGGAAGGAGATCTCCGGATGCGCCAGAATCATGCGCGCGATGACCTCCGCCACGCGCGCGGCCTCCGTCACCGGCTTTTTGAGGAATTTGAGGCGAACCGGCGTGTTGTAAAACAGCTCCCGCGCGACGATCGTCGTGCCCTGCGGGCTTGCCGCTTCGCCGATGCTCTTGATCACGCCGCCCTCGTTGACGGCGCGCGTGCCGGTTTCCTCGCCCGCATGGCGCGTGGTGAGCACCAGCTTGCTGACCGCCGCGATGGAGGCCAGCGCCTCGCCGCGAAAGCCGAGCGTATGCAGATCGAACAGATCCTCGGATTTGCGGATCTTGCTCGTCGCGTGGCGCTCAAATGCCAGACGGACGTCGCGGCTGGGGATGCCCTTTCCGTTGTCGGTCACGCGCAGATAGGAGATGCCGCCCTCGCGGATTTCCACCGTCACGCACGTCGCGCCCGCGTCAAGGCTGTTTTCAACCAGCTCCTTGATCGCGGAGGCCGGGCTCTCGACCACCTCGCCCGCGGCGATTTTGCCGATGATCTCCTCGCTCAGCCGGATAATCGGTCTGTCCTCCAATGCGGCCTCTCCTTTCCTTCCCGGATTGCTCATGCGCGGCGCGCCTTTTCGCGCAGCGTAAAGAGCGTGTTGAGCGCTTCAATCGGTGTCATCGCCATGACGTCCAGCGCGCGGATTTCCTCCACCAGGTCCATGGCAGGCGCCTCAAAGAGGTTGACCTGCTTGGGCTTCTTTTCCAGCTCGTCGCCCAGGATGTTCTGGCCGATGCTCGTCTTGTTCACGTCGTTGGTCTCAAGGCGCGCCAGAATCTCGTGCGCGCGCATGATGACGGGCCTGGGCAGCCCGGCCAGGTGCGCCACATGGATGCCGAAGCTCTTGTCCGCGCCTCCCCGCTCGATCTTGCGCAGGAAGATCACGTCCTCGCCATGCTCCTTGACGCTGATGCGATAGTTGACCACGCCGGCAAGCCTGCCCTCCAGCTCGCTGAGCTCGTGATAATGCGTGGCAAAGAGCGTCTTCGCGCCGATCCTCTTGGGGTCCACCAGATACTCGACCACCGCCCAGGCGATGCTCAGGCCGTCAAACGTGCTCGTGCCGCGCCCGATTTCGTCGAGGATGATGAGCGAGTGCGCCGTCGCGCTGCGCAGGATATGCGCCATCTCGTTCATCTCCACCATGAACGTGGACTGGCCGCTCGCCAGGTCGTCCGACGCGCCCACGCGCGTGAAGATGCGGTCCACAATGCCGATTTTCGCGCTGTCCGCCGGGACAAAGCTGCCCATGTGCGCCATCAGCGTGATGAGCGCCACCTGCCGCATGTAGGTGCTCTTGCCAGCCATGTTCGGGCCGGTGACAATCAGCATGCGGTTGTCGTTTTCATCCATCAGCGTGCTGTTGGGCACAAAAAGCTCGTCGCCGTGCATCCCCGCTTCCACGACCGGGTGACGGCCGTTCTCGATTTCGATCACGCCGTCCGTCGTGATTTCCGGACGGACATAGTGGTTTCGCACGGCGGCAACCGCCAGCGACAGCAGCGCGTCGAGCGTCTTGAGGCCCACGGCCGTCTTCTGGATGCGCGGAATCTGCGCAGACAGGTAGTCGCGGATCTCGATGAAGAGCCCCTGCTCCAGGCGGACGGATTTCTCCTGCGCGCCCAGAACGGTCTCCTCGATTTCGTGCAGCTCCGGCGTCATGTAGCGCTCGCAGTTGGCCAGCGTCTGCTTGCGGGTGTAGCGATACGGCACCTGATCGTAGTTCGACTTGGTGACCTCGATGTAATAGCCGAAGACCTTGTTGTACTGAATCTTGAGGTTTTTGATCTTGGTCAGCTCGCGCTCCTTCGCCTCCAGATCGGCAATCCACTGCCGTCCGTTCGCGGAAGCCTCGCGCAGCTTGTCCAGCTCTGCGTTGTAGCCGTCACGGATGAAATGGCCGTCGCTCATCAGCATCGGCGCGTCCGGGTTGATCGCCTGCGTGAGCAGATTCACCACGTCGTCAAGCGGCGTCAGCTGCTCCAGCAGCTCGCTCAGCATGCCCTTGGGATCGAGGCTCTTGACGGCCTCATAGATCGCCGGCACATGCGAGAGGGAGTCGCGCAGCGCCAGGCAATCCTTAGCGTTGATGCTGCGGTAGGAAATGCGGCTGAGCAGGCGCTCCACGTCGTAGACCTGCGCCAGCTCCTCGCGGAGCAGATCGGCGGTCATGTCGGCTTTTTGGAGCATCTCCACCGCGTCGAGCCGGCGGTCGATATCCTCCTTCACCGCCAGCGGCTGCTCGATAAAGCTGCGCAGCATGCGTCCGCCCATCGCCGTGCAGGTGTAATCCAGCACGCCGAGCAGCGTCCCCTGCTTCTGGCGGGAGCGCATGGTCTCCGTCAGCTCCAGGTTGCGCCGCGCCGTGTGGTCGAGCATCATAAACCGCTTGTCATAGTATTGGGAGATGCCGGTGATGTGCTCCAGCGCGTTCTTCTGCGTCTCCTGCAGGTACTTCATCAGCGCGCCCGCTGCGCGGACGCCCAGCCTCAGCCCTTCCAGGCCGAGCGACTCCAGGGACTGCACCTTGAAATGCTCCAGCAGCGCCGCCTTGGCCTTGGCATGCTGGAAACTCACCCTGTTTTCGATGCTGTATGGAAGGCTCGTCGCTTCAGGCGGCAGCTCGCTGTTTGAAATGATTTCCTTCGGCGCGATGCGCGCCAGCTCATCCTGCAGGCGGACGCTCGCCTTCTCGATCTCGTAGACGCTGAATTCGCCCGTGGACACGTCGGCAAAGGCCAGTCCCGCCTTGCTGCCGTCCATACAGACGGAGAGCAGGTAGCTGTTGCGGCGATCCTCGAGCATGGACTGCTCGATGACCGTGCCCGGTGTCACCACACGGATGACGTCCCGCTTGACCAGGCCCTTGGTCGTCGCCGGGTCCTCCATCTGCTCGCAGATCGCGACCTTATAGCCCTTTTCGATCAGGCGGTTGATATACGTCTCTGCGCTGTGAAAGGGCACGCCGCACATCGGCGCGCGCTCGTCGAGTCCGCAGCTCTTCCCCGTCAGCGTCAGCTCCAGCTCCCGGGAAACCAGCTTGGCGTCCTCAAAGAACATCTCATAGAAGTCGCCGAGCCTGAAGAACAGGATCATGCCCGGATACTTGTCCTTCATGTCCAGATACTGGCGCATCATGGGGGTCATCTTCGCCATGTTTCAGCCTCCGTATGGGAAAACGTTCATCGCTTAGTGGCAGCCGGAGCAGCCGCTGCAGTTGCCGGAGCAGCCGCCCTGCTGCGGGAGCTCGCCGGTGATGATGTACTCGAGCACGCTGTTGACCTGGTTCATGAGCTCGGAGAACTTCTGGCGGGCGGTGGTCATCGCATCGACAGCCGGCATCGCGGAGAGCTTCTGCTGAATCTCGTCCATCTCCTGGCCGTACTGCGCGATCAGGTTGGCGTCGGCGTCGGGCTGGCACATGACCTCGCCCAGCGTGTTCTTGATCTCCATGTAGCGGGCCATCGCGTCGGCCACGGCCGGATCGCTCATCGCCGCGCTCTCGGTGATCTGCATGTTCTTGTACTCCTCAGAGGCGACAATCGCCTCGCCCAGCGCGCGGGCGCATTCGGTAACCTTGCTCATTGTAAATTCCTCCTGTATGGTTTGATTGATTGCTTTGTCCGCAGATGCGGCTCAGTCGATCCTCTCGCCGCGCAGCGTGCTTTCGCCCGCGGAGGTGATCCTCACCCGGACAATCCGGCCGATCAGGTCCTTGCTGCCCGGGAAGTTGACGGTGATGTTGTACTCATCCTTGCCGGCCATCTGGTTTTCATCCCGTTTGGACGCCTCCTCGACCAGCACGCTGTGCACCTGGCCGATGTATCCGGCGTAGTTTCTGCGGGTGTTTTCCTTCTGGATGGCGATGAGCTTCTGAATCCTGCGCGAGGAGACGTCCTCGGGGATCTGATCCGGCATGTCCGCCGCACGGGTTCCGATGCGCGGCGAATAGATGAACGTGAAGGCGCTGTCGTAGCCCACCTCGCCCACCAGCGAGCAGGTTTCCTCAAACTCCTCCTCCGTCTCGCCCGGATAGCCGACGATCAGGTCGGTCGTCAGGCTCATGTCCGGAATCCTCTCGCGAATCGCCGCGACGCGGGCAAGATACTGCTCGCGCGTATACTTGCGGTTCATGGACGCGAGCACGCGGGAGCTGCCGTGCTGCACGGGCAGGTGCAGCGCGTGGCAGATGTGCTTCGATTTTGCGATCACGTCAATCAGCTCGTCGGAGATGTCCTTGGGATGCGAGGTCATGAAGCGGATGCGCTCGATGCCGACTTCGTCCAGGCGCTCAAGCAGCTGCGCGAAGCTCAGCTCGCCCTCCACGTCCAGACCGTAGGAATTGACGTTCTGGCCAAGCAGCATGATCTCCTTGACGCCTTCCGCCTTCAGCTGGCGCGCTTCCTCGATGATCCTCGCGGACGCGCGGGAGCGCTCCCTGCCGCGCACATACGGCACGATGCAGTACGAGCAGAAGTTGTTGCAGCCGTACATGATCGTGATGTAGGCGTGATACGGGCTGCTGCGGCGCACCGGCAGATCCTCCGGGATGCTGCCCTCGTCCTCCTGGATCACCTCGACCACGCGGCGGCGGTTCTTGACCGCCTGCAGCATCAGCTGCGCAAAGCGATACAGGTTGTGCGTGCCAAACGCCACGTCCACAAACGGGTATTGCCTCAGAATCTGCTCGCCCATGCCCTTCTGCTGCATCATGCAGCCGCAGACGGCGACCATCATCTCCGGCTTCGTCTTCTTGAGTTCCTTGAGCCAGGTGACGTTGCCCAGCGCGCGGCGCTGCGCATTGTCGCGCACGCAGCAGGTGTTGAAGATCACGAAATCCGCCGTTTCGCGGCTTTCGGCCTCCGTCATGCCCATTTGGGAGAGCATGCCGGCCAGCTTCTCGCTGTCGTGCGCGTTCATCTGGCATCCGTAGGTGACCACGCAGTAGGTGTGCGGTCGGTGCTCAATCGCCGCAAATTCGCGCATCAGCGCCTTCTGATGCTCGATCTCCTCTGCGGGCAGCTCGATGGCTTCCAGTCTTTTCATCAATCCATCCTCATTTTAAGCGCTTTGGCTTCCCTTGGAATTGGTACGCCCGCGCCGATTTGTTCAATGTCAAATTTCTCCGCATGCCTGCCGGGGGCCGCAAGCGCGTAGACCTTCGCATCCTGAAACGGAGCCTGCATCCCCTGAAGCACCTGTGCGGCAGGTGGCGCGCAGCGGATGACAAACGGCCCGCGCTGCCCGGAAAGCAGCATTCTGCGCACCTGCCGCAGCGCCCGGCGCGCCACCTCCTCGCCGGAGAGCACCCCGCCGGTGCCTGTGCAGTAGCTGCAGGACACGCAGAGCGCCTTGTGCAGCTGCGCATGCGCGCGCTTTCGCGTGATCTCCATGAGGCCCAGGCGCGTGATGCCCTCCACCGTCGTGGGAGACCGGTCGCCCGCAAGTGCCTCCTTCATGCGCGCAAGCAGCGCCTGCCGGTGTTCCTCCCGGCGCATGTCGATGAAATCGACCATCACGATGCCGCCGACGTCGCGCAGCCTCAGCTGCCTGGCGATCTCATCCGCCGCCTCCAGGTTGACGCGCAGCGCGGTCTCCTCCAGATCGCGTCCCAGGATCATCCTGCCGGAGTTGACGTCGATCACCGTCATGGCCTCGCAGAAGTCAAACACCAGATAGCCGCCGCACGGCAGCCAGACGCGCCGCTTCAGCGCTTTGTCAATCTGAGCTTCTACGCCAAAGGCGTCAAAGATCAGCTGCCTGTCCTCGCGATAAAGCTCGATGCGCGTCTGCGCGTCGATTTTTTGCTCCCGCTGCGCGGCAAGCAGCGCGTCATAGCCCGCCTGGCTGCTGATGACGATCCGGGAAAGCTCGCGCATGTCGCGAATGAGGCGCATGTGCAGCGGCAGCCTGCCGTGCAGCAGCCCCGGCTTCGTCATGCCCGCCGCCTTTTTCCCGATCTCCTGCCAGGCGGCATGCAGCGCGCGCGCTTCCTCCTCAAGAAGCGGCTGCGTGACGCCCTCGGAGGCCGTCCGGACGATCAGCGCGCAGTCCGGCGGACAGACCTGCCGGGCAACGTCCGTCAGCGCCTCGCGCAGCTCCGGGTCCCTGACCTTCTTGGAGACGTGCACGCCGCTCTGCCCCGGAATCAGCACCAGCCATTTTCCGGCGAGGTTGATCTTGTCCGTCACGCGCAGGCCCTTTGTCTCCGTCGCCTGCTTGGCCTGGCCCTGCACGATCACCCAGTCTCCGCAGCGCAGCGTGCTCCCGTCCGCGAGCGGCAGAAACGCGTTGAGCGGGGCGCCGATCTCCACAAACGCCGCCTTGAGCGACGGCTTGATCGCCTGCACCCTGCCGTAAAACACGCTCTCCGTCTCCCCGGCGCTGCCGGTGCTCTCGCCGTGGATTTCGCAGAGCCTTCCATCCTCGACGACCGCCGCGCGCAGATAGCCCGGCGCGTCGTCGATCAACAATTCTCTGATCATGTCACATGTCGATCAGCGGAACCGGCTGACCGTCCATTTCGCCAAGCAACTGCGTTCTGCGGATCTCGCACCGGGGCAGCTCCGCCTGCGCGTGCGCACAGAGCGCGCTGACCAGCAGGTCGGGCTTGAGCGTCGCCTGTTCAACGAAGGAAACGCGCGCCAGCAGCACCGCCGTGTCCGTCTCCCCGTCGTACTGCGCCGTGAGCTCATGGATCATTGGGCGGATGTTGACCGTCGTCTCGCTCTTTTTGGTCTTGCGCACCGCCATGATTTCCTCTTCGGCAAGGAAGGCCGGCACCTCTGCGGCGATGCGCTCCGTCTCGCCGCCGCGCAGCGTGATGCGGTACTTCGCCGTGCGCAGCGATGCGCTGACCTTCGGGAAGCGATCGTCCACCAGGCGCACGCGGGACGCCTGCAGGGCCGGCGGAAGCACGCGGTTCATCGCCGCAAGGCATTCCTCCTCCGTCGTCTCGCCGCACAGGGACACGTCCAGCAGCTCCGCGTCGCCCGCGATGCCGGAGGACAGCGCGGAGGCGAAGGACATCACCATGTGCGGGTTGAAGCCCTTGGAATAGGCGACCGGCAGGTTGCTCCTGCGCAGCGCGCGCTGCATGGTGCGCTGAAGGTCGAGCAGGCCAAGATGACGGACGATATCGCCCTTCTGAAACTGCATCAGCATTCTCATCGTCCCACGCACGCTCCTTCAAATCGCTTGAGTCCGCAGCCCTGGCAACCCTTGCGGCAGTCCGGCGTGGTCTGCGCCTGCACGGCGCGCTCGTACTCGCGCCACAGATACTGCTGCGTCACGCCGGCGTCGATGAATGCCCAGGGCAGCAGCTCGTCCTTCTCGCGGCGGCGGTTGGCATAAAACTCAGGATTCACGCCCGTCTGCTCGAAGGCTTCCATCCACTTGTCAAACCTGAACTGATCCGTCCAGCCGTCAAACCGGCAGCCGAGCCTCCAGGCCGCTTCCAGCGCGTCGGCCGTGCGGCGGTCGCCGCGGGCAAACACCGCCTCCAGGAAGGAGACCTGCGGCTCGTGCCAGTTGAACTCCACGCCCTTGATATGCATGATATGGCACAGGTGCTTCTGCTTCTCCTCAAACTGCGAGAGGGTGTCCTGCGGCTCCCACTGGAACGGCGTGAACGGCTTGGGCACAAAGCAGGAGGCGCTGCAGTTGACGCGCAGCCCCTTGGCGCGGATGTGCTTGGGCGTCTCAAAGTACTTGCGCACGACCTTGCCGGCCAGATCCGCGATGCCGTCGAGGTCCTCAAATGTCTCCGTCGGCAGGCCGAACATGAAATACAGCTTGACGCTGCTCCAGCCGCTGGCGAACGCGTCGCCGACGGAGGAGGTCAGGTTTTCCTCCGTGATGCCCTTGTTGATGACGTCGCGCAGGCGCTGCGTGCCGGCCTCCATCGCGTAGGTCAGGCTGGACTTGCGCACCTTCTGCGTCTCCTCGAGCGTCTGCTTGAGGTTGCTGTCCAGGCGCAGGCTCGGCAGCGAGAGCGCCACGCGCTTTTCCGCAAAGCGCTCCATCAGCTCGTGCGCCAGCTGCGGCAGACAGGTGTAATCGCCCGTGGAGAGCGAGGACAGCGTGATCTCCTCGTAGCCCGTCTCATCGACCAGCTTTTTGGCCAGGTCGAGAATGTGCTCCACGCTGCGCTCGCGCACCGGACGGTAGATCATGCCCGCCTGGCAGAAGCGGCAGCCGCGCGTGCAGCCGCGCAGCACCTCGATGTTGATGCGGTCGTGCACGATCTCCATGAACGGCACGATGACGCTTTCCGGGTATTCGGCCTTGTCCAGATCGGCCACCATGTTCTTGACGACGGTGCGCGGCACACCCTCCTCCGTCGGCTCGAAGGACTTGAGCGTGCCGTCCTCGTTGTAGGACGCCTCGTAGAGGCTGGGCACATAGACGCCGCGCAGACGCGACAGCCGACGCAGGCACTCCTGGCGGGAGACGCCCTCGGCCTTGCACGCCTTCACCACGTCGATGGTCTCCAGCGTGCTGATCTCGCCGTCACCGATGGAGAATGCGTCGATAAAGCGATGCAGCGGCTCCGGATTGAACGCGCACGGGCCGCCGGCAATGACGATCGGATCGTCCCAGGTGCGGTCCTCGCTGTGCAGCGGAATGCCGGCCAGATCGAGGATTTCCAGGATGTTGGTGTAGCTCATCTCATACTGCAGCGTGACGCCCAGCATGTCAAAGCCGCGGATCGGAGAGCGCGTTTCCAGCGAAAACAGCGGCACATTCTCCTGGCGCATCAGATCCGCCATATCCACCCACGGCGTAAAGACACGCTCGCAGAGCGCGTCCTCCCGTTTGTTGATGATATCATACAGAATGCGGGAGCCCAGATGGGACATGCCCACCTCGTACACATCCGGGAACGCGAACGCATAGCGGATCGCCACGCTGTCCGGGTCCTTGAGCACGGCGTTCATCTCGCCGCCCATGTACCTGGCAGGCTTCTGCACCCGGTCCAGCAGGCTGTCGATTTTCTCTTTCAGCAAAGCAGTTCCTCCCTACGATAAATCCATACCATTTTATCCTGTTTTCGCAAGCTGGTCAAGTCCCGCCGCCTGCCAATTTGATCTGCTCAATCGCCCAGACCGCATGCGCGCGCACGGCCTCAAACGGAGACTGTGCCCACTCGCGCAGAACCGGCAGGCAGGCCGCGTTGCCGCTGTTTCCCGCAAGCAGCGCTGCCTGCGCGCGCACGCGCTGCGGCCGCGCTGCATTGCGCCCGATCAGTGCCCCCAGGCGGGAGACCGTCTCTGAAAACGCGGCAGCATCCGCCGTCACGAGCTCCTCAAGCCGGATGTCGATCGGCAGCGTCTGCGCCGCGTCCGGCTGCATCGGGCACACGCGCTGGCAGATATCGCAGCCCAGAAGCCTCATGCCCACCTTCTTGCGCAGCGGCTCCGGCGTGACGTTGCCTTCCATCATGAAGTTGCGCAGGCACCGTTCCGGATGCGTCATGCCGTGCTCGTCGATCGCGCCCGACGGGCAGGCCGCAGCACACCGCAAACAGCCTATGCAGCCCGCAACTGCCTCGTTTGATTTCGTTTCGCCCGGCCCGCATGCGATATCCGTCGCCATCAGGATGATGACCACGCGCGTGCCGAACTCCGGCGTGATCAGCAGCGAGTTTCTGCCGATCCGCCCAAGCCCTGCGCGCACTGCCGCTTCCTTCGCCGGATAGGACACGTTCGCTTTGGCAAAGCAGCCGGCCGCAGTCAGCCTTTCTTCGAGCGCTTTCGCCGCGTGATACGCTAGATTGGAGGCTGGATAGTAGCTGTCCACAAAGAGCGCTTCACCCTGCGTCATGGCGGATGGCGCATACGGCCAGAGCAGCACCGCCAGGCTTCGGGTCCTGGGATCGTCCGTCCCGGGATAAAACCGCAGCTGTCTTCTCTCGGCAAGCGGCTCCTGCCGGGAGACAAGCCGGTGCGCCTCCTCAAAATTCGCTGCAGGGCAAAGCGCGGCTTTCGCAAAGCCCAGTTCCTCAGCCCATGCGCGCAGCGTCCGTTCATCCATCATCCATTTCCATCCCCGTAAGCAGAGGGCAGATGTACATCTGCCCTCCCCTGTTTCGCTTTAAGATGCGGAAGATATCCGCTGTTCATCCGCCTCTTCACAGAGCCTGCGGTACTGATCGCTGACCTGCTGGAGCTGGAATTCGAAGTCGCGCTTGTCCTTTTCCTGCAGCGTCGAGAGGATCAGGCCCGAGATAAACAGCAGCAGCGCCGCCAGCAGCGTCACCGCGCAGACGATCAGCGTCGGGAAGCGCGGGACCAGACCGGTCGCCAGGAACTCGGACAACACAGGAATCATGAAGCACGCGGAGAGCAGCGCCAGCACAAGCGAGAGGATGCCGAAGAACGCGAACGGCCTGTAATTCTTGAACAGGCGCGCAATCGTCAGAAGCACCTTCGCGCCGTCGGAATACGTATTCAGCTTGGACACGCTGCCGTCCGGGCGGTCGCGGTAGTCGATCACGACATTGCGCACCAGCATATTGCGGTTGATCGCGTGGATGCTCATGTCCGTCTCAATCTCAAAGCCCCTGGAGAGCACCGGATAGGTCTTCACAAAGGCATAGCTGAACGCGCGGTAGCCGGTCATGATGTCCTTGATTTCGCTTCGGAAGAGCATGTTGATGCTCGCACGGACGAGACTGTTGCCGACGTTGTGGAACGGGCGCTTGTTCTCCGTGAAATATGTGCTGGACAGGCGGTCGCCGACGACCATGTCCGCCTGCTCCTCGAGCACCAGGCGCACGAGCTCCGGCGCGTTTTCAGCCGGATAGGTATCGTCGCCGTCCGTCATCACATAGCAGTCCGCGTCGATCTCGCGGAACATGCGGCGGATCACATTGCCCTTGCCCTGCATGCGCTCCCTGCGCACGATCGCGCCGGCGTTTGCCGCGATTTCCGCTGTGCCGTCAGACGAGTTGTTGTCGTAGACATAGATCGCCGCATCCGGCAGCGCGCGCCGGAAATCGCGGACAACCTTCTCTATCGTCTTGCTCTCGTTGTAGCAGGGAATCAGCACGGCTACTCTGTCTTTCATCTTGATACACTCCTGTAAATCGGCATTTGCAAGTTGATCGGATATAGCAATTTATTATAGCATATTCCTTCGCAAATGCCTAGCATGAAAGTGCTTTCCCGCGCAAAAGGAAGCGCTTTCGCGCTGGAGTGGCTTAGCCGGTCCCCCTGCGTCAGAGGATTCGCAGCCATTGGCATACAAAACCGGCATGCTGCCGGCGGCATCACCGACAAAGTTCCGTAAATGATGAAGCTCTGTGCCCGAGAACTGCACTGCACGGAAAGATTTACATGACAAAAAATCCCTCTTTCTCTCATTGCCGGGAGAAAGAGGGAGAAAACGCCTATCGAAATCGGTTGACATTTTCACTGTACGCGGGGATCAGCATCGCATCCGATCCCCCGCAAAGCCGGTCAAGTCGCTTAGCCGAGCTCCGCGAAGTACTTGATGGTGCGGACCATCTGAGAGGTGTAGCTGTTCTCGTTGTCGTACCAGGACACAACCTGCACCTGAGCGGTCTCGTCGTCGATCTTGGTGACCATGGTCTGGGTCGCGTCGAACAGAGAGCCATAGGTCATGCCAATGACGTCAGAGGAGACGATCTGATCGGTGTTGTAGCCGAAGGACGCGGAGGCCTGAGCCTTCATCGCCTCGTTGATGGAATCCACGGTGATGTCCTTGCCCTTGACAACCGCCACGAGGATGGTGGTGGAGCCAGTCGGAACCGGGACGCGCTGGGCAGAGCCGATCAGCTTGCCATTGAGCTCCGGGATAACCAGGCCGATCGCCTTCGCAGCGCCAGTGCTGTTCGGAACGATGTTCTGCGCGCCGGCGCGGGCACGACGCAGGTCGCCCTTGCGGTGCGGGCCGTCGAGGATCATCTGATCGCCGGTGTAGGCATGCACGGTGGTCATGATGCCGGACTGGATCGGATACTTGTCGTTCAGAGCCTTCGCCATCGGGGCCAGGCAGTTGGTGGTGCAGGAAGCCGCAGAGATGATCTTGTCCTCAGCGGTCAGCTTGTTCTCGTTGACGGAGAACACGATGGTCGGCAGGTCGTTGCCAGCCGGAGCGGAGATGACGACCTTCTTGGCGCCGGCATCGATATGAGCCTGAGCCTTGGCCTTGCTGGTGTAGAAGCCGGTGCACTCGAGCACAACGTCAACATCCAGCTCGCCCCACGGCAGCTCGTTCGCCTTCGGCTTGGCGTAGATGGTGATCTCCTTGCCGTTCACGGTGATGGAGCCCGGAACCTTCACGGTCTTGCCATCCTCTTCGAAAACCGGCTCCTTGTAGGAAACGGTATCCTTGTGGACATACGGACCCTGGGCGGTATCATACTTGAGCAGGTGAGCCAGCATCTTCGGGCTGGTCAGATCGTTGATCGCAACAACCTCGTAGCCCTCGGCGTCAAACATCTGACGGAACGCCAGACGGCCGATACGACCGAAACCATTAATCGCAACCTTAACCATTGGAAATCTCCTCCTAATTCTGTTTGCCAATAGTATAGTCATGGGACAAACCCTACTATATTGTACTCAAAATCTGGATGCTTTTCAAGTCTTTCCCCATTGTTTTTGCGAATAAAACACGATTTGTGAATTATTTACCTAAAACCAACGATCCATTCCGCAATTCCTGCTGCAATCTGACAACGATGTATCAGTTTGCCTCATTCGCCCGCCGTCTGGAGGTATTCGCTGCGCACATAACCCTCTGCGACGTCCGTTTTCACATGCGCCCAGCCGTCCTTGCTCGTCTTGAGAACGATCAGCTTCTGGTCCTTGTAGAGCCGGCGCAGCACGTCCGAGGAGAGGCTCGGCGACTCGCGCAGGTTCAGCGAAGAATCCTCGCTGATGTTGCTGACCACCGCCACGTACGCGCCCTTGGGCAGCTTTTCCGTGCTCACCGGCATCAGCGTCGGCCTGGGCGTGGGACTGGGCGTCGGCGCGGGCGTGGCCATCAGCTCCGCGTCAACCTTCGGCAGCGGCTCTCTGTGCACATTCGCCCGCATGACCTCCATGCCCGGATAGTAAAACGAGAGAATCTGCTGGCACGTCATGCCGTATTTGGCGGCCATCTGCTGCGCGCCGCGCTGGGACATGCCCACGCCATGGCCAAACCGGCGCGACTCGAACATGAACGCAGAGCCGATATCGTATACCGTGACCAGCTCGTTCTGATAGACGTTGATGCTCAGCCCCATCGCCTTCTCCGCCTCCGTGAAGATCGGGAGCGTCACCGTCAGGACCTCGTCGATCTTCTTGTAGGGCGAATACGCGGGCGTGGCCGTCGGCACAGGCGTCGGGCCGGGCGTCGCCTCTGCAGCAGATTCGGCCGACGGATCAGCCTGCTTTCCGGCGTCCTTCTGTGAATCATCCCGGAACGTGTATTCGCGAACGGAAATCCTGACCTCAAACCGCAGCTGCGTCATCAGCCTGGACGGCTCGTCAAACTTGGGCTCCGCCGTCTCCACGCTGACAATCTCGTCAAACCGGACCAGATTCTCGTCAACCTCGACGCCCAGCGCGGCAAGCTGCTGCTCCATTGCCGCGACCAGCGCGCTGTGCAGCGCCGTGCCCACGCCGCTTTCTCCCGGCTTCTTCTTCAGCGTGAAGCGCTTGACGACGCTCGCGTCGTTTTCCAGGTCATACGGATCGTCCCGCATGTCCATGTAGCCAAACGCGTCCGGATCGTCCGTCGGCCAGACGTGCTGCCCCAGCTCCGTCTGTCCGCCGTTGCTGGCGGAGTAATAGCAATCCGCGAGCTTGCCCTTGTAGGTGCCGCAGAGTCCCTCGGTCTCGCGCACCGCCTGCTCGGAAACCGGATGTGAAGACGACCTGCCCTTGTACGCCTGGTCGTTTGTTGTGTCCTCCACGTCGTAATCGCCCGCGCTTCCGCTCCGCTGCAGCGCATAGGTGCGCGCCGCGATCGCCTGCGCCTTGAGCGCCTCCAGCGGGAAGGAATCGCCCATCTCATACGGCACGACGCCCAGGAGGTAATCCTCGATATAGATATGCAGAATCGGCCGGATCACGCCGTCCTGAATGTCCAGCAGCAGATCGCCCTCGTAAAGCCCGTCGCTGCCGCCCAGCCGCAGCGCGCTCCCCGCCTCGTCCTCGCAGCGAACCAGCTTCATCCTCGGTCCCATCACGACGGCCATCTGTCCCGTGTGCAGCACCAGCTGATCGCCGCGCAGGACCACCGTCATCTCCGCGCCGTCGGAAAACGTCATGCTGCCGTCTTCCAGCATGTAGCTGCCCTGCACGCCGATGCGCAGCGCATCCTCCGTCCTCAGCCGCCGCAGCCACACGCGGATGGTCGGCTCAATCTGCGCGTCTGCATGAACACCCGGAAGTGAAACCAGCAGCACGGCCAGCAGCATCCATATCACAACATGTCGAATCGGTCGCCTCATCAATCCGCGGCCTCCTGTCCTTCAAATTCTGTGTTCATTATAACAAAAAGGCAGCGGCAGTTCAACCGTGGGGAAACAATACGAAAATGCGGCGCATTTTGCCTGTTTTGGGCAGGCAAAAGCGCCTGCCCCTCATGGAGCAGACGCCTTCTCTCATTTTGTAGCTTTGTATTCAGCCGCTTTTTCAACAAAATAGGCAAACAGCCGCGCGGCAGGATCGCTGAAGTCCTCCAGGCACTCGGGGTGGAACTGCACGCCAAACACCGCCTCGTTGCCCGCCATGCTCACCGCCTCGATGATGCCGTCCATCGTGATGCCCTCGATGATGAGCTGATCGCCCGCATCCTTGACCGACTGATGATGCATGCTGTTGGTGAGCATCAGGTCCGTGCCGGTTATGCGCTCGAGCAGGCCGCCCTCCTTGAACCGGACCGCATGCTTGTAATCCGTCATCGGCTCATGCCGATGCTCAGTGTTCGAAATGCCCAACTGGCTTTCGATGTCCTGAAACAGCGTTCCGCCCAGCGCGACGGCAAGCACCTGGATGCCGCGGCAGATGCCGAGCACCGGCATGTTCCGTTCAACCGCCTTGCGTGTCAGCGCCAGCTCAAACGCATCGCGCGTCTCATCGATCGCGCCGCATCCAGGCAGAACCTCCTCGCCGAAATAGCGCGGGTGAACGTCGATGCCGCCGGAAAGCAGCACGCCGTCCACGTGATCGAGCATCTCGTCAATGGCGTCTTCATCTGTGATAGACGACGGAAATACCATCGGCATTCCGCCCGCGCGGAAAAGCGCATTCAAGTAGTTTTCCGCCAAGGACAGCCGATGCTGTTCCTCGCTTCTCGAAGGAGAAATGCCAATGACCGGCCGATTTCCCATGATACATCCCTTCTTGTTCTCTTCTTCTCAGCCGGAGCTCACATCCGCTCCAGCAGCTCGTGGTAGATCTCCCTTTGCACCGCCTCAGGCGCAAGCGCATCCGCGCCGAGCCAGAACCTTTCGGCCTCGACCGCCTGATAAAAGAGCATGCCCAGGCCCTCGACCGCCGGAATGCCCATCTGCACGGCGTGCTGAATCAGCCGCGTTCTGCGCGGATTGTACACCGCGTCAAACACCGCGCCGCAGCGCGCGATGACGTTCTCCGATACCGGGCAGGCGTCCGTCTTGGGATACATGCCCACCGGCGTGCAGTTGATCAGCAGATCGTGCGCGCCGGGCACCGCGTCAAGCGGACAGACGCCGATGCGCGCCCTGCCGTCCCGCTGCGTATCGGCCAGCTCGCCCGCCAGCCTTTCGCCCTTTTCCGGATTGCGCACGGCGATGGTCACCCGGCCGCCGCGCACGAGAAACTCGTAGCCCGCCACGCGGGCCGCGCCGCCGCCGCCCAGGATCAGCACATCCGCGCCATCCGTGTTCACGCCGCCCTCGCGAATCGCGCGCAGCATGCCCAGGCCGTCCGTGATGTGGCCGATCAGATGGCCGCCCCGGTTCTCCACCGTGTTCACCGCGCCGCACGCGCGTGCCGCGTCGTCCACCTCGTCCAGCAGCGGAATGATCCGCTCCTTGAACGGGATGGTGACGTTAAAGCCGGCAAAGCAGCTGCGCAGCACATCCACGGCGGAGGCCAGCTTGTCCCCCGGCACCGTGACGGGCAGGTAGACCGCGTCAAGCCCCATCGCGGCAAACAGCGAATTGTGAATCTGGGGCGACCAGGTGTGCGCCAGGGACTCACCCAGCACCGCAAACCGCAGCGTCCTTGCGGAAATCCGTTCATCCAGCATGATCTGATCGCCCCTTTTCTTGATTAGGCCCGATTACAGGCGCAGCACGGCGCCGTTGTTCTCCTCGCAGCTGGCGAGAATCTTCTTCATCAGCGGGTTCACGTCGTCGTCAGAGAGCGTGCGCTCAGCGTTGCGGAACGCCAGAGAGAACGCCACGGACTTCTTGCCCTCGCCCAGCTGCGCGCCGCGGTAGATGTCAAACATCTCCACGCTCTCCAGCAGCGCGCCGCCCGCCTTGCGGATGCTCGCCAGAACGCTGCCCACGGTCGTCGCCTCGTCCATCACCAGCGCGATATCGCGGGTCACGGCCGGGAACTTCGGCAGCGCATTCACATGGCCCATCGGCGCGCGCATTTCGCCCAGCAGCTCCAGATTGACCTCGGCGATCACCGTGCGCTTGGTGATGTCAAACGCGGCCATCGTCTGCGGATGCACCTCGGCGACGCTGGCCAGGCACTCGCCGCCGGCCATCAGCTTCGCCGCGCGGCCCGGATGATGATACGGCTCCGCGCCCGGGACAATCCCGCAGTCCACGCCGAAGCGCGCGAGCATGTCCAGCACGATGTCGCGCACCAGGTAGAAATCGACGTCCGGGCCGTACGCGCCGATGCACAGCGTCGGCCGCTCGTGCGGCAGCTCGCCCTGCTTGTAGTCCGTCATGTCAAAGACCGGCGCAATCTCATAGAGCATCGCGCTCTCGTTGTTGCGGCTCTGGTTGAGGGAAACCGTGCCCAGCATGGACGGCACGAGCGTGGAACGCATGACGCTGGTATCCTCGCCCAGCGGATTGGTCAGGCGCAGCATCGTGCGGCGCGGGTCGTCCTCCGCCAGGTTCAGCTTGTCGATCAGCTTCGGGCTGATGAAGGAGAAGTTGCGGATCTCGTACAGGCCCATGCCCACCAGAATCCTGCTGACCTTGTCGGAGAGCAGCATGTGCGCATTGCGGGTGCCCGGCGACGTCTCGCCGCGCAGGAGCGTGGACTGGATGTGCTCGTAGCCATAGATGCGCAGGACCTCCTCGGACAGGTCCTCCTCGACCTCGATGTCCTCGCGGTACTCCGGCGCCACGACGGTCAGCCTGTCGCCGTCGAGCGTCACGTCCATGTGCAGGCTCGTGAGGATCTTCGCCATGACCTCGCCCGGGATCTCCATGCCGATGCGCCTGTTGATGCGCGCCACGGAGGCCTCCACCACAGTCTGCGGCTTGGGATTGGGATAGCAGTCATACACGTCGTCGATGACCTCGCCGCAGCCCAGCAGGTTTACCAGCTGGCAGGCGCGGTCCGCCGCCTCGCGGCAGGTCGCCGCGCAGACGCCGCGCTCAAAGCGTCCGGAGGCCTCGGTACGCATGCCCAGCGCGCGGGTGGTCAGGCGGATGTTGCTGCGGTCAAACGCGGCGATCTCGAACATGACCGTCGTGGTCTCCTCGGTGATCTCCGATTCCTCGCCGCCCATGACGCCGGCGATGCCGGTCGCGTTGGTCTGGTCCGCGATCATCAGCATATCGGTCGTCAGGTCGCGCTCCTTGCCGTCGAGCGTGACGATCTTCTCGCCCTCAAACGCGCGGCGCACGATGACGTGCTGCTCCTTCACCTTCGCCAAATCAAACGCGTGCATCGGGTGGCCGGTCTCCAGCATCACATAGTTGGTGATGTCCACGATGTTGTTGATCGCGCGCACGCCGGCCGCGTTCAGGGCCTTGCGCATCCACATCGGAGACGGGCCGATCTTGATGTTCTTGACCACGCAGGCGCAGTAGCGCGGGCAGAGGTCGGTGTCCCGGACCTCGATGTTCACGAAGTCGCTCATTTTACCCGGGACGGTCTCCACCTTGATCTCCGGCTTGTTGAACGTCGTGCCCAGCGTCGCGGCCGCCTCGCGGGCCACGCCCCAGACGCTCAGGCAGTCCGGGCGGTTCGCCAGAATCTCGAAATCGACGATCGTGTCGTCCACGCCCAGGATGGCGCGCACGTCGGTGCCCGGCGCATAATCCTCATGGAAGATCAGCAGGCCCTTGTCGCCCACGGACGGATACAGATACTCCGGCACGTTCAGTTCCGGGCCGGAGCAGCACATGCCGTAGGAATCCACGCCGCGCAGCTTGCCCTTCTTGATCTTCACGCCGTTCGGAAGCACGGCGCCCACCTTGGCCACCGGCACCAGGTCGCCCTCGTGCACATTCGGCGCGCCGGTGACGATCTGCAGCGGCTCCGCCTCGCCCACGTCGATGGAGCAGATGACCATGTGGTCGGAGTTCTCGTGCTTGCGCACGGAGAGGATCTTGCCCACGACGACGTTCTGCACGGCCTCGTTCTGGTCCTCAAGGCCCTCGACGCCCGTGCCGTGATTGATCATCGCATCCTGAAAAGCCTGCGCAGAGACCGGCACGTCGGTGTACTGCTTCAGCCATTGCATCGGTACTTTCATTGTCTTCTTCCTCCACCCTTAGTCGTCGCGGAACTGGGACAGGAAACGCACGTCGCCTTCAAAGAGGGCTCGCATGTCCGTGATGCCGTAGCGCAGCATGGCGATGCGCTCCAGGCCCACGCCGAACGCAAAGCCGCTGTACTTCTTGCTGTCGATACCGCACATCTCCAGCACCTTCGGGTTGACCATGCCCGCGCCGAGCACCTCGATCCAGCCGGTGCCCTTGCAGATGCGGCAGCCCTTGCCGTGGCAGTTGACGCAGGTGAGGTCCACCTCGGCGGACGGCTCGGTGAACGGGAAGAACGACGGACGGAAGCGCGTGGTCATGTCCTCGCCGAAGAGCTTCTGCGCGAACGCGTCCAGCGTGCCCTTGAGGTCGGCCATCGTGACGTCCTCGCCAACGACCAGGCCCTCCATCTGATGGAACACCGGGGAGTGCGTCGCGTCCACCTCGTCCGCGCGGTACACGCGGCCCGGGCAGACGATGCGGATCGGCGGCTTGCGCGTGAGCAGCGTGCGCGCCTGCACCGGAGAGGTGTGCGTGCGCAGCACGACGTTGTCCTCAATGTAGAACGTATCCTGCGCGTCGCGGGCCGGATGGTTCTTGGGGATGTTCATCAGCTCGAAGTTGTACAGATCGTACTCCACCTCCGGGCCTTCCACGACGTCAAAGCCCATGCTGGTGAACACGCCGAGCATCTGATCCTGCACCAGCGAGATCGGGTGCTGCATGCCGATCGGGCGATGCCTGCGCGGCTCGGTCACGTCAATCGCCTCGCGCGCGAGCTTCTTTTCCTGCTCGAGCTTTTTGAGCTTGGCGTCCAGCGCGTCCATCTGCTCGGTCAGCGCGGCGACCACCTCGTTGATCATCTGGCCGGCCTTGGGGCGGTCCTCCGCCGCGAGCTGGCCCATGGAGCGGCGAAGCAGCGTCAGATCGCCCTTCTTGCCCATCAGCTTGACCTTCAGCGCATCAAGCCCCAGCTTGTCGCTGATCTGCGCAAGCTGCGCCTGCGCCTCTTCCTGGATTTTTCGCAGTTGTTCTTGCATATCCATGTTCAGTTAAGCCCTCCTTCATTTAGCAAAGAAAAAAGCCCAGTCCGCAAAGGGACGAGGCTGAATTTCCCCGTGGTACCACCCAAATTTCACCTCGTGCACGCATGCGCGCAGTAAGGCCTTGACAAGATAACGGGTCATCCGTCCCCGCCTACATATCAGCGGAGCAGCTCCTGAGTGAATTTCCCGCAGCAAGCCTAAACGGAATTCCAGCCTCGTTCCGCTCTCTCTGCAAGGCCGCCTGTGCCGGGCTTTGTCTCAATCTTCGCCTTTAGCGTGTATTATACATGATTTTCCGTCGGATGGCAAGCAGAAAAACGCAATCCGCGTCATTGCAAATACGCCGGGTCGTCGCAATAGCAGAACTCGCCCGGATGATGCTCGCACCCGCAGGCCTCCGTCAGCTCCGCGTCAGGCGCGTCCATCCCGGGCAACTCCTCCTGCATGGTCATCTCAAACAGATGGGCGGCAAACCGCCCCATGACGCGCTCGATCTCCTGCTCGTCGCTGGAGACCACATACTCCGTCGCGCCGTCAACCGTCCGGTCCTCGCGCACGAGCATCAGCGCGCCCGCGCCGTCCTGCTCCTCGCTTCCATCGCCCAGGAGAATGTAGGTCTTTTCGCCCAGCCGCATGGTCGCCAGATGGCGCATGGACATCCGGTGTCCCTCGATGTCGCAGATTTCCACCCACTCGTCGTCAAAGAGCTCGTCTTCTCCAAATGGCCCCGTCATGTGTTCCCCTTCAAATGATGATTCAAAAATGTCAGGCTTCCTCATTCTGCGCCAGATACGCCTCGTAGACCGCCGCGATGAGCGCCTCGTCCTCCAGGGACTGGTAGCAGGCGTTGCCCTCATCGTCCGTCGTGCAGCGCATGATGAAGCTCTCGTCCTGCTCGATATCCCCCGTCGCCTCTGCGCAGGTCAGCAGCACATAATCCTCGCCCGCATAGCGGATGCTGGCGCTCAGATAGAAGCGAATCGGGTTGCCGTCCTCGTCCTCCATCTCCAGGATGCCGTCGTCCTCTTCGTCCTCTTCGCCGTCGTCCGCCATCGCGGCGCACGCGTCCAGGTAGGACTGCAGGATCACCACCGCGGCGACCATATCGACCTTCTTCTTGCGGTCCTCGCGGCGCATGTTCGCCTCCAGCAGCGCACTCTCTGCGAGCATGGTGGTCATGCGCTCGTCGTAATACTCGACCGCCAGTCCCAATTCCTCCAGCTTCGCAGCAAACTCCCGAACCTTTTCCGCCTGAAAGCCCTGCGTGCCGTCCATGTTGCGCGGCAGGCCGCAAAGGATCCGGTTCGTCTCGTACCTGCGGGCGATCTCTGCCATATGGCGCGCATCCGGGCCATATCCAATGCGTGTGTATGTCTCAATCGGCTGCGCGGTCAGCCCCAGCGGATCGCTCACGGCGACGCCGATGCGGCGGTCTCCCACGTCCAGCGCGACGATTCTCTCGTTCATGTCCGGTCCCCTCAAACGTTCTTGGACAGATAGAACTGCACAAGCTCCTCAAGCAGCTCGTCCCTGTCGATGCGGCAGATCAGCGAGCGGGCATTCTGATAGCTGGTGATGTACGTCGGATCACCGCTGATCAGATAGCCCACAATCTGCGTAATCGGATCGTAGCCCTTCGCAGACAGCGCGTGATAGACGCACAGCAGGATCGTCTGCGCGTCCTGCGGATTGTCGCTGATGGTCTTGAAATGCTGCGTCCCCATATCCGAATTGATCATGGCGCGTCCCCCCTACAGGTTGTTGGCAGACTATATTATACACGATACGGCGAACGGTTTCAATCTCCTGCCATGGAAATTCTTTTCGGTCTATCCCACGGCCGCCAGGCTGCGCGTCTGCCGCAGCGACCAGACGACGCTGCGCAGCGCCGCCACCAGCGGCACGGCCAGCAGAATGCCCCATATGCCCATCAGGCTGCCCAGCACAAACACGCTGACGAGCGCCGCCAGCGGATGAATCGACGTGCCGGAGGCTGTGAAGTACGGGCTGATGAAATTGCCCTCGATCTGCTGCACCAGCACCACCAGCGCGAGGGCCAGCAGCGTCTGATGCATGCCCTGCGGCAGGCTGCTCAGCAGAATCGGGATCGCCGCCAGCACAGGCCCCACATACGGCAGCACTTCGAAGATGCCCATGAACAGCGCCAGCAGCAGCGCGTCCTGCACGCCCAAGAGCAGGAGGCCCAGATAGGTCGCCGCGCCCACGAATGCGCTGGTCTTGAGCATGCCGGACAGATAGCCCATCGCCGCGTTTTTGCAGCCCAGCAGCGCGGAAAGCACCGCCGGGCGCCAGATGGGCGGCATAAACAGGAGCAGATGTCCGCCGAGGCGCTTTCTCTCGCAGAGCAGATAATACGAAAGCACCAGCGCAAACAGAATCCGTCCCGTCTGCGCAGCGAACGCCATGCCGGCCCTTGCGGCGAGCGCCGTCACGCTGGCGGCCGCCGAGGTGATCATGTCGCCCGGGCCCTTCCCGCCCAGGCTGTGCAGCCCTGCCCGTTCCAGCGCCTCGCCCAGCCGCTGCATGAGCGCCGTGAGCGCCGGGGCGTTGCGGCGGATCAGGTCGATGGAGTGCGTCACCAGATACGGCACGAACGCCGACACGATGAGCAGCGCCAGCAGCAGCAGTCCGCCCACCGCAATCCCCGCCGCCAGCGGTGTGCGCACGCCGCGGCGCTCAAGTCCCCGGCAGACGGGCGCCAGCAGCAGCGTGAAGACCGCCGCAAACGCGAACACCGCCGCAATCCCCAGCACAGCGCCGCGCCTGCGGTACAGATACAGCAAAAGAATCATCGCGCCCAGCGCGTACGCCAGCGTCTTCCTGCTTTTCATGTCCGTCCCTCCGGCTCTTCCGGGCAAAGAGAGAGGGAAAGCCCGCAGAGCTTTCCCCGTCCCTCACCTTATTTGATCCAGCACTCCGCAACCTGCTTGACCAGCTGCGGGCCGTTTTTCGCCAGCACGCGCTTCATTCGCTTTCCCTGAGGCATCATCATCAGTCCTGCGCCGACGGTCAGACCCAGCAGACCGCCGGCGGCCATCCCTTTCATGGTGGATACGCGCATCTCAGATTCCCTCCCTTGAAAAGATCAGCCCACTGCCCAGGGAAGCGGGAACGATCAGGCCGCCGTCAGGGTCCTCCGAGCGGTGATAGGCAAACGCCCAAAGCCTTTGCCGGCTGGCGGGCGGCCAGTATCCCGGCATGATCTCCACGGCCAGGATCTCAAGCGTCCCTTCGTCCACGGCGTAATCCGTCACGCAGCCGGCGAGCATCCCGGTGGTATCCCGCACAAACGGGCTGCCCGCTTTTTCATAGATGCGCTTGTACTTATCGGCCTGATCCGCCAGAATAAACCCGTCGGCGATCGCCTGCACATGCTCCCTGAGCACCACCCTTTTCCCGCGCATCCCGCAGGAGACCACCAGCGCATGAACCCTTTTTCGCGCCTCGTCCAGGCTGATGCTCTGCAAAAGACCGATCTGCCGGCTGCAGCAGATCACAGGCGTATTGCGCAAAGCGCTCATTCTGATCATGCCATTCTGCCGCCCCGCTTTCGCCGTGCTGTGAGCCTGAGGCTATCGTTTGCAGCCCGGCGCTGCGGCATGCTGGCAATTAAAGAAAGCAAGCTCCCGCGATTTTGCAGGAGCTTGAAAATGCTCGCGTTCTTCAAACGCCGGAGCGTGCAGACATTCTCTGAAGCAGCACAACGCTGTACCAGATCAGCGAGAGCAGCGACAGCACGAGAGACAAGCTGAGCAGAAGATCCGCCGTCCGCCTGAAGGCCATAAGCCGCGCCGCCATCGAGAGGATGAATACGACGGTCGTCACCTTGCCGATGGGCAGCGCATAGACGACAACGCCCTTCTGCAGCGCCGCCGCGCCGCCGGCAATCAGGATGGCCTCCTTGATCAGGATGATCGTCATCACCCAGGCCGGGATCTGACCGTCCGCGACGAACAGCCCCAGCAGCGTCAGCAGCGACAGCTTGTCGGCGATGGGATCGAGCAGCTTGCCCAGCGCGGTGATCTGATGGAACCTGCGCGCGATGAAGCCGTCCACCGCGTCGGTGAGCATGGCGGCCAGATACACCGCCAGCGCGCCGGATGAATCGCCCAGGCGGTAACGCCAAACGACGGCAGGCAGCATCGCCATGCGCAGCAGCGTCAGCAGATTCGGCACGTTCAGCGACTCTTCCCATCGAATGCGCTCCATGCCTTTCCTCCTTTCTGCACGCCGTTTCCAGCCGCCGCGCGCATTACGCCTGCATCAGCGCTTCGCGCTGCTGCGCGGCAATCTCGCTGTCCAGATAATCGTCGTAGCTCTCGCGGCGGTCCACCAGGCCGCCCGGCAGGAGCTCCATGATGCGGTTGGCCACCGTCTGAATGCACTCATGGTCCTGCGTGGCAAAGAGCATGGAGCCGGTGAACTCGATCATGCCCTTGTTCAGCGCCGTGATGGACTCCAGGTCCAGGTGGTTGGTCGGCTCGTCGAGCACCAGCACATTGGCGCCGGAGAGCATCATGCGCGCCAGCATGCAGCGCACCTTCTCGCCGCCGGAGAGCACCTTGGCCTGCTTGAGCGCGTCCTCGCCGGAGAAGAGCATGCGGCCCAGCCAGCCGCGGATATCGCTCTCGTACTGGCTGACGGAGAACTGACGCAGCCAGTCGATCAGATTGTATTCGCAGTTGTCAAAATACGCGCTGTTGTCCTTCGGGAAGTAGCTCTGCGAGGTCGTCACACCCCACTTGTAGCTGCCCTCGTCCGGCTCCAGCTCGCCCATGAGAATCTGGAAGAGCGTCGTGCGCGCCAGCTCGTCCGTGCCGACGAAGGCGACCTTGTCGCCCGGGGTCAGCACGAAGGAGATGTTGTTGAGCACCTTGCGGCCGTTGACGGTCTTGGAAAGGTTCGTCACCGTCAGCAGATCGTTGCCGATGTCGCGGTCCGGCTTCCAGGAGACGTACGGATAGCGGCGGGAGGACGGCATAAAGTTTTCCATCTGCAGGTTATCCAGCAGCTTTTTGCGGCTGGTCGCCTGCTTGCTCTTGCTGGCGTTGGCGGAGAAGCGCTGAATGAACGCCTGCAGCTCCTTGATCTTCTGCTCGTTCTTCTTGTTGATGTCCTTCTGCTGGCGGGCCGCCATCTGGGTGTACTCGTACCAGAAGTCGTAGTTGCCCACGTACATCTGAATCTTGCCGAAGTCGATATCGCAGATGTGCGTGCAGACCTTGTTGAGGAAGTGACGGTCGTGGCTGACGACGATGACCGTGTTCGGGAAATCCAGCAGGAAGTTCTCGAGCCAGCGGACGGACTGGATGTCCAGATAGTTGGTCGGCTCGTCCAGCAGCAGGATGTCCGGGCTGCCAAAGAGCGCCTGCGCCAGCAGGACCTTGACCTTCTGGCTGCCGTCCAGCTCCTTCATGAGCATATGCTCCATGTCCAGGCTGATGCCCAGGCCGGTGAGGATCATCTCCGCGTTGCTCTCGGCGTTCCAGCCGTCCAGCTCCGCGAACTCGCCCTCCAGCACGCTGGCGCGCTCGCCGTCCTCGTCGGTGAAGTCCTCCTTGGCGTAGAGCTCGTCCTTCTCCTTCATGATCTCATACAGGCGCTTATGACCCATGATGACCGTGGTCAGGACTTCATATTCATCAAACTCAAAGTGGTTCTGCCTGAGGACGGCCATGCGCTCGCCGGGGGTAATCACGACGTCGCCCGTGGTCGGCTCCAGCTCGCCGGAGAGCACCTTGAGGAAAGTCGATTTGCCGGTGCCGTTTGCGCCGATAATGCCGTAGCAGTTGCCGGCGGTAAACTTGATATTGACGTTCTTGAAGAGCGGCTTTCCGCTGTAAGAGAGCGATACGTTCTGGGTTGCGATCATGGCTTCCTGGTTCTCCTTTTTGAGGTTGTCATCTTTCTTGCTGAATACATACCAATTCGTATTATCCCACAAAAAAGCAGTTCCTTCAAGCCCTTTGGGAAGAAAATCTTGGAAGCGGCCCGCGCAGGCTCAGGCATTTCCGCCCATGCTGCGCTTGCGCCTGCGCATCGCGCATGGTATACTGTGCAGAAAGAACCGATCAAGCAGGAGTTCATATGAAAAAGAGCAAAATCATCTTCTCGTTCAACGCGCCCGCGGTGCTGTGCTTTGCGCTGCTGTCCCTGGGCGCGCTCGGCCTGTCCGTGCTCAGAGGCGGCGCATCCGACCGCCTGGTCTTCAGCGTGTACAGGTCCAGCTTTCTGAGTCCCCTGACCTATGTGCGTCTTCTGTGCCATGTGATGGGCCACACCTCGTTTTCCCACTATGTGAGCAATATGGCGTTGATCCTCGCCCTCGGCCCGATCGTCGAGGAGCGCTACGGCAGCCTTCGCCTTCTGCTGATGTTCGCCGTCACCGCCGTGGTTTCCGGACTGTTTCATATGTTCCTGGGCAGCGGCGCGCTCATGGGCGCGAGCGGCATCGTGTACATGCTCATCTTCCTGGCCTCCACCAGCGGCAGCCGCGGCGGCGAGATCCCGCTGACGCTGGTTGCCGTGGCGGCGCTGTACCTGACGCAGGAAATCCTCGGCGGCCTGTTCTCCGCGGACAACATCTCCCACCTGTCCCACATCGTCGGCGGCGTATGCGGCGCGGTGATGGGCCTGTTCTGGCACTGATCCTCTGAATTCAAAAAGCTGCAAGGCATGCGCTTTGCAGCTTTTTTGCTTCATTCAGATCTTTTTGAGCTCCTCCATCACGCGGCACACGAGCTGCACCCGCTGGAACGGGGTCATGATGTAGTATCCGTCCACGTCCGGCGCGATGCGCCTGGCCGCCTGTGCGCACAGGCGCACCGCCATCGCCTCGCCCTGCGCGCGGTCAAGCCCTTCATAGGCCGCAATCACCCGGTCGTCCACCGAGATGCCCGCCACCTCGCTGCTCAAAAAGCGCGCGTTGTTGCAGCTGACCACCGGGAACAGGCCGCCCAGGATCTTGCCCGAGAGCGTCTTCCTCGCCAGCGAAAGATTCTCCGCCGCGCGCTCGCTGAGCACGGGCTGCGTCAAAAACGCCTCGATGCCGCACGCTTCCTTGTCCTTCGCGCGCTCCAGCTCGCTGGGGAAATTCACCGCGTTGATGTTCAGCGCGCCGCACAGGAAGAACGGCTCGGTTTCCCCCGTCTGCGACAGGCTGCGCACAAAGCGCGCCAGCACGCGCGAGTTGAACTGGAACACGCTCTTCACGCTGCCGCGGTCGCTCGTGGGCACGGGATCGCCCGTGACGGCGAGCACATTGTGCACGCCCTCCATGGAAAGCCCCAGCAGCAGCGCCTTGGTCGCATTCACGTTGCGGTCCCGGCAGGTCATGTGCGGCAGCGCCTCGATGCCCAGCTCGCGGCTGAGCTTGCAGGCCAACAGACTGGAGTCCATGCGCGCGCGGCCAATCGGGCAGTCCGCGATCGTCACCGCGTCCGCACCGGCCTGCGCAAGCGCCTGCGCGCCGGCCAGAAAGCCGGAGATGCCCGAGTCGCGCGGCGGGTCCAGCTCCACCAGGATCGCGCGCTCGCCGCGCGCAAGCTTCTGCGCGACGCGGCTTTTGCAGCGCCTTTCTCCCTCCGGCCGCGCAGGCTCCCTGCCCTGCTCCCGGGCCTCCCTGCCGCTGTCCATCCGCCGCGCGATCTGCTTCATGTGCTCCGGCGTGGTGCCGCAGCAGCCGCCGATCAGCCTTGCGCCCAGCGCCGCGCAGGCGGTCACCTGCTGTGCGTAATACGCCGGATCGCTGTCGTAATAGGTGCGTCCGTCGATGACATGCGGATAGCCCGCGTTGGGCATCGCCAGCAGGAGCTTGCTTGTGGCGGGCAGGCCCTCCAGCAGCCTGCGCATGTGATACGCGCCGCAGATGCAGTTCAGGCCCACCGCGTCCACATGCGGGCATGCGTCCATCCGCGCGATCAGGCCCGCCGCCATTTCGCCCGCACGCGTGAATCCATCCGGGTCTGCCGCAAAGGAGACGGCGACAAACGCCTGCGGATTGCGTGCCTTGATGTGCGCCGCAGCCTCGGCCAGGCCCGCGTCCGAGGGCATGGTTTCCAGCAGGAAGCAGTCGGCGCCGCTGCGCAGGAAGCAGTCCGCCATGCCGATGTAGGCCCGTGCCGCGTCCGCGCCGGCCGGCGCGGGGCCGATGTCCGCGAACACAAACGCCTGCTGCCCCGCAGCCTGGCGCGCCAGCGCCATCGCCGCATCGACCATCCCGCGCTGCTGCGCAGAGTCCTCCGCCGCCAGGCCGATGTGCGCGGCAAACGTGTTCGTCTTGACCGCCTCGCAGCCCGCCGCCAGGTACGCCCTGTGCAGCGAAAGCACCTGCTGCGGCGCGGTCAGGCACGCGCGCTCCACAGGCCCCTCCGGCCAGCCCTCAAGGGCTTTGGCATAGGTGCCCGTCGCGCCGTCAAACAGCAGCGCGCCGCGCGCCAGACGGCTGCGCAAATCCTGTGCATTCATAACCTTTCCTCCGCTCCGTTCAGGATCGCCTTGGCGATATCGGCAGACTGCTTGGCGTCCTTCGCGTAATAGTCCGCGCCGATCTCCCTCGCATAATCGGGCGTGAGCACCGCGCCGCCCACGATCACCGGCACATGCAGTCCCGCGCCGTGCAGGCGCTCGATGGTGCGCTGCATGCTCGGCACCGTCGTTGTCATCAGCGCGGACAGCCCGACGATCTTCGCGCTGTGCGTCTTCACCGCCTCCACCACGCGATCGGGCGGCACGTCCCGCCCCAGATCGATGACATGAAAGCCGTAGTTCTCCAGCACCGTGCGCACGATGTTCTTGCCGATGTCGTGGATGTCACCCTCGACCGTCGCCAGCACGATCGGGCCCTTCCCCTCGCCCTGCTCGCCGGTCTTCTCAATCGCCCTGCGCACCTCGTCAAAGGCCGCGCCGGACGCGCTCGCCGCGTTCATCAGCTGCGGCAGGAAGATCTCCTGGCGCTCGTAGCGCTCGCCGACGAGATCGAGCGCCGGAATCAGATGCTGCTCCACCAGCTCAAGCGGCGCGACGGTCTCAAGCATCCCGGCGGCGATCGCCTGCGCCTCAGCCTTCATGCCCTTGGCGATCGCCTCGCCGATGGTCAGCTGCGCAGGCGCCGCAGCGGAAGCGTCCTTCTTCTCCTGCAGCGCGGCGGCATGACGCTCGATATAGGCCGCGCAGGAGACGTCCTCGCCGCTGAGCACGCGGCATGCGTCGACCGCATCCATCATGTCCCGCTGATTCGGGTTGATGATGGGCAGCGTCAGGCCGGAGAAAATCGCCTGTGTCAGGAACGCCCGCGTGACCAGCTGGCGCTGCGGCAGGCCGAAGGAGATGTTCGACACGCCCAGTACCGTCTCCAGCCCCAGCTCCTCATGCACGATGCGCACGGCCTCCAGCGTCCTGCTCGCCTGATCCTGCTGGGCGGAAACCGTCAGCGTCAGGCAATCGACCGCGATATCCTCCCGGGGAATGCCCGCCTGCTGTGCCTCGTCCACAATCTTTTTGGCGAAATCCACGCGTTCCTGCGTCGTAGCAGGCAGACCGCTCTCCCCCAGCGTCAGCGCGACGATGGCCGCGCCGTACTTTCTGGCCAGCGGCAGCACGCTGTCAAGCGACGAGCGCGAGGCGTTGACGCTGTTGATGAGGCACTTGCCCGGCGCGGCGCGAAGGCCCGCCTCGATCGCCGCAGGACTTGACGAGTCGATCTGCAGCGGCAGGGACACCGCGCCGGAGATCGCCGTCACCACGCGGCGCATCATGTCCGGCTCATCGACGCCCGGCAGACCGACGTTCACGTCGAGAATCTGCGCGCCGGCCTCCTCCTGCTCGATCGCCTGGGAGACGATATAGCTGAGATCGCCCTCCCGCAGCGCCTGCTGGAAGCGCTTCTTGCCGGTCGGGTTGATGCGCTCGCCGATCACGCGCACACCCTGGCCAAAGGCGCAAAGCTCGCTGGCCGAGCAGATGCCATGCACGCGCTTTTTCGGCCATGTCGCCCGCCTGCCCGCAAGCGCGCTGCGCAGCGCGGCGATAAACTCCGGCGACGTGCCGCAGCATCCGCCGATGTACGCCGCGCCCACATCCGTCAGCTCCGCGCACGCCTCGGCAAACGCCTCCGGCGTGGTATCGTATGCGCCGGTTGCCGGATCGGGCAGTCCCGCGTTCGGTTTGAGAATCAGCGGCAGGTCCGTCACCTCGCGCATGGCGCGCAGGATCGGCGCGACCTCCTTAGGTCCCAGCGAGCAGTTCACGCCCACCGCCTGCACGCCCAGCGCGGACAGCGACATCGCCGCGCACGGCGCGCTCACGCCCAGAAACGTGCGCCCGGACTGCTCGAACGTCATCGACGCGAACACCGGCAGATCGCAGCATTCCTTCGCCGCGAGCACGCCCGCGCGCAGCTCGCTCAGATCGGAGAACGTCTCAAAGAACACCGCGTCCGCACCTGCCTGAACGCCCGCGCGGATCATCTGCGCAAAGAGCGCGTACGCCTCCTCAAAGCGCAGCGTGCCCAGCGGCTCCAGCAGCTCGCCGATCGGGCCGATGTCCAGCGCCACCCTGGCGCCGGTGCCCGCGCAGGCGCGCCTGGCCACGCCGATGGACGCGCGCACCACGTCCTCCACCGCGAAGCCGGTGCCTGCGAGCTTGTGCGCATTCGCGCAGAACGTGTTGGCCAGCAGCATCTGAGCGCCCGCCTCCGCGTACTGCCGCTGTATGCTTTCCACCACGTCCGGCGCGGTAATGGACAGCGTCTCCGGCCTGTCGCCGAGCTTGAGCCCGGATCGCTGGAGCATGGTGCCCATCGCGCCGTCCAGAAGGGTGATTTCCTGTGTATACATCATCAATCCGTCCTCTCCGCCGCGTTCCTGTGCGCGGCTGCGTCAGAAGGTTATCGCGCGATCTTGCTCAGCGCGCAGCGCCCCCGCATGCTGCACGCCGCGCAGCCCGAGGGCCTGCGGCTGACCGGTTTGCGGCTGATCCCCATGATGGCCGTGACCGACTTGCGCGGGATCATGATGCCGCTTGCAGACACCGTGAGCCCGATGGTCTTGTCCGCGGCGAGCACCGCGCAGATTTCCTTCGTCTGCGCCAGCGGCATGTCGCCGTAGCCGGGGCTGAAGCGGTCCGTCAGATACAGCCCCTCGGCCGCAAGACATCTGCGCAGCGCCGCTTCCTGCGCATCGCAGACCGCTTCAATCGCCGCGCTGAGCACCGCGTCCAGCAGCACCGCCTGCGCGCCGCTTCTCGCCTGCGCCTTGAGCAGCATCCGCTCGCTGGCCGCGCCCAGCGTGGCCGCCAGCAGCACCGCTTCGTGACAGCCGGAAAGCATTTGGTTCACGTCTTTCCCCTGCGGAATCAGCGAGGTTCCGGTCAGGCTTCCGTCTTCGCCGAGCCCAAAGCGGCGCACGGCGGCATGCGGCTGCACCTCGCGCTCCGCCAGGCCGATCAGCTCCTCAATCTGCTCAAGCAGCTCCGGCTCCACCGGCGTACCGCGCCAGCCCATGTAGTGCAGCGCCTCGCGCATGGGAATGGGCGGCGTCTTTACCTGCATGCCTTCTCCTCCCGGGGCGCAAACAGCTGCGCGCCCACCGGCCTGCGCAGATCAAGCGGCTTTGCGCCGCGCGCCAGCAGCAGCCGGTTTCCCTCAAAATCCACGCCGCCTTCACGGATCGCAAACAGCGGCGTATAGCCGCCGCGCAGGCAGGCCGACGCGCCGCTCCACGTGCCGCCCTTTTCGGCGCGCGCTGCGACGACAACGGCCGCGTCGCCCAGCGCGTAGATCGTGTGATTGCGCGAGAGGGCTTTGGGCCTTGAAAACGGCTCGTCCGGCCAGGTGTCGCAGACAAGCAGCAGCCTTCCCCGCGCCATGGCCTCGCCCAGATACGCCTGCCCAAGCAGCTCCCCGGCGGGAAACGCCGGCACGAGAATCAGCCCGCCGCCCGTGTCCAGGAACCCGCGCTGCGCCGCCGTATCGACGCCGCATGCGCCGCCGCAGACCATCGCATATCCCTCGTGCGCGAGCGATTCCCCGCACGCCGTCGCCATTCTCGCGGTGCTGTCCTCAATTTCCCGGCTTCCGGCCACCGCGACGGCCCGGCGCACGAGCAGCGCACGGCTTCCGCGCACGAAGAGGAACTGCGGCATCTGCGCGCCGAGCGCGTGCAGATTCACCGGCCATTCCTCGTCCTCCGGCAGCAGCACGTCGTAGCCCTGCGCCCTGACCGCCTCCACCGCGCGATAGATCTCCGTCGCGCGGGAGAGCAGCGCCTCCGCGCGCGCGTAGTGCTCCTCCCGCACCCCGGGCGTCCGCCGCAGCGTCAGATCGCTGAGCGCGCCCAGGCGAAGCATCCGGCGCACCATCGGCCTGGTCAGCGGAGCGGGCAGTCCCTCGCGCCACGCGGCGCGCGTGAGCAGGCAGAGCCGCGCGCAAATCGCTTCCATCCCCGCCATATCTCCCGCCCCTTTCCATGCCTGATTGAGCTTTATTATATCGCAAAGCCTCACGCGTGGCAAGGAAGGATTGAATCGCGCAGGCAAATGGCGTATACTGTTGCCCATGGAACTGCAAAGGAGGATACGATGATCACCTGTTACGAAAATGCCCGCGTCTTCACGGCGGACGAGCGCGCGGCGGACTGCTTTGTCGTGAGGGACGGCGTGTTCGCGTTCGTCGGGACGGCGGCTGCCGCACATGAGGCCTATCCCGATGCGGAGCGGATCGACCTGAACGGCCAGTTTGTCTGCCCGGGCTTCAATGATTCGCACATCCACCTGCTCAATCTCGGCTGCATGCTCACGCAGGCGCAACTTGCCCCCGCCACCGATTCCCTCGCGCACATGCTGTCCGCGCTTTCCGAATATGCGGATACGCACCCGCAGGAGGCGTGGATTCTCGGCCATTGCTGGAATCAGGACGACTTCACCGACGAGAAGCGCTACCCCACGCGCGACGATCTCGACCGCGTCTGCCCGGACAGGCCCTGCGTCATCTCGCGCGTCTGCGGTCACGTCGCCGTCGCCAACAGCAGCGCGCTGCACCTTGCCGGAATCGATGAGCAGGCGCATCCCGTCGACGGCGGCCGCATCGTCACCGATGAATCCGGACGGCCGAGCGGCGTGCTGGAGGAAAACGCGATTACCCTGGTCACCAGCCTGATTCCTGCGCCGGACAGGCGGCAGCTCAAGGAAAGCCTGCTGCTGGCCATGGCGCACGTGAGCCGCTTCGGCATCACCTCCGTGCAGACCGACGACTTTGTCACCACCAAGGCGCCGTTTGAGGAGGTCATCGCCGCCTACCTGGAGCTCAAGGCCGAGGGCCGCATGACCGTGCGCGTCACGCAGCAGTGCCAGCTGCCCGATCTTGAGACGCTGCGCCGCTTCCTCTCGCTGGGCTACGGGACCGGCTGGGGCGACGAGTGGTTCAGGCTCGGCCCGCTCAAGCTGATCGCCGACGGCTCGCTCGGCACGCGTACCGCCCTGATGAATGCGCCGTATGACGACGCGCCGGACACCTGCGGCATCGCCGTGTACACGCAGGAGATGCTGGACGAGCTCGTGCTCACGGCGCACCGGGCCGGCATGCAGATCGCCATCCACGCCATCGGCGACGGCGCGGCGGACCGCGTGCTCCATGCGATCGAGCGCGCGCAGGCGCTTTGTCCGCGCAGCGACGCGCGCCACGGCATCGTGCACGCGCAGATCCTCACGCAGGCACAGGCGGAGCGCATGAAGCAGCTGGGCATGCATGCGTACATCCAGCCGATCTTCCTTGACTACGACTCGACGATCGTCTATCCGCGCCTCGGCAGGCGCGCGGACGAGGCGTATCCCGCCGCCTCGCTGCTCCGGCGCGGCGTGACGATCTCCGGCGGATCGGACAGCCCGGTGGAGCCGCCGGACGTGCTCACCGGTATCCAGTGCGCCGTCACCCGAGAATCGGTCACGCGCCCATCCCCCGCGCCATATCTGCCCCATGAGGCGCTCACCCTGCGCGACGCGCTGCTCTGCTTCACGTCCTTCGGCGCATACGCAAGCTTTGAGGAGACGATCAAGGGCCGCATCGCGCCCGGCATGCTGGCCGACTTCACCGTGCTGGCCATCGATCCGTTCGAAACCGATCCGTCGGCGATTCACAGGATCCCCATCCGGCAGACCTTCGTCGGCGGCAAAGCCGTCTGAGCGGACGCAGGTTTGCATTTGGGCCGCCGGTAAGGTATAATAGACGGCGTTGACAACGCTTTACAACCCGAGCAACAGACAGAGGCATCGCTATGAAGATCATCACCATCGTCGGCATCCGCAAGTCCGGCAAGACCAGCACCGTCACCTCGCTGATCGAGGCCATCCGCCGCCGCGGCAAACGGGTGGGCACCTGCAAGACGGTGTTCTGCCCCACCTTCTCCATGGACACATCCTTCAGCAACACCGCCAGACACCGCCGGGCCGGCAGCGAGCTGGTCTGCGCGCGCGCCAGGTTTGAAACGACGTTCCTCTACCCGGAAGCGCTCCCGCTGTCGAGGGTTTTAGAGGCATACAAGGGCTGCGACTATGTGCTGCTGGAGGGCGATTACGCCGCGCCGGTGCCGCGCATCGTCTGCGCGCATCAGGCGGAGGATGCGCTCCTGCGCGTGAACAACCGCACGCTCGCGTTCTCCGGCCGGATCAGCCAGAAGCCCGAAATCGAGCTGCCGCTGCCGCGCTTCAATGCCCTGGACAACGCCGACGCGCTGCTGGATTACATCGACGAAAGAATTCCGGATATCCAGCCCTGCGCGCTGCTGGATGAGCCGCTGCCGCCGGTTGCCGGCGTGACGGACGACGGCTTCTGCCAGTGCGGCTGCCATCATCACGAGAAGAAGCAGGAAAAGGATGCCGTTCAGGTGTTCCTCGGCGGCGATGAGATCACGCTGACCGCTGAGCAGCGCGCCGCCATCCTCGCCCTGCTGAAGGAGGCCGGGAATGCCGAGTGAGCTGACCGGGCTTCGCAGGCACCTGTTTCTGACAGGCGAAAAGCAGGTGGGCAAATCCACGCTGCTGCGCCGGCTGATCGAGGCAAAGCAGCTTGACTGCGCGGGATTTGAGACGCAGGCGTTTTTCCTGAACGGTGAGCGCCGGGGCTTTACGCTGCACGGGCGCGTCGGGCTGCCGCCGTACCAAAACGACTGCATCTGCTGCGCGCGCATCGAGGAAAAGCGGAGCGTGCCGGTGCTGCCGGTCTTTGAGGAAAACGGCGTGCTCATCCTGAAAAGGAGCCTCGCCTCCCCCGCGCCGTATCTGCTGATGGACGAGCTGGGCAGGCTCGAGCGCCAGGCGGGCGGCTTCATCGCGCAGGTTGAGGCCTGTCTTAATTCGGACAAACGCGTGCTCGGCGTGCTGCAGCGCTGTGATGCTGAGCATGTCGCCCGGATTGCCCGGCGGGAGGACGTGACCGTGCTGACGGTCACGCTGGAAAACCGCGACGCGCTTCTTCAGATGCTGACGGCTTCCTTCATTTCCGAATAACTGCAAAGAATCCGTTCCCATTCATTTTGGAAACGGATTCTTTTTGTTATGAAAAGTAACATGCTTAAAACAGCGCAAGAAACAAGACCGCAAA
>JBJEUH010000005.1:0-11262 GCA_051883735.1 Candidatus Ventricola sp.
ATCATTCATCCAGCCACTTCCTGTAATCCAGCTCCATGAAGGGCGCGCGGCGGAACTTGTCCTTGAGATGGAAGGGCACGGTGCAGTCAAAGATGGTCTTGGTGCTCACGCCCACGTCCGGGATGGACGAGCTGTACGCCGGATCGCTGGAGGGATCCAGGGGATGGCAGCGCACGCCCGGGATGGTGATGATGTCCCGATCCCCCTGGAAGCGGGTATTCATCGCCCAGAGCACGTCGTTGGTGTCGAAGATGTCCACGTCCTCGTCCACCAGCAGCACGTGCTTGAGCTCCGGGAAGGCGGAGAAGGCCAGGAGCGCCGCCTGACGCTGCTTGCCCTCGTCGGTGTGCACGGTCTTGACGCACTGGAGCACGGCCATGTACTTGCCGCCGCCCGCGCGGTGGGCGTACACGTTCTTCACCTTGCCTGGCAGCGCCTTGTCGATCAGCGCGAGGATGCTGGCCTCGGTGGGGATGCCCGCCATGTTCACATGCTCCTCGCTGGGGCCGATGCAGGTCTGCATGATCGGATGGCGGCGATGGGTCACGGCCCTCACCTTGAGCAGCCAGCATTCATGGCTGGCCTTGCCGTTATAGCCCGGGAACTCCGGCATGGCATAGCCGGTATGCGAGTTCTGGTCCTCCACCACGTGGTTGCTGCCGGGCAGGATCTCGCCCTCGATGATGTATTCCGCATTGGCGATGGCCGCCTCATTCACCGTCCTGCAGCGGCACAGGCGCACCGGCTCGCCGCGCAGCGCCCCGGCGATGGACAGCTCGTCAAAGCCCAGCGGGGTCGTCGGCGGCTCAAAGCAGGACGTGATCGGGATGGCCGGGTCCACGCCGATCGATACCGAAACAGGCAGCGGCTGTCCCAGCTCCGTCGCCCGTTCGGCCATCGCCCCGATGTGCCGGGAGCCGGGCTGCAGGAAGATGGACAGCTCGTCGCGGGACTGGATGCACATGCGGTGGATGGTCACATCGGAAAGGCCGGTGTCCGGGTGCGTGGCATAGCACATGCCCAGCGTGATGTACGGCCCGGCGTCCACCGGCGTGTTGGTCGGCGCGGGAATCAGCCGGAACAGGTCGAAGTCCGCGTCGCTCGCCAGATGGACGACCTCCTGCGCCGGCGCGGGTTCGCTGATCAGGACGGGTGCGATGGGCTGGCGCACGCATTCGCACAGCAGCCTGCCCAGGTCCTCCTTGGCGCAGCCCAGCATGGCCGCCACGCGGCTCCGGCTGGCCAGCAGGCCGATGAGCACCGAGGCGTCCGCATGCCCCTTGACGTTTTCAAACAGCATCGCCGGGCCATCCACGGTCGTCGGGCGCATGACGGTGCCCCCCGCGCCCACATAGCGATAGACGCCCGACAGCTCCGCCGCGGGATCGACAGCCCTTCTGCTGCGGACGAGCTGCCCCTCCTGCTTCTCTAGAAACGCGATGGCGTCCCGCAGGGAGCGAATGGAAACGGGAATCCTCCTGACACTCATGCCGCTTATCCCTGCCTTTCCGCCGCTTCGCCGCGCATGGCTCCGCAGCCGCTCTCCCGGAGGACGCGGCCGATGAAGTCAAACACGATGGCCTGGTTTTCCTCGGTATAAAAGCGCGCGTCGTCGTGATCCGCGCCCGCCAGCGTCGTAAACTCCACGCGGTCGCCCAGCCCCTTCCTCTGCAGCCCTTCGACAAAGACTTCGCTCTGCTGATAGGGAACCAGCCTGTCCGCCGTGCCATGCTGAACGAGCAGCCTGGCCATGCGCTCTCCCGCATAGGTCAGGGGATTGGCCTGGGCGCACAGCGCCGCGGAGGCCTTCGCCACGCCAATGCCGAGGTACCTCGACTCCGGCGAATCCGGCAGATCGTGGTCGGCAATGCTCACGCCGTTGGCCCTCGCCTGGTCGTCCATGGCCTTGAAATCCGTGGGGCCAAACTGATCGACCGCTGCCAGCACGTCCGGCTGCACGCCGTCGCAGACGGCGGCGCACTCCCCCGGGAAGGCGCCATTGGGCACATTCATGCCCAGCGTGGCCGCCAGGTTGCCGCCAGCGCTGCCGCCGATGGCCATCAGCCGCGCGGGATCGATGCTGTACTGCGCCGCATGCGCCTTCACAAAGCGCACCGCCTGGCGCACATCCAGCACCGCCGCCGGGAAGAGCGCCTCCCCCGAGAGCCGGTATTCCACCGCCACCACGGCGATGCCGCGCTCGAGCGCCCTGAGCAGCGGCTGCAGGTGATCGTCCCGCTTGTCGCCAAAGGCGAAGCCTCCGCCATGCGTGTAAACGAGCGCCGGGAACGGCCCGTCGCCCGCCTCGGGCAGATAGATGTCCAGCCGCTGATTCGGGCTCTCCGTCGCATAGGGGATATCCAGCGTCTTGCGGGAAACGGCATCGACCCGCGCCAGCCGCGGCATGCGCTCCGCCTGCGGGGCGGATGCTTCGCCCTGCTCATCCATGTGTCTCTCCTGTATCATCGCTTTTTCGCCTCCGCTTTGCATTGAGTGAATGAATTCTGAACGTTTCCGCCAGGTCATCCGGCTGTTTTTCTTCTTTTGTCAATAAAAGAATAACATCCGCCATGCCGAAAGAAAAGCGGATGCCCGCATTTGCTTATTCTGTTTTTTATTCCCATTTTCCCCAAAAGCGCGGATTTTTACTTGAAACCGGCAAATCATCGGGCTATAATCGAATCAACAGGGAAATCCTTTATTCCATTTTATTGAGGTGCTCCTATGAATCTGGAACGATTGCGCGAATTTGTCGTGCTCGCCGAGCAGGGCTCCCTCAGCGCTGCCGCCTCCGCGCTTCACCTTGCGCCTGCCACGCTCAGCGCGCGCCTGCATACCTTCGAGCAGAGCATGGACGCCAGGCTGCTCGTCTCCGCAGAGGGCATGCTGGTGCCGACGGAGGCCGGGCGCGTCCTCCTTGCGCAGGCCAAGGGCATCCTCTCGGGCTACCAGGCCACGGCTCACGCTGTCGCCGCCGCCTCCCGCCACACCTACCGCCGCCTGCGGATTGCCCTGACGGAGACGTCGCTGCCCATCTTTCTCGGCCCGTTTCTCGACCGCATCAACCGGACCTGGCCCGATGTGCGCATCGACCTGGTCAACGGCAGCCGCCTGCCCCTCGCCGAAAGCCTGCTGCGCGGAGAGGTCGATCTGTACTGCACCCTGCTCATGGACGACATGGTGCCGGAGGGCCTGACGCATCTGAAGATCGCGCAGCCCTTTCACCACGTGCTGCTGCCCAGGGAGCACAGCCTCGCCCGGCGGACCAGCGTTTCGATCCGCGAGCTGAATGGGGAATGCTTCATCCTCGCGCCCAACAGCGAGGAGCCCTGCATCCGCAACTTTCAACTGACCAATCTCGCTGCCGCCGGGATTCAGTACCGCACCTATGACAGCGATACGGACGCCGTCTACATCGGTCTGCTCGTGCCCATCGGGAAGGGCATCCTGCTGATGCCGTCGCCCATGCCCAACCTGCCGCCCCATACCGTCGCGCTCTCCGTCCGCGATCTGCCGTATCCCGCTTCCCCCTGCATCTTTGCCTGCCGCCAAAGCGCCAACCCGGATGTAAGCGAATTCCTGACAGGCTTTGCCGCCTTCATCGGTGAAGCGTCGCGCAGAAGCTCCGCCGCAGAAGGAGGGCTTGCGCCATGAAGACCGAATACCTCTACGAGTTCTCCGTCCTCGCCCAGACGCTCAGCTTCAGCCGGGCGGCGCAGGCGCTCTTTCTCTCCCAATCCACCCTCTCCAAGCACATTCAGCGCATGGAGGACGAGCTCGGCGCGCAGCTGCTCGTGCGCAGCACCCATGCCGTCGCCCTGACCGAGGCCGGTCGCCTGCTCGCCAGTCAGGCCGAGAGGATCATCCGCCAGTGCAGCCGGGTACAGCGCCAGCTTCGCAGAGAGAGCAGCTCCATGGAGGGGCGGCTGAGCGTCGGCTGCTCGACGGAAATCTCCTGCGCATCGCACATCCGCATGTTCTTCTCCGCTTTTCTGCGGCAGTATCCCGGCATTGATCTGCATCTGGAGATCCTGGCCAAAATGCCCCGCGACACGCTGGAGCGCTACGACATCGTCCTTTCCCCGTGCAGCTACTTTGATTTGCCGGAGGGAAGCCGGGCTGTGCTCGTGCGCAGGCATGAGACCTATCTCGTGCTTCCAGCCGGGCATCCGCTCATGTCCCATTCCACGATCGGCCTGCACCAGCTGACAGGACAGACGCTGATCATTCCCTATGCAGACGAGCTCTTCGGCCCCTACGCCCGCAACGGGCAGCTCGCCGCCCGAAGCTGTGCGCAGAAGCTCAATTCCATCCCTGTGCCCAATCTCACCACAGCGCTGATGCTCGTCTCCCTCGCGCAGGGCGTGCTGATCGCCCCCCGCTATGTGCACACGCTCGCCCCCTCGGACCTCTACCTGGTCGCCATCTCCAATCCCAACTGCCGCTTTGACGAATACCTCTATGCGGCCAGGCCGGCAGAAAACCCCGCGGCGGAGCTGTTCATCGACGAGTTCCTGCACAGCATTCCCATAGAATCAGGCAAATGACACGGCGAGCGCCCGGCCGAATCCCAGGCGCGCCGGCATCCCTCCAAATAAAAAGCCACCCAGGCTTGTTTCAAAGCCCGGGTGGCTGCTTGTTTTTCTGCGCTGATGCTGATGCAAGGGACGTTTGCTCCCGATGCGGGGCGTTCCTGAAATCCCGCAGCGTTTAAGTCGTTTCAGACTCGAGGCGCTCCGGCGTGATCTCCGGCGGAATCGGGCAATGATAGGGCTGGTTTCCCGTCTTCTTCTTCAGCTGCCTCCACGCCTCTGCGATGATCCCCGGATCATTGCAGACGTCAATCGCCGTTGCCGCGAGGATCTGACCCGCATACAGTGTTCCCCTGTGCGCAAAGTCACTCTTGCCGCAGGCGACAGCCTGCCAGGTGTGGGCGGCCGTTCCCACCGGCCAGGTGCTCGTGGCGCACTGCGAAACCGGGCAGACCCAGCTCACATCGCCGGTATCCGACGAGCCCGGAATGGGCACATTGCCCGCTTTGTTGTAGGGCATGACCCTGAGGTCAAACGCGCATTCAGCAAGCCCGTCGGCGGGATTCTGCGTTCTGACGATCTCCTGCGCAAAGGCCAAATCCTGCGCATGCGCAACAGGGTTGGGAATTTCGCACATGTTGTTGTACATGACCTCGTCCAGCGCGGGAATCAGCACGGTATTGCTGGTTCCCTTCAGGAACTGGATGTCCACCTGCGTGTCGGTCATCAGGGCTGCGCCTCGCGCGATGTTGTTGACCCGCTCAACCAGCTGCGCAAGCTCAGGGGCAAAGGGCGCTCTGATCTGATACAGCGCGGACGCGTGGGGCTGAACGATATTGGGCGAGTTTCCGCCGGCGTCCGTAATGGCATAATGGATTCTGGCCGTCGATGGCATGTGCTCCCTGAGGAACTGGACGCCGATGTTCATCAGCTCAAGCGCGTCAAGCGCGCTTCTTCCCGCCTCCGGCGCCGCCGCCGCATGGGAGGCCTTGCCGGTGAAGCTGTAGCGGACGACATCGTTCGCCAGAACAGGTCCGGGAGGCATCATGTTGCGGGTGTCCGGATGCCAACTGAAGGCCGCATCCAGCTGATCAAAGCAGCCCTCGCGCGCCATAAAGGTCTTTCCGGAGCCGCCCTCCTCGGCCGGGCAGCCGAAGAAGACCACGGTTCCGGGCCTGTCCTCTGTTTCCAGCGCATGCTTGAGGCCGACAGCGCCCATGAGCGCGCCGACGCCGAGCAGATTGTGGCCGCAGCCGTGTCCGTTCCCGTTGTTTTCAAGGGGTTCCTTCGCGGCGACGCCCGCCTTCTGGCTCAGGCCGGCAAGCGCGTCGTACTCCCCGAGAAAACCGATCACGGGCTTCCCGCTTCCCCACTCGGCGCGAAACGCTGTTTTCAGCCCTGCGATGCCGATGGTCACCGCAAAGCCTTCAGCCTCAAGAAAAGCGGCGTAATCCTGGGCAGACTGCTTCTCTCCAAAGCGGATCTCCGCGTGATCCCATATTCTGTCGCTGAGCGCATAGAAATCCGTCGCTCTTTCCTCCAGGTACCGGATGGCTGTTCGTTTGTCCATAGGGATGTCTCCTTTCATGAATTCATTGATTGGCGCTGCGCTTTTTTGCTGTGAAGCGCTCGATCAGGATGGCGGAAAGCAGCAGCCCGGCGCTCAGGATCAGCCCGGCTGTGCGCAGAAGAAGGCTGAGGTTTGGATCCGGCGTTCCGGCGGCGTAGGCTCCAAGGAGATTCTGGTGAATGCCCAATTCTCCGAGCAGATAGATGATGAAGAACATCGCCAGCTGCTGCATGATGCTGCCCGCTGTCTGGATTCTGAACCGGACAAGGGCGCGCTCCAGCGGCACATGGCGCTCGTCGCGCATGTAGCATGCGCCGGCTTCTGCCGCAACGATGCTGCCGAAGGCTCCGGAGAGCACAAGCCCGATCAGATTGACGGCCTGCGACGGGGCAGCCAGCAGGAAGGACAGCGCCGCCGACAGCAGCATGGCGGCGCGGCTCAGGCGGTCGCCCGGCAGGAGCCTCGCCAGCGGCTTTTTCAGCAGGGGCGACAAAATGCTGCCCATCGCGATGGCGAGATAGATCAGTGACGCCATGGCGGTATTGCCAACAGAGCTGTGATAAATCAGGCTGAACAGCAGCAGATGGCTCTTCACCGCGCCCGCCCAGTACACCTGATAGACAAAGCCCACATATTTCCTTCGCCTGCACGTCTCCAGCACGACAAAGATGGCCAGCATCGCCGGCGTCAGCCAGATCAGCATGGAGACGCCGGACTGTTTGTACTGGCGCAGGATGAGCAGGCAAAGCAGCGCCAGCGCGCCGAAGACGAAGAATACAGGCTTCCTCTTGCCGGTGTCAAATGCCTTCTGCCGCGCGAAGAGCGCATCGCCATCAAAGCGCAGCAGAATCCACAGCGCGCATGCGATATAAATCAGAAACAGGAGCACGACGACGGGCAGGCAGCTCTTTCCCAGGATCAGCGCCGACAGCATGACCAGAAGATACAGGCCTGTGCCCATGCGCTTTCCCTGCCTGAGGGAGGCGTCCTGCTGCGTGACGGCGGTATAGAGCGGGATGAACATGGCGCGGACCGAAGAGAGCCCGACCCCGACCAGCAGCGCGCTGATCATCAGCAGCGGCCGGTACAGGGAGGAGAGCGCCATCAGCACTGCGCCGGCAAGCGCCATCAGCAGCCCGCCCCGCAGAATCCTGTAGGGATTGGTGATTTCGCCGAACCCGCGCAGGGCAATCAGGCAGGCCCTCTGGATGGAATACAGAATCACCACGGGCACAAAGAAGTTCACAGCGGTTGATTTTCCGGCCAGCAGGCTGGAAAAGACAAGAAAGGGCAGCATCATGTAGCTGTCCGACAGGCTGCACAGCACGCCCAGCTCCAGCCTGCCGATGGATTTCTTTTGCATCTGCATGGTGAATATGCCTCCTCTGATGTGCTGCCGGCGCCGATGACAGGGCATCCGGCTTTTGACGCTCCGGATGTCTCCGGCCCTGCAGCTGAGGCCGGATAGCATTTCCATTATAGCGTATCGCCGCAAATTAATCAATCGACAAAGTCAGAAACAGCGATATCCGCCGCCATCTGCGCTTGCGAAGTCCCAAAGATTGGGATATAATGTAACCGTCAACAGAGAGCTGCTTTCATGAAAAATGAGAGAAAGAACCCGTGGAAAGGATGGATCACATGAAGAAAACCGGTTTTGTCCTCGCGGCCCTTGCGCTGCTCATCGCCCTGGTCGCTCTTTCGGGCGCCGCCTGCGCGCAAAGCGCCAATCCGCACGCCGCCGAATGGCTGGACGAGACGATGAGCGCGTCGCTCGATACCCTCGCTCGCATCGACGAGGCGGGTCTTTTCTATGAAATGACCTGCGATTACGACTACGACACTCCCCTCTTCCAGACCCTCCTGGGCAAATTCGGCCAGTATGACGCGGGCTGCTCTGCGTTCACCACCTGGAACGAAACGGGCGACTGCTTCCTGACCGCCAGGAACTACGATTACCGGCACACCGATCCCAACGGCGCGTATACCGGCCTCAACGTGGCCCTTCACTGCGCCCCGGAGGGCAAATACAAGTCCATCGGCATCGCGGACGCCTGCTGGCTCAGCCTCGCCGGCGGCGCCTACTATGCCGGCGTGCTGGATGACGGCACGACGGATACCTCGCTGGCCGTGCTGCTCCCGTATCTGTGCGTGGACGGCCTCAATGAAAAGGGCGTGAGCGTCTCCATCCTGAAGCTGGATGTGAAGGAGGGCGAAACCCCCGTCGACCAGCAGGAGCCGGGCAAGGTCGCCATCGGCCATTCCGTGCTGGCACGCTATATCCTGGACAACTGCGCCACGGTGGAGGAGGCCGTTGCCCTGGCCGGGGAATACAACATCCGCAATACGGGCGGCATGGACTTCCACCTGTTCGTTGCCGACGCCACGGGCGCTTCCGTCGTGCTGGAATGGCGCTATAATCAGCTGACCGTGACGGACACCAATGCCGTGACGAACTACTATGTGGGCTATGACGACGCCGAGGACCGCTACAAGGACGGCGTCTGCTCGGAAAAGGTGGTTCCCCTTGGCAACACCGTGCGGGAGTACCACTATGGCTATGGCCACGGCTATCACCGCCTGACCGGCATCGTCAGCGCGCTGGAGCGCTATATCGACTTTACCCAGGAAACCTACATGACGAAGATGACCCCGACCCAGGCCATGAAGATTCTCAGCGTCGCTGCGCAGGACCCGGGCACGGAGGCGACCTCCATGACGCAGTACAGCGTGATCTACAACGCGCAGGAGGCGAGCGCAACCGTCTGGCTGCAGCAGGACTATACCACGGCCTATACGCTGACGATGGATTGAGCGCACAGCCTGTCCAATCGGGTAGGAGGGGGTGGCTAGCCCCCGTCCTCCCACACCACCGCTCATGCGGTCCCGCAAGCGGCGGTTCAGTTGTTGGCACTTATCAGCACGTTTAGCTGGATATCAGGACGCTCCGCGATTCTGCCATACCTTCAGTCACTCACCTATCCTCTGGCAGACATCCTCTTTCGAGCAACTGCTTTCCACACGCCCAATTCCTGACATGCTGTGTGACCAGCAACCGCCGAGCCCTTCCCTCTGTCGGCTTTCACCGGCTTCTCTGGTACTATGGCCCAGACTGACTTCTGTGGGTTCAGCCATGCCTTTCAGCATGGGTTACATCTCGCGATGCGTTCCCCACAGATCTCCCCGCATAAGGTGCAATAGCCTTCATTCCATGTAGCCGCCGCATTTACGTGACAGAGTCCGGGTAGTATGGGACTTCGGCTTGTCTAGCAGTCTCGTCCGCTCTGCCCCGCCTTGTATGCGATTTCTGTTCGTCGGCTCGGAACTTTGCCTGCGGCTTCCTTCAGATTCTACCTCACGATAGACACCCTTGCCGTTCGGCTAACACTTCCTACTACCAAGCGTGTAGTGGACTTTCACCACCAAGCTATTGCCCATGGCGGGCGTACTAGCAATCTGCGCCGCCTGCTTTTGCAGGTCGGCGCATTTTGTACGGATGAACGCCCCAAAATCGATCATGATCAGGAAAAAGGACATTTTGCATTCAAAGAATTGCCGGCATATGGGAAGAAATCTGAGCCTGTCATCGTCTGTATCATTGAACACATGGAGGAGGTCATAAAACGATGAAGAAATGGATCGCGCTTCTGTCCGCCTTTCTGCTGACGCTGTCCTGTGCGACGGCGGAATCCCCGGATGCAGGCCATACGGCAACGCTCTCCCTGGACGCCAACCCCAGCACCGGCTATTCCTGGACGGGCTCTGTGCTGGTCGGCGACGCCGTTCAGCTGGACAGCGCCGAAGGCGCCTACATCCCGGATGACCAGAGCGGCACGCTTGCCGGAGCCGGCGGCCAAACGCAGTATGCGGTGACTGCCGTTAAGCCGGGAAGCAGCATCCTCACCTTTGATTATCGTCGCAGCTGGGAGGATACGGCGCTGGAGCAGAGGGTCTATCTGGCTGTCGTGGATCAGGACCTGAATCTGTCCATGACGGATGTGACGGAAACCGGCGTTTTCCAGGGCACGGTGCTTTCGCTGAACGAGGAGGAGCACACCGCGCTGCTTGCGCATGAAACGCTCGGCGAAATCCAGGCACAGTTCAGCCCGGAGACGGGCCTGCCGGCCTTGGATGAGCAGATTGTGATCTATACGGATGGGACGATGGCCCTGTCTTTGCCGGCCGTGATGAATGTGCTCGCATGGCGCAGCCTTTCCCCCGTGGATGCCGCAGAGGAGGCTGATGCAGCGTCCCTTGCGGAGATCACGGATTGAGCCCGCGATGCATGGTGAGGAGCTCCCGGAGCCGACCGTCAGGCCAGGCAGGTATCCGCGTCCGAGAAATGACGCCGTTCCCGCGTAAACGACATGTCTTTTGTGAAGCGTCGCAGCAATGCGGCGCTTTTTCTGTACGCCCGAGGGAATCGATGCCCCTATCCCCGCTCCGCTTCCGCCATGATCTTCATATCATGACAAAGAACCGTCAGAGAACGGGATGTTCCCTGACGGTGATTGTATGATGGATCATTCTGCTCCGAGGTCATCGGGCCGCCATCCGGGAAAGCCTCCGGGCTGGGGATGGGTTTGGCGTGCTGCCGGACGCTCTACCGGTCTTATCCTCTGCTGCGCACCCTGCGGCACACGATCGCCAGCACAGCCGCGGACGAGAACGCCAGCAGGAGCCACAGCGCCAGCTGCGAGCTGTCGCCGGTCTGCGGCAGAATGGTCAGCGTCGCAGAATCGGAGGTGACGTAGTCCCCGAACTGATCCGTGACCACGCAGCGAACGATCAGGCCGTTCTGCTCCTCATTGACCGATTGGATGCGGTAGGTATCCTGCTTGGCGCCCGGGATGTCCTCCCAGCGGTCCGTTCCGATCATGCGCTGCCACTGGTAGCGGTAGGGCGCTTTGCCGCCGGCGGCCGTCACGGAGAACACGGCCTCCTGCCCCGCGGAGACGGGGATGCTCACGGGCTGCTCGATGATGCACAGCTGCGTGATCAGCAGCAGACGCACATGGTTGTCCACATCAGCGTATTCGTCGTAATTCCCGTTCGCGCTCACGTAAAGATCCAGTTCCGGCAGGCTGCGGCCCTTCGTCAGCTCCCTCAGGGGGATATCCATGGAGTAGCCGAAGTCATCGCCCATGTCAAGGCGGAATC
>JBJEUH010000006.1:0-11165 GCA_051883735.1 Candidatus Ventricola sp.
TTTGTTTTGCTCTTTTCGTCCCGCCCCCCTGTTCTGTATTCGGGCGCGGTTAGGCACGCCACTTCAAGCCCCCATTTAATATTGTTATTATTCTATAATATAATTCTCAATTTTCACACGCCCGGCAGTGGTGGATTTGAGCGCGCTGAAGTATATACACTACAGTAGAGCACTCCCCCAGGGGGTCCATTCCGCATCCCCCGTCCCCCATCCGTCACAGGATTTTCGTTTTCTCATGCACGGCAAGAAAAACGAGAAAAAAAAGAAAGCAGCGCCTTCCTCCCCTTCATTGGTCTATGGGTGCCGCTCGTCTTGCTCCTCTGTTCACAGAATCACACACAAAATAAAAGCGCCTTCCGAAAATGGAAGGCGCTCTATAGAAAAAGGAGGTGTGCATGACCCGTCCCCGCCTCTTTATTATATCATTATATCTTTTATCTGTCAATAGCCATGTAAGAATCAGCGTAGTTTTTGCTCGGCCTTCTCAACAGATAAACCAGCGCAGAGGCCTCTACTAGGCTCCAATTGCCGCTCGAATCCTCTGCGCTGGTTTATTCTATTATACAAGCATTCGCGCTCCAGGTCAACGGTGCTATGACCCTAAGTTTAACTTAGGGCTATGCGTGGGGACTCATATGCGTACCCCATGCTGAAGGGCAGGACTTCAGCTCATTTCTGAGCAAAAGCAAAAGGGTGTCGGTTTGAGATACACCCTTTGTGTATCTTCCCGGCACAGTGGAAGCGAAGAATTGCGCCGCCATCTGTCTGGCGGCTGAGAATTAAGCTGCCACCCATTTGGCGGTCGAGAATTGGGCCGCCATTCCTATTAGCGAAAGCCGATGACCTGCAATAGACAACGAGAAGCCTCCAGCAATACGACCGCCCGCCTACGCCAGCGCCTACGCGCCTCGTGTGCGTCCGCTGCAGAAGGCGCTGCGCTTGGGCTGGTCTGCGATCCTCGGAACCTGGTTGATGAGCTGCCGCCCAGCGCCGCCCCTTCCCTTGCAGCTACCGCACGCGGTCTGCTCCGGCCCTCGCTCCGGCGCGCTGGTTTTGCGTCCTGTCCTGCTCTGCGATCCTCCAAACGGGCGCAGCGCATTGTCTCTGCCTCTGCCGCCCCGCACGGCTACGCTCCTGCCGTTCGCGCCTCGCGGCCAATACGCCGGGCGCGGATCAGCGGCCCGCCCCGATATTCTGCCAGTCTGCATACCCAGGCACGCGCGCCCCTGCTCCGTCTGCCCGGCTCCTTGTCTCGCGGTCTGCTCCCGGCGCGTGCTTCGCCCTGCTGTGTGCAGTCATCAAACGGGCGCACGCCGACAGCCTCCAGCACACACGACGGCCGCCCGCCTCAGCCCTGCGGCCTGCTCTGCGTTGAGCGCAGGTCAGGGATACTCCGCTGAAGCTGCGCGCCCTGCGAGGGCTTGCCGCGCCCTGTGCGCCTTCGCTACGCCAGACGCCCTGGTCGAATGGTGGATCAGTCTTTCATCGCTTGTATCTGGCCTTATCGCTTGTTTCTTGCGCCGTGGCCTGTGGGGAAGCACAGAAACGCCGTTCCAGTCAAGGGTCAAGACGAGCGGCAGAGCCGCCCTTGACAGGCCCAGCGCCCCTGTGCAGACGAGCAAACAAGGCGGGTGCCGCCCCCGCCCCGCGGGGATTCTCCCGCCGCTGCTCATTCTGGAGGTGCTTGCTGTGTTTCGTCTCATCGTTGCAGGTTCCCGTTCGTTCTCGGATTATGCTCGGCTTGCCGCCGATCTGGACAGGCTGCTGTCTCGCCGTCTACCTGCCGTGGAGATCATCTGCGGCGGCTGCGCCTCCGGCGCTGATGCGCTGGCTGTGCGCTATGCGCATGAGCGTGGGCTTGCTCTGCGTGTCTTCACGGCGCAGTGGAGGATGTACGGTGCTGCCGCTGGCCCGTTCCGCAATGCGGCCATGGCTGCGCATGGCGATGCCCTGGTTGCGTATTGGGACGGCTGCTCCGCTGGCACCGCGTCCATGGTGCGCTGTGCTGCGGCGCATGGGCTGCGCGTCGTTCTGCGCCGCTTCTGAGCCGCAGGATTCGCCTATGCCGTGTGCGCCGCGCTTGCCCGTGCGTTTCCTCGTGTTGTGCGACCAGACCGTCTGAGAGGCCGTCAGCGCCACAGAATACAAAAGATCGCCTCAGGGCTTGCGCGTCCTGTGCGGCGTGTGGTATGATGTTCCTGTAGTCAAGAGGTCTTGCACGGTGGCCGTCTCGCTTCCGCTCTACAAAAGCAGGAAGCGAGGTGATGCCCATGTCGAACGTTGAGTTATTCAATGCTCTTCTGGCAGTTGCTTCTATCATCCTGACCATATACTTCGGTATGCGTCAGAAGTAAAAGCAAAGCCGCCGTGTAGAATTGCGGTCTACATCGGCGGCAAATGCTTTTCTTGTTCCGGTAATCCCTTGCGGAAGCAAGCGGTCACTGCGTGAGGGAGCTATCCTCTTGGCTACATTCTACACCATTTCAGGCCATGCGTCAATGACGTGTGGTCTTTTTCTTTTGTCCGGCAGTCAGACTTCCTCTTCGCTGCTGGTGGTATCAAGTGCAGGCCATTCCTCCAGCCCCATACGCTGAAGTATAGCTTTCTGTGCGTAAGCGTTCACGCTCTCGCCCTCTTGCTCTGCGTATTGCTGTATGGTTGCCTTCTGACCTTTAGGAATTGCTAGATTGATTCTATCGTACGCTTTATCATTGTATCTATTGTTTGCATCAATGCGTGCTCTGCTATTCTTGGGAGACATATGCTCACCTCCTCACCACATTATACACCACAAGGATACAATTAACAAGTGTATAATGTGCACAACGCATGTACTTAAACATTGTATCATTTGCTGATTGCATACACTTAAACATTGTATTATACTGTAATCACAGCAAGGGAACAGCGCCCCGGTGCTATCAGTGAGACGGCAGCCGCTCCGAACGTCAGCACAGGGCCAAGGGCACGAGCCGAGGCGCTTCCTCTTGCAAACAGAAAGGAGATCACACCATGAGCACCACCGAACTGAAGGCCAAGGCTGCCGAGCTGAAAGAGCTGAAGGCCATGCGCGAAGAACTGGAAGCCGAGATCACCGCCATTGAAGAGGAGATCAAAGCAGCGATGGGCGATCAGGAGCAGATCACCGCTGGCCCCTTCAAGATCACCTGGAAGCCCATCACCAGCAGCCGCCTCGACAGCGTGGCCTTGAAGAAGGCGCTGCCGGATGTCGCGGCCCGCTTCACCAAGACCATCACGACCCGCCGCTTTACCGTGGCATAAAAAAGAGCCGCTTTCCCGAGCGGCCCACAGTCCCCCCTGACCCGCCAAGACCCGGAGCGACTGCCTCAAGTATAGCACATGGGGCAGTCCTCCGCAAGAGGAGGAACACCAATGAAGGATATTTACCAGGCCATCACCGACCGCATTACCGCCCAGCTTGAGCAGGGCGTCATCCCGTGGCACAAGCCGTGGATCATCTCCGGCAAGGCGTGCGCCATCAGCCGCAGTACCGGCAAGCCGTATTCGCTGCTGAACCAGTTGATCCTCGGCAAGCCCGGTGAATACGTCACCTTCGCCCAGATCAAGCAGGAGGGCGGCAGGATCAAGCGTGGAGCAAAGGCGCAGTTCGTCGTGTTCTGGAAGTGGATCGAGCAAGAGGACAAGGACAACCCCGGTGAGGTCAAGAAGATCCCCTTCCTTCGCTATTACAACGTGTTCCACCTCGATGACTGCGACGGCCTCCAGCCCAAGCATAAGACCGCAGCGGCCCAACCTCTTGAACCTGACGTCGCCGCAGACGCGATCATATCCGACTACTTGACCCGATCCGGCGTGAAGCTGGAGCACATTCCCGGAGACCGTGCTTTCTACAGGCCCAGCACTGACACCGTTGTACTCCCGGAGATGGAGCAGTTCGCTGGGCTGGCCGAGTATTACAGCACAGCCTTTCACGAACTGACCCACAGCACCGGCCACGCCTCCCGACTGAACCGGCTCACCGCAACCGCCCACTTCGGCAACGAGGAGTACAGCAAGGAGGAGCTGGTTGCAGAGATCGGCGCCGCCGCCCTGGTCAATCACGCCGGGCTGGAGACCTCCAGCAGCTTCCGCAACTCCGCTGCCTACGTCCTGTCCTGGCTCAAGGCCTTGCAGAATGACAAGCGCCTGATCGTGAGCGCAGCGGGCCAGGCTGAGAAGGCGTGCAGCCTGATTCTGAACAACTGACACCGGCACAGGGGAGCGCCCGCAGCAGGGCCTCCCCTCACCAGAGAAAGGAGATATACAGCCATGACCCTGAATGAGATCACCATGCAGACCGAAGAACCTATGCAGACCATACGCCAGTGCTACGAATGGACGCACCTCATGGTATCCGACCTGTTAGACGAATACTTCAACGCCGGGATCAATGCCAGCGACCAGAAGGAATGGTGGAAGTTGGCACATGGCTTCAAGAACGCCGAGACCCGCAGTGAGATCATCCTCGACGCCATGGCCCGCATGCGTGATGCACTGGCCGAAGTCGAAACAGTCATGGAGCAGATCAAGCGGGAGACGCCGCCTCCCATGATTGACCCGATCACCGGTGGCATAACCCGCGTCAAGATATCGGCAACGTCAGCCAAGAAAAGAGACGCGTGCTGAGTACCACTCGAGCCGTTCAAATAGCAGCCATCGAATTCAACCCGCTTAATTCTGAGCGGGTTGAATTTGGACAATTTTGTCCGGGTTCAGTTTCGGACAAAGTTGTCCGATTCTCGTCTAGGCCTCATGACGGCGGACAAAAAAGTCCGTCGTGTAGCCCGGAAGTTTCCACCCTTTAGTTTACCCTTTACACAATACGAAACGATGTGACATGCCGGAACAGAAAGGAAAATGAGAATCAAAAGAATTCAGCTATTGCTATGTTTTTCAGGAGCAGTTGAGACAGCAAAAGACACCGCAGGAAATGCCCCGGCAAATTCGAATCTCGCCACTCCGACCAGAATGAAGCCTGTTTTTCCAGCAGTTGCTGGAAAGACGAGGCTTTTCTTTTTTGTCTTCAAGTTTTTTCTCACTCTGATGCGCGTTTTTCTGTCTTTCGCATCTGATTCGTGCCCGATTCCCGCATCGCATCCTTGCATCCATCTTCCTTCTATGCTAAAATTTGTTGCATATGACGGATCACACCCATCATCTGTTTCAGGAGGATGCATGTCTCTCTTTTCGCTCGTCTTTTTCAGCCTTGCGGCTGCGCTGGTCTATCATCTCTTCCCCCGCCGGTATCGGTGGGGCGTGCTCCTTGCGGCCAGCCTTCTTTTTTATCTGTCGGAAAGCCCGAAGGCGCTGCCGCTTCTGATTGTCCTGTCCCTGTGGACCTGGTTCTGCGCGAAGCGCATCGCCGGTGCGGATGCGCCTGCGCCTGCCGGGCTCTCCCGGGAGGAAAAAAAGGCGCGGCGCGCGCACATCCGCAGCGCGCAGAGGCGCTGGCTGATCGCCGGCCTGTGCGCGGATTTTGCCGTGCTCGCCGTCTTCAAATACCTGAATGATCTGCGCGCGCTTTGGGGCGCATCCCGGCTCGGGCTTCTGCTTCCGCTGGGCCTGTCCTTCTATACCTTCCAGATCACCGGCTATCTTCTGGACGTGTACGGCGGCAAGATCGCCTGCGAGACAAGCCCGCTTCGTTTTCTTCTGTTCTCCTCCTTCTTTCCCCAGCTCATTCAGGGTCCCATCGGCCGCTACGACGCCCTGGCCCCGCAGCTGCGCGAGCCGAAGGCGCTTCACATGGACGATCTCGTTCAGGCTGCGCTGCTCATCCTGTACGGTCTGATGAAAAAGCTGGTCATCGCCGACAGGCTGGCGCCGTTTGTCAGCGCGGTATTTGACGGCGGCGGCTATGGCGGCGCTGCCGCGCTCCTGGGCGTGCTCGCCTATGCCGCACAGCAGTACTGCGACTTTTCCGGCGGCATCGATCTGGTGACGGGTCTGGCGGAGCTCTTCGGCATTCAGCTCGCCCCGAACTTCCGCCGGCCGTACTTCTCCGTTTCGCTCGCCGACTTCTGGCGCAGGTGGCACATCAGCCTCGGCGCATGGATGCGCGACTACGTCTTCTATCCCTTTGCGCTCTGCCGCCCGGTGCGCAGGCTTTCCAAGCTCGCCGGCTCGCTTTGGGGGCAGACCGTCGCGCGCACGCTTCCCGCGGCCGTGGGCAACCTGCTGGTCTTCTTCCTGGTCGGCCTCTGGCACGGCGCCGCGCCGAACTACATCGCCTGGGGTCTGTACAACGGTCTGATCCTCGCGGCCTCCTCGCTGCTGGAGCCCGCCTACAAGGGCTTTAGCGAGCGCCACGCCAGGCTTTCTTCTTCGCGGACGTTCCATGTGCTGCGCGTCCTGCGCACCTTCGTGATCGTCAATATCGGCTGGTTCTTTGACAGAAGCGCCCATCCGGGCGATGCATTCAGGATGATCGGAAGCCTGTTCGTCCGGTTCTCTCCGGAGGCGCTGACGCCCGCCTTCTTCGAGTTGGCCGGGCTCGCCCTGCAGGACGGCGTGGTGCTCGCCTGCGCGCTGCTGATCGTCTTTATTATCTCTCTGCTCTGCGAGCGAGGCGTGAACGTGCGGGCGGGCCTTGCGCATCTTCCGTATCTTCCCCGGCTCGCCTTCATGCTCGTCTCCTGCTGCGCCATCCTCCTCCTCGGGGTCTGGGGCTCCGGATTTGACGCGTCCGCCTTCATCTACAACGGTTTTTGAGGCTGCATATGAGAATTGTGAAAAACACGGCCCGGATCCTGATTTTCTTTGTGCTGCTCGTTTGCCTTCTGAGCGGCATGAGCCGGATTCTGGAGGAGAAAAAAAGCGTCATCGGGCTCAAGCCCTTTCTGGATCAGGCGCAGGAATACGACGTCCTGCTCATCGGCGACAGCCAGGTCCGCGACAGCCTTCTGCCCCTGGAGCTCTATCACAAATACGGCGTCGCTTCCTACAATCTGGGCTCAAGCAACTGCAGAATGCCGATGACCTATTGGAAGCTGATGAACGCGCTCGACTACATGACGCCGCAGCTCGTCGTCCTCTCGGTCACGGACGCCGAAAAGCCGGAACGGACCGCCCAGAACGGCGAGTGGCTGCATGTGGCGTTCGACGCCTTCCCGCTCACCCTCACGAAGGCGCGCGCCATCCTCGACCTGACGGATCAGGAGGGGACGGACGTGAGCGGCGTGCCCTATCGCGATATCCGCTCCGAGCTGTTCTTCCCGCTGCGCAAGTTCCATTCCCGCTGGAGCGACCTGACGGCTGACGACTTCCATCCGCAGCACAACGCGCAGAAGGGCGCCACGCCCCTCGTGCACGTCACCGATCCCACCATCGACGCGGGCCTCGCGGCGCCAGACGAATGCCTGCCGGAGGAGGGATACGGCTACGTCTATCTGAGGCGGATCATCGAAACGTGCCAGCAGCGCGGGATTCCCATTGTACTGATCCAGCCGCCCTTCCCTATCACGCCCGAGGTCCACAGGGGAACGCATACCTCGCAGAAAATCGCCGAGGAATACGGCGTGCCGATGCTGAGCTTCACGAACATGGACCGCGTCGCGGATTTCAATGTGGACTGCGCCGATCCCGGCAGCCACCTCAACCTTTCCGGCTCCCTCAAGCTGACGGACTTCCTCGGCGATTATCTGACGGCCCACTACGACCTGCCGGACCGGCGGACGGACGCCCGGTACGCGCATTGGGACGACGAATGGAATGCCTATGTGGAGGAAAAGATCCGCACCATCGCCGAGAGCGCGGACAGCCTGCGCTCCCGGCTGATGCTGCTGCACGACGAGAGCTTCAGCGTGGTGCTGACGGTGCGGCCGGACTTCGATTACAACCACCGGAGCACCGCCGCGGCCCTGCACAATATCGCAAGGCCGAACGTGTTTGAAGACGACGAGCTGGCTTCCGCAGAGCTGAACCCCCTCGTCGGCCTTCACGACGCGGAGGACTTCAACAAGGGCTACATGCTCATCGTCGATCGCGATGCGGAATACGAGGAGGAGGCCGTCCATGAGTTCTACGGCATCGGCGAGCGGGAGTTTGAGACGAGCTTCGGCACGGTCTTCTGCCGGATGGACGGCGAATGGATCGACCTGAGCATCACGCAGGACGACGAGGAAATCTACTATTTCGACTCCTGGGAGGATCAGGACCAGGACATGCGTCTCATTCTGATCGATCGCCGCACAGGAGAGGTCGCGCTGGCGATGCCGTTCAGCCGCACCGAGGAGGAGCAGCCCTGAGGACAAAAGGCGCCGGGCGCAAAGCCCGCTGCATAATGCGTCCGCTTTGGCGCATCCTAGTGCCGAGGTGATCGCTCATGGACGACGCAAAGCCAAGGCCCCGCAGACGGCGCAGCCAGCCCGAAAAGACCGAGCGCCCGGTGCCGCCCGACATCTACCCGGTGATCGACACCGACCTAGCGCGGGACAACATCGAGAACGACCTGCCCGCGGCGGACCTGAACGAGCTGTGACGCAGAAAAGCAGACGAGGTGAGGATATGGCCAAACAGGGCATGAAGCGGCCCGAGCGCACGCATGTCAAGCCCAGAAACGACATGCCGCCCGTGCCGGAAATCCAGGGAAAAGCAAAGAGCGGCCATCAGCGCGCGAACCCCATCATTCCCGGCACCGCGCCGGGCGACGTCAAGGTGTTTCACGCGCTCAAGGGCGACGGCTCTGCTGGCGAAACGCAATAACCCAAAAACGGGGAAACCGCGCATGCCGCGCGGTTTCCCCGTTTTTGACTGTCCGATCAGACGAGCCCCAGCTGCTTGAGCCCGAAGATGAACAGGAACATCGTCAGGATGGAAAATGCCGTCGTGAGCACCACCAGCGACGCGGCCAGCGTGCCGTCGCCCTCCATCTGCTCGGCCATGGTGTAGGAGGACACGGCGATCGGCGAGCCGAACAGCGCGAGAATCGGCACCAGCGTCTCCCCGCGCAGGCCCAGCAGCGCGCCCAGCGTGACCATCACGAGCGGACAGACCACCAGCTTGCCGCTGATGCAGATCGCCAGCTGACGGACATAGCCCTGCAGCCTCTCAAACTGAAAGCCCGCGCCCAGCACCACCAGCGACAGCGGCGTCGCCACCCGGCCCAGGTCCGTGATGCTCTTTTTCAGACTTGCAGGCAGCCCGACGCCCAGCAGGTTCATCGCAACGCCCAGCACGGCGGCGATGATGAGCGGATTGGTCGCGATGCCGCGCAGGATCTTGCGCCCGTCCGGTTTGCCGCCGCGGAAGACCTCCAGGCACACGACCGCCAGGACGTTGAACATCGGCACGACGACGCCGATGAGCAGCGAGGTCGGTCCGAGATTCTGCTCGCCGCACAGCGAGGTGGCCACCGGCAGGCCGAAGAGCACAAAGTTGCTGCGGAAGATCGCCTGGATCATCACGCCGCGCTTGGCATTGTCCGGCTCGATCCGGGGAATCAGCACCATCAGCGCGAGATACAGCGTCAGCACGCCCGTGACGGCAAACGCGATGAGCTTCGGATGGAACGCCGATGAGAGATCCGTGCTGTACACGCTGTTGAACAGGTAAATCGGCAGGAACACCTTAAAACACAGCTTGTTCAGGCTCCTCTGCGACTCCCCCTCGAGCAGGTGAATGCAGCGCAGGAAATAGCCCAGCGCGATGCACACAAACAGCGGGAACACGACGTTGAACGACAAAATCAGATTGTCCATAAGTCCTCCGGGACATCGTTTTCGCACATTTTACCACAATTTGCTTTCGACAGAAACTCCCTTTTGCACCGATTTTGCACGCTTTCCAAAATCCGGCCGGTACGCCGCTCCGGGCGCCAGGGTTTTCCTGCGCATCCGCCTCATGCTTTCCCGCCAAACGGCGCATCCTGTACGCGGGTGATGCTTCATGGAATCCCTTTGGCTGTCAACGGCAAAGCTGCCGTCCTTTCCCGCGCTCGAGGGCGATCTGAAGACCGACGTGCTGGTGATCGGCGGCGGTCTGTGCGGCCTGCTGTGCGCGCACGCGCTCGAGGAGGCCGGCGTATCCTGCGCGCTCATCGAATCGGACCGCATCCTGCACGGCGTCTCCGGCCATACGACGGCCAAGATCACCAGCCAGCACCGGCTGATCTACGACAGGCTGATCCGCACGCTCGGCGTGGAGGCCGCGCAGCTCTATCGCGAGGCCAACGAGGACGCGCTGGCCCGGTACCGCCGCCTGAGCGAGGGGATCGACTGCGAATTCGAGGAGAAGGACGCGTATGTCTTCGATAAGGCCAGCTGCGCCGCGCTCGAGCGGGAGTGGACCGCCATGGCGCGCGCCGGACTGCACGCGACCTTCGAGGACGATCTGCCACTTCCCTTCCCCGTCGCCGGGGCGCTGCGGCTGCCCCATCAGGCGCAGTTCCATCCGCTCAAATTCGCTGCGGCGATCGCCGACGGGCTGAACATCTTTGAGCGCACCGCCGCGCTCGCGTGGGACGGCCGCGCCGTGGTGACCAACCGCGGCCGGATCACCGCGGACAAGGTCATCGTCGCCACGCACTTTCCCCTCTTCAACAAGCACGGCGCGTACTTCCTCAAGCTCTATCAGCACCGCTCCTATGTGCTGGCGCTGCGCGGCGCGCAGGACGTGGGCGGCATGTACCTGGACGCGCAGGAAGCCGGCCTCTCCCTTCGCAGCAGCGGCGAGTTTCTGCTGCTGGGCGGCGGATCGCACCGCACCGGCAAGCCCGGCGGCGGCTATTCTGCGCTGCAGGAGGCCGCAAGGGCGTGCTATCCGGACGCGGAGATCGTCTGCCGGTGGGCCACGCAGGACTGCATGACCCTCGACGGCCTGCCCTACATCGGGCAATACGCCAGGTCCACGCCCGATCTCTACGTCGCCACGGGCTTTGGCAAGTGGGGCATGACCCTCTCCATGGCCGCGGCCACCCTCCTGCGCGACCTCGTGCTGGGCAGGACGAATCCCTGCGCGCTGCTCTTTTCCCCCTCGCGCAGCATGCTGAAGCCCCAGCTGCTCGTCAACGGCTTTGAGGCCGCGGTCAGCCTGCTCACGCCCACGCGTCCGCGCTGCCCGCACATGGGCTGCGCGCTTAGGTGGAACCCGCAGGAGCGCACCTGGGACTGCGCCTGCCACGGTTCCCGCTTTTCGGAGACGGGAAA
>JBJEUH010000007.1:0-11095 GCA_051883735.1 Candidatus Ventricola sp.
AGTACCCCGATGTGGTCAACCGGATCAATGAGGACTACACCCCGCTGAAAAGGGTGGATCGCTCGGTATATGCCTATCTGGATTTCATGGCCCTGGCGCAGCTGTGCGACGCCGTTGGGGATGCCTCCGGCGAGACCTTTGCCGCTCTGGCGGAGGCGATCCGGGAGGATATTCTGGACAAGATGTGGGATGAAGAGACGCACTTCTTCTACGATCTTCATCATCTTGATGACAGAAGGGCAATGGTCAAGAACGTGGTCGGCTTCTATCCTTACTGGGCCGGCATCACGGATGAGCGCCATCTGGAAGGGCTGGCGTATGCGTGGGATGAACGATTCTTTGCCACCGGAAGCGGGTTTGCCTCAACGGCCAGGGATTGCCCGGTTTTTTCCGCGTGCGGAGGATGGAAGGGCCATTTCTTCAAGGGCAGGAACGGATGCACCTGGAACGGACCGTCCTGGCCTTATACCAATGCCATTGTCCTGGACGCGCTGGCCGTGCAGAGCTGCCGTCATGCGCATCGATACGACGCCGTCTTTGCCAAATTCCTCAAGGAATACCTGCTGCAGCATTTCAAGGGCAGTGACCTTTCGCAGCCCTATCTGGTCGAGCATTACGACAGCGTGACCGGAGAAATGCTCAGCGATGAGCCGGACTACAATCACTCTTACCTCCTGGACCTTGTGGTACGCTATGTGGCAGGGGTTCAGCCTGCGAATCAGGGCATCGTCTTTGATCCGATCGATTGCGGTCTGGAGCATTTCAAAATGACGGATATTCCCGTTCGGGGCCACAGCGTGGATGTCGAAATGAAAAGCGGCCTGTACACGTTATCCGCAGACGGCGAGGTTCTCTTTCAGAGCAGGCCGCGCGGGATGCAGGTGATTCCGCTGGACTGATTTCCGAATATAAAAGCAGCTGCCCGCAGGAAATGCAAAGGCGATTTCCTGCGGGCAGTTTCATCGTGATGAAATCCGGATTACACTTCGGTATTGTTCTCCTCGGAGGACAGCCCCATCTTCTGCATCATGCGCCAGAGCGTCGAACGGCTGATGCCGAGCTTGGCGGCCGTGGTCGAACGATTGTTCTTTTCGCGTGCTAGGACATACTGAAGGGCGATCATGTCGATCTCCTCCAGCGTCTTTCCTTCAAAGATGTTGGTCATGGTAAAGATGTTGGCCGGGGGATAGAGCAGGCGTTCCTTGGCAAGCTGCGTGCGCACAACCTCGCCGGTGATGTAAGGGCCATGGGCTGAGAGGACGAGCTCGCGCAGCACGCGCTTGAACTGATCGTAATTGTCGGGCCAGGAATAGTTTTGCAGCTGCTCCATGCCCTCCGGCTCAATCCCCACCACCTCGCATACGTTGTTGACATTGAGCGTGTTGATGTACAGGCTGGCAAGCTGGGGAATGCTGTCCTGATGCTCGCGCAAGACGGGAAGCTGAATCATGGCGCATCCGAACCAGTTCATCAGCTTCTGAATGCGCGCGACGGCGTCGGGGCCGTCGGACGAGTTGGCCGTGAAAATCAGATGGTTTCGCCGGCGGTAATGAATGGCCTCCAGCAGACGAAACAGCTGGTCAAACATCTGGACAGAAAGATCCTTCATATTCTGGAAATGAACCGTGACGCCCATTTCACACAGGGGCGAATCCCTGTGATTGAGCAGGAAGTTCCATCCCTTTTGCTGAAGGAGCGCACAGTCCACCACGAAGAGCGGTGCATTCTGATAGGGCCCGTTGCTGTAGATCATGTGCGCCATCTGGGTCTTGCCGGTGCCGGTTTCACCGACGATCATCAGCGGCTGCGTGCACTGGAAATACCTCGTATACTGCTGAACGGCGCCGGGGTTGGTCATTCCGTAGAAGCTGTGGAAAAAGCTGTCCCGAACCTCCTCCTTGTTCAGGGAGCGGATACCGTATTTCTCCATGGAGGAGCGGGCGGCGTGCTGATGCAGATGAAAGGCGGCGTAATGCTGGTCGTTGGCCTGGAGCATGCTGCCCTTGACGTCATACTGAATGCCGTCGACAGCCACCACGAGCTGGCGGCTCTTTTCGACCGTCAGCTCCGGAATGTACGCCTTGACCTTCTTCTCAAGCGCCAGCATGGCGGGGCTTTGGCTGGTGCTGAAGACGCTGTGCCCCTGCAGATCGAGAATGATGACCTCGTCGTCCTGCGACTGCAGATAGGCGCTCAGCAGCTGCGAATGATCGCGCAGGGGCTGATACAGCCGGCTGATGTTCACGGCATTGCGGATGGCGGCGTCGACACTTTCGCTGCCGGAATTGATCAGCATGGTGGCCAGCCCGTATTCGTGCGCGATGGAGTTGGTGATCATGTCGCACAGGATGATTTGGCATTTCTCCTGCGCAAGCTGCTGAAGAACCTTTCGGGCTTCCTCTTCGTTGTGGATGGTAAACAGGTCGATCTGGTAGCGGAGGACGTCGCGCAGAAAATAGGCGTTTTTGATAATCGCCGGAAAGCCGACAATGGTGTAGCGGCTTTGGCGGTTCTGGCTGTTCTGCGCCAGCTGGATCGCCCGCAGAAGGTCGTAAATGCTCAATTCGATATCCACGACCGGCAGATGGCTTTTCTTCCGCAGGATTTCGGTGGTGCCGCCGCGGGAAATGAGCACGTCGAAATCCTCCTCGGAGTATTTTTGAACCAGAACAGCGGCTTGCTCCAGGTCGCCGACAAGCGCTGTCATTTCCACGTCGTCCATGGAGGCGGCCAGGGACAGCATCAGGTTCTTCATGCCTTCATAGGGAGCGATACCCAAAATCCTTGTGCGGCGCATCATCAAGTTTTCCTCTCATCTCAACGGCTTCTGCGTAGTGATTTGTACTAAATTAAGTATAGCAAATCTCGACAAACCAGTCAATGACTCCAACAAAGTGTTTCAATATAATACATCGCAAACAAAAATGACAATGATATTTGGTTGAAAAATGGGCTATTTAGTGGTAATCTATAATTATTAAAGGCAGCAATGAAACATTTATTATGAATTCCCTTCTGAAATGAAATCCAAATCGTTTCATATTGAAACATTTGAAGGGTATCAAGACGATTGCACAACCAGCCGATGAACAACCGTGCCAGCTGTCAGAGGACAAGCGCTGTATCCGGCGAGAAGCTGACAAGAAGAATCGGCACACAGTAAGGCATCACAGCCGGAAAGGAGCCGCCGATGAAGCCGCTTAACCTGAACGAATTGACCAAAGATGGAAAGCTATTTATCGAACACGGGTATGACAACCACATCAAGGCTTACCTGCCCAGCACCTTCCGCGACAACCATGCTTCCCAGTTGGTTGAGCTTGAGAACGGGGATATCCTGTGCACATGGTTTGCGGGTCTGTCCGAGGGCTCTTCCGACATCAAGATTGCGCTCAGCCGGCTGGACAAGGATTCGGATCATTGGACAGAGCCGGTGCTTGTTTCGGACGATTATGAGCGCTCCGAGCAGAACCCGTCGCTGTTCCAGGCGCCTGACGGCACAGTTTGGCTGCTGCATACAGCGCAGCTTTCCCGCGGCAAGATGACCCATGAAGAATGGGAGGCCAGGGTGAAGGCCGGCAAAGCCAAGGGGCATTTCACCATGCAGGAAACGGCAGAGGTCAGGCTGCGCACGTCCAGGGACAACGGTCATACCTGGTCCGAAATGACCAGCTATTTCACCAAACCCGGCGCCTTCTGCCGCCACCCCATTACGATAATGAGCAATGGGGAGTGGATTTTCCCCATGTGGTACAGCCTGGTGGAGGAAGACGAAAACAAGCCGCAGTACGGCCGCGATTACTCGGTGGTGCAGATTTCCGCTGATCAGGGCGCGACCTGGCAGGAATACGAGGTCCCCGGCAGCGTGCGCCGTGTGCACATGAGCATTGTCGAAACCCGGCCCGGGCACCTGGTGGCCTTCTTCCGCAGCCGTTCCGCCGACCGAATCTACCGGTCCTTTTCGGAGGATTACGGCCGCACCTGGACGGAGCCGGCTGCCACCTGCCTGCCCAACAACAACGCGTCCATTCAGGCCATTCGCCTCCAGTCGGGAAGCATCGCGCTGATCTACAATGAGATGAAGGGCGGCGACGATCCCACGGCGGTCGTTTGGGGTGCGCCCCGCATGCCGGTGGTGATTGCCCTGACCGATGATGAAGGCGACACCTTCCCTTATAAGCGCATCCTGGAACCTGCTGACGGCTTTGCCGGTGAAGCGAACAAAAAGCTGAACCACACATACCACTATCCGTGCATCATGCAGAGCCGCAACGGCGATATTCATGTCTGCTATACCTGGCACGGCCGGGATACCATCATGTATCACCGCATCTCCGAAGCATGGATCAAGGGCGCCGAGTGAGGAGGGAAATGAATGAGTACAAGCCGGAAAGAAGGAAAGCCGCTGGTGTATCAGGCGCCAAGCGTGAGGGCGAGACTCTACAAATACCGCTGGCTGTATGTATTTCTGCTGCCTGCGATTGTGTGGTACATCATCTTTGCCTACGGCCCGATTTACGGCCTCCAGATCGCTTTTAAGGACTACAAAATCCTCCAGGGCATTGAAGGCTCTGCCTGGGTGGGGCTGAAGCACTTCAAAAAGATGATCGATGACCGCTATTTCTGGCAGGCTACCCAGAATACCGTCGTGATCAGCTTGCTGAAGCTGATGTTTGTTTCCACCTCCGGCTTGGTGCTGGCCTTGCTGATGAATGAGATCGTCCACCGGAAATACCGCACATTGGTTTCCAGCGTGACGATGCTGCCGCACTTCTTCAGCTGGGTGGTGATCAGCTCGATCCTGATCGAGATTCTGTCCCCGACAACCGGCATGGTCAACGCCGTCATCAGGATGTGCGGCGGCAATCCCATCTATTTCCTGGGGGACAAAAACTGGTTCAGATTCTGGCTGATTGCCAGCGACGTATGGGAATCCGCCGGATGGAACTCGATCATCTTTATCGCAGCCATCGGCGGCATCAACCCTGAGCTGTACGAGGCGGCGCAGCTGGACGGCGCCGGGCGCTGGCAGCAGCTGACCCATGTCACGCTGCCCTGCATTGCCGGCACGATCGTCGTCGTGATGGTGCTGAAGGTCGGCTCGATGATGAACGCCGGCTTCGATCAGATCTACAACATGTACAACGCAGCCGTGCAGGATTCCACCGACATCATCGACACCTATGTCTATCGGCTCGGCCTGGAAAACAACAAATACAGCTATTCGACCGCTGTGGGACTCTTCAAAAATGTCATCAATCTGGTCCTGGTTCTGATCACAAACTATGCATCCAAATTGGTGGGTCAGGAAGGCCTGTTCTGAGAAAGGGGGGAGAGAATCATGACAAAGCCGCGCTGGATGACCTGCCGGGATGGCGGCAGCACGATTGCACGTGCGTTCATCTATATCGTCTTGGCGCTTTTCATGCTGACCATCATCTATCCGATTTACTATCTGCTGATGAAATCGTTCTCCACCTATGGCGGACTGGCGACCAATATGGACCCGTTCATGTGGACACCCAAGGGATTCACGCTGGAAGCCTATACCCGCCTGTTCAGTCAGTCCTATGTGCAGACCGGTTTCCTGGTGACCATCTTCCGCTCCGTGGTCGGCACCGCGCTGTCCGTCATGGTCATGGCGCTGGCGGCCTATCCGATCAGCAAGCGCGATCTCCCGGGCCGCAAGCTCATCATCTGGTTCTTTATGATCAACATGTTCTTCGTCGGCGGTCTGATCCCGACGTATCTGACCGTCAAGAACGTGGGCCTGCTGAACAACATCTGGATTCTCGTGCTGATTCCGCTGTGCAACACCTATTACATCCTGCTGCTTCGCTCATTCTTTGAGGGCATTCCCGATTCCCTGGTGGAGGCCGCGGACATTGACGGCGCCACCACGCTGCAGACCTTCGCCTATGTTATTCTCCCGATCAGCATCCCGTCGCTGATGACGATTGCAACCTGGCAGTTCTTCACACACTGGAACAGCTATTTCGATTCCATGATCTACATCAAGGATCTGAACAAGCAGGTGGTGCAGGTGCATATCCGTCGTCTGGTCATCGAGCAGAGCAACATGCTGATGTCCGGCTCGCTGGTCCACGGCGGCAAGGCTGACCAGCCTACGGAGGAAACCATGCGTGCCGCAGGCATCATGGTGACGATTGTCCCCGTTCTCATCATCTTCCCCTTTGTCCGCAAGTATTTCACCAAGGGCATGGTGCTCGGCGCGGTCAAGGGCTGATGGAATCAATCTGCTTTCATGTGCCATGGAGCACATAAAAAAATAAGGAGGTTTCTGGTATGAAAAAATGGCTGAGTATCCTGCTGGCAATGGTCATGGTTGTGGGCATGCTGCCGACTGCGATGGCCGAAGGCGAAGTGATGAAGATCACTTGGCTGGGCGACAACCCCCCGCTGGAGGATGGCTCCTGGGGCGAACAGACATTTGAAAAGACCTTCGGTGTGGATGTTGAGATCGTCCGCGCAACGACTGCGGAAGAGCGTGCTGTGCTGTATGCCTCCGGCGACATCCCGGATTTCATCACGGCCGGCAGCCTGAGCGAAGTGGTCAACCTGGTGGACCAGGGTCTGGTGATGCCCTACACCGTCGAGATGGTGAAGGAGAACATGCCGGAATACTACGAGATGTGCGTGGGCATTGATCCTGACTTCTTTACCTATGGCTCCGTGGACGGCGAGCTGTACGGCTTCCCGCGCCTGGCCGCGACGGCGGCTGCTGCCATCGGCGGCGCCATCCGCGCGGACTGGCTGATCAACCTCGGCCTGGAGGTTCCTACGACGGTTGAGGAGCTGTCCAATGTGTTTGAGCAGTTCACCTATGGCGATCCGGACGGCAACGGCATCAACGATACCTATGCCATGACCGCCGGCGGCAATCACGATGCGGTGCTGCAGCGCCTGTTCTTCCCGTCCATCTTCGGCATCTATGGCGTGAACCCCTACTACTGGACCGAGGAGAACGGCGAGCTGGTGTTCGGCTTCGTTTCCGAGGGCAGCAAGAAGGCGCTGACGCTGCTGGCCGACTGGTATGCGAAGGGCTACATCGATCCTGAGTTCGTGACGACCGACTATCGTACCTCCGGCATCGACATCACCTACAAGTTCGCTTCCGGCAAGGTTGGCTACATGGACAACGTGTCCTATGACGACTACGAGTGGGACAACGATGGCCACGTGTCTGCCAAGTGGGTTGCCAACCAGCCCGCGTGGCAGGAGTTCTTCAACTCCACCACCGACACCAAGGTGCTGTTCCAGTACAACGTGACCAAGGACTTCAACGATGAGCTGGGTGCTGTGGGCCCGTACTACATCAACATGAATCCCGTTGTGAACGAGGATGGCGTCCAGGGCAAGTACCTCAACGAGGGCACGGTGAGCACGTACTTCTGCTTCGGCGCGAACTGCTCCGAGGAGAAGATCGCGAAGATCATGCAGATTCTGAATCAGGAAGCCACTGATGAGGAAACCTACATGCTGCACTTTGGTCCTGAGGGCAATCAGTGGATTTATGACGCCGATGGCACCACGCGCATCTACAATCCTGACTATGTGAACATGCCCGACTATCATCCGCAGGGCCAGAAGAACGGTATCGGCTGGTGCCTGTTCCCGATGCTGTTCTCCAATCCGGATCTGCTGACCGCTGTCGGCGGCGACCGCTATGAGCAGCGCTATGATCGTACGCTGCCCGAATTCATTGACTATCCGCAGCTCAGCAACAAGCTGACGTCTTCCCTGCCTTCCGATGCGGAGTATCCTGAGCTGACCAAGAACTTCGTCACCACCACGCTGGTGAAGCTCGTCCGCGGCGATATCTCCATGGATGAATGGGACAACATCGTGGCTCAGTGGTATGCTGACGGCGGCGAGCAGCTGACCAAGGAAGCCAATGAGTGGTATGCGACCATCAAGTAATTTCTGATATGCCATTGATGAGGGATTGCCCGTCCGGGCAATCCCTCATCTTGCTTTCATCCTGAATTGCTGCTGTGCGCGCAAAGCGAAGAAGGCAGGCAAAGCGCTGCGAACGGGCGCAATGTGCTCAGAGAGAATTCAGGCACCAATGGATTTTGGAATGCCTTTAAAATGAGACGGGCAGAAACGACGCCCTTGTTTGCGCGGACGGGAATCCGCTCTGCACCATCCCTGCTCCCGGCACATAGGCTGTCGTGGGGAGGTGGAAATCCATGTCAATGCTTGACTGCAACTGCAACTGCCGGTGCCGCTGCAACCTGACCGCGCTGATTGCCAGCCTGCTGATCGGCGTGATCGCGGCGTTCCTGCAAATCACGGGCGTCCTGACCGTGAGCACGACGTTCCTGTGGGCGGCGTTCATCATCGCCGTCGTGTTCCTGGCCATCCTGATTCTCTCCGCAGCCGTGGCGTGCAGAAACGAGCCGTGCGCCTGCCTGTGCACGAACCTGCGGTCGCTGCTGGCCGGTGCGCTGGGCACCATCCTGTTTGCTCTGGTGCTGCTGCTGATCGACGTGGCGGCGCGGACGGTGATCGGCGCGATTCTCGTGGGCCTGCTGCTGTTCTTCTTTGCGCTGCTGTTTGCCGGCGCCGCGTGCCTGATCAAGTGTCTCGCCAACTGCAGAGACTGATTGACGCGCAAGCAAAAAGAGACGTCCTCCTGCGGGACGCCTCTTTTGATGTATATGCTTATTCCTGCCTCTGCCGTTTTGGCCGGGGCGCGGTGAGCCGGTAGCTGTCGTCGATGAGGTGGAGGAGCTCCCCGTCGGTCATGCTGCCGTCCAGGATGACGCTGATCCAGTGGAGCTTGTTCATGTGATACGCCGGAACGACGGCGGGATAAACCGATTTCCAGAAGTCGGCCCAGCCGGGCTCGGCCTTCACGTTGATCCACACGCGCCCATCGCGGTCAAAGACCGCCGCAAACATCTTTTTGTTCGTCTGATGGCGCATGACGGCCCAGTTGTCGTCGAAGGGATAGTCCTCATAGGCGTCCGGCAGGCTGAGGCAGGCGGCGATGGCCTCCTGGCGCGTCGTCATAGCTGGGCCCACCGGCACATCGTGGCGTATTCCTCGTCCGCGCGGCCCGGCCAGACGTCCTCGCGCAGCGCGCAGAGGCTGTCGTTGTGGGCGCGCAGGCGCGGCAGAAGCGTGGGCCAGTCCATGATACCCTCGCCAAGCGGACGGTTCTCCCACCGGTTTTCGCTGTTCCATACGCCGTCCTTGACGTGCAGCGCGCAGATCTTGTCCCCGAAGAGCGTCAGCGCGCGATTCAGCAGGTCGTGCTGCACCTCAGGCCGCGATTCGCCCGGAGGCACGAGGTTCGCCGTATCGAGGATGACCCTGAGGTGGTCGCTGGGCACGTCGCGCATCAGCCGGGCCGTCAGCTCGGGCGTGGCGAGCGTGTGATAGGCGACGGGCTCGATGCCCACCGTCGCGCCGCAGTCCTCCGCGACGGCGGCAGCAGCGCGCGTGAAATCGAGCAGGCGGGCGTAGGCAGCCTCGCGCTCGGATTCGTCAAAGGTGAAGTGCGTGGTCTCCGTGCCGACGCAGCCCGCGCCCAGGCGCACGCTGGCGCGCAGGTACGCGGCGAACTTGGCCTTCGCTGCCTCAAGCTTGGCGGGATCGCGGTCGCTGGCGCTGACATAGCAGCCCATGACGGGCACGGCGATCCCGTGCGCGGCAAAGGCCTCGCGGACGGCCGCAAGCCCCTCGTCCGTCATGTAGACCTCCGGGGCCTGCGCAAACGCCTTGCCAAAGGCCAGCTGCGCGGCGCGGAAGCCGTGCGAAGCGATGGTTTCGGCCAGCTGGGCGGGCTCCATGCGGCCAAAGTCGTGTCCTCTCATGCCGATGATCATAAGCGGATTCCTCCTGTCGTGCAGATGCGGTTGCTTCCTTCAGTATACGACAACCGGAGGAAAAATGGAAGGGTGCGCGGCGTTGCATGGGCCAACTTTTTGCGGTATAATACTGGGTAACAGAGCGGTTTGAAGGAGGATGTTTATGGAACTTTCCAAGATTCTTTCCCTGGTGGATCATACGCTTTTGAAGCCCGAAGCCACCTGGGCGCAGATTCAGGCGATCTGCGACGACGCGATCCGTTACGGCACCGCGACGGTGTGCATCCCGGCGAGCTATGTCGCGCGCTGCAGGGCGTACATGCAGGAGCGGGACAGCAGGGTCGGTGTGTGCACGGTGATCGGCTTCCCGACGGGCTATTCCACCACGGCGGTCAAGGCGTTTGAGGCGGCGGACGCGGTGAAGAACGGTGCGGACGAGATCGACATGGTCATCAACATCGGCATGCTCAAGGACGGGCGCGACGAGGACGTGCTTGCGGAGATCAACGCGGTCAAGGCGGCGTGCGCCGGCAAACCGCTCAAGGTCATCATCGAGACCTGCCTGCTCACCGAGGACGAAAAGATCCGCATGTGCGATATCGTCAGCCGCTCCGACGCGGATTTCATCAAGACGAGCACGGGCTTCTCCACCGCGGGCGCGACGTTTGATGATGTGGCGCTGATGAAGGCGCACATGGCCCCGGGCAAGGGCATCAAGGCGGCGGGCGGCATCGCCTCGCAGGCGGATGCGGAGCGCTTCATCGAGCTGGGCGCGACGCGCCTGGGCACCAGCCGCATCGTCAAGCTCGTCAAAAACGAGGAAGCGACCGGCTATTGAGCAAAGATTTTCTGTTCAATGGCAGGAAAAATGTTGACACCGGAACAAAAAGCTGTTATCATAGGAAGGCAAGCCGCTCGGGGCTGGTTTTGTTAAAATGCCCGGAAATCCGGCATACCTAAACCCGGCGAGTAAATCATTAGGAGGTGTCACCATATGTACGCTATTATTGCGACTGGTGGCAAGCAGTACCGCGTTAGTGAGGGCGACGTGATCTACATCGAGAAGATCGATGCGCAGGTCGACTCCACGGTCTCTTTCGACGTTCTGCTCGTGGGAAACGAGGGCGACGTCAAGGTCGGCACCCCGGTTGTCGAGGGTGTGAAGGTTGAGGGCAAGGTCGTCGGCCAGGTTCGTGGCGACAAGATCATCGTCTTCAAGTACAAGTCCAAGAAGAACTATCGCCGTAAGCAGGGCC
>JBJEUH010000008.1:0-10998 GCA_051883735.1 Candidatus Ventricola sp.
TGGAGCACCTGCAGTGCGCCTGGGAGAACGGCTTCACGCCGCTGACCGTCGGCTGTCCGATTCTCATCGGCGACGGCCTCAAGGGCACGGACGACGTGGAGGTGCCGGTCGTCGGCGGCGAATACGTCAAAGCGGCGAAGATCGGCCGCGCGGTGATGGACGCGGACGTGTTCATCAGCCTCACGCACTTCAAGGGGCACGAATCGACCGGCTTCGGCGGCGCGATCAAGAACATCGGCATGGGCTGCGGCTCCCGCGCGGGCAAGGCGGAGCAGCACAACGACGGCAAGCCGGTCGTCGAGGAAGGCGACTGCTGCGGCTGCAGGCTCTGCCAGAGGCTGTGCGCCAACGAGGGCCTGGTCTTTGACGAGAAGGCCCGCAAGATGCACATCAATCCGGACAAATGCCTCGGCTGCGGCCGCTGCCTGGGCGCGTGCAACTTCGACGCGATCCACTTCGTGAGCGACAACGCGAACGCCGTGCTCAACTGCCGCATGGCCGAGTACGCGAAGGCGGTCATCTCCGGCCGTCCGAACTTCCACATCTCGCTCGTGCAGGACATCTCCCCGAACTGCGACTGCCATTGCGAGAACGACGCGCCGATCCTGCCGGACATCGGCATGTTCGCCTCCTTCGATCCGCTGGCGCTCGATCAGGCGTGCGTGGACGCGTGCCTTGACCAGCAGGCGCTGCCGGGCAGCCAGCTCTGGGACAACCTGCGCAAGCCGGGCTTTGCGGACTGGGGCGACCCGTTCACCAACTCCACGCCCAATTCCGAGTGGCGCAGCTGCCTGGAGCACGCCGAGAAGATCGGGCTGGGCGTGCGCGAGTACGAGATTGTGAAGATGTAAACTCCCTCAGTCTGCCTTCGGCAGCCAGCTCCCTCTGGAGGGAGCCTTGGGGAACAAAGCGAGAATCAAAACGCGCCTTCTGCCAACGTTGCCTCCCTCTTGAGGGAGGAGGACCATCCGCAGGATGGTGGAAGGCGTGTATGAAGGAGGCTTTTCGGCCTCCTTCTTTTTTTGCCCGTGAGGGCATAGGCTTGCCGGGGTGATGCGATGAACGCGGTATTCTGCATGATGCTGCTCGTCGGGGTCGTGGCGGCGGCGGCGCAGGGCGATTTCTCCGCGGCGCAGGACGCGCTGCTGGGCGGCGGCGGCGAGGCGGTGGCGTTCTGCATGAGCATGGCGGGCGCGTATGCGTTCTTCGGCGGGCTGCTGGGGGTGCTGCGCGAGAGCGGCGTGACGCAGGCGCTGGCAGGCGCGCTGCGCAGGCCGCTTTTCCGTCTGTTCCGCTTTGCGCCGGGCGAGGAGCAGGCGCTTTCGGACATCTGCGTGAATCTGGCGGCGGATATGCTGGGCATGGGCGGCGCGGCGACGCCCGCCGGCCTGAGCGCCATGCGAAAAATGGCGGCGGCGGGAAGGCGGGACGGACGCGCGAGCGACGCAATGCTGCTGTTTCTGACGCTGAACATGTGCAGCGTGCAGCTGCTGCCCACGACGATGATCGCCATCCGGGCGCAGGCGGGCGCGAAAAACCCTGCAGACATCGTGCTGCCGACGCTGCTGGTCACCGGCGTGCAGACGCTGACAGGAATTGTGCTGTGCAAAATCTTTGCGATGAGGAAGAAAGCGCATGATTGATTCGTCTTATTTGCTGCCGGCGCTTGTCGTTTTCGCGCTGCTCTCCGGCCTGCACGCGCGCATCGACGTGTACCGCGCGTTTGTGCGCGGGGCGAAGGAGGGCTTGATAACGCTGCTGGAGATGGCGCCGTATCTGTGCGCCATCCTGACGGCGACGGCGCTGCTGCGCGGGACGGGCGTGATGGACGCGCTGCAGGGTGCGCTCTCGCCGCTGCTTAGCGCGCTGGGCGTGCCGGCAGAGGCGGCGGGGGTCGTGCTGCTCCGGCCGCTGTCGGGTTCGGCGGCGCTGGCGGCGGTGCGCGACGTGATCGCGGGCTGCGGGGCGGACAGCCGCGCGGCGCGGCTCGCCTGCGTCATCAGCGGGGCGAGCGAGACGATCTTCTTCACCGGCTCGCTGTACCTGGGCGCGGCGGGCGCGCGCAGCGCGGGCTATGCGATGCCCGCGGCGCTCCTGGCCTATGCCGCGGGCGTGGCGGCCGCAGGTCTTTTGGTTGCCCCGTAAAGTGATGACAACATTTGCCCGGTCTTGACAGAAACGACGCGATAGACTACAATAAACCAAAGTGGATTTGTGTACGCTTTCGACATAGATCGGCGGAAAGCTCTGCCGGGGAAGGGAGGAAGGGGCCGCGCGTTCGGCCCTGAACGTAAGAATGGAGAAGCGCATGAAAGGCTTCCGGCTTGGAATCGCGACGCTGCTTGCCGTGCTGACGCTGGCGCTGTGCGGCGCGGCGGCTGCGGATGCGGACCCGATTCGCGTGTCTTCGCTGAGCGAACCGCAGTCGGTGATCTCCGAGCAGGATGTTTCCATTACCATCAAGATCTACAACAGCAGCCAGACGGACATGGAGGAGGAGATCACGCTCTTCAACCCGTCGGGCATTTCCGTTGAAAAATACAGCGGCCTCAAGGGCGAGCAGAGCGTGACGTACACCGGCAAATGGCATGTCACGCAGGATCAGATCGAAAAGGGCAAGATCAGCTACTATATTCAGTATACGGTCGATACGGGCAGCGGCCCGCAGAAGGCCACCCGCACCGTGCCGGTGACCATCCAGACCGAGGAGGCCGCGCCGCAGCTGACGGCGACGTACAGCGTCTCCCCGGCGAGCGCGCGCGAGGGACAGAGCGTGACGCTCTCCTACACGCTCTCCAACACCGGCAATGTCGAGCTGCGCAACATCGTGATCAAGAACGAGGGCGTCACCAAGGAGACGCTGGCGCAGCCGTCCCTGTCCGTGGGCGAAAAGGTGACCCTCACCGATACGTTCACCATGGGCAGCAAGGAGCTGGTGAGCAAGCCGTCCATCTCCTATCAGGCGGCGGACTCCAGCAAGACGCTGACCATTTCCGACATGGCCCGCAAGACCATCACCGTCGCGGAGGACGGGCTTGATGCGGCCCTGTCGGCCAAGAACGCCGAGGACGTGTACCCGGGCGAGCAGGTTGCCCTGACCGTGTCCGTCAAGAACACGGGCAGCCAGGCGTATACGGGCCTTACGGCGACGCTCAGCGACGGCACCGAGGTGTTCTCCGATGTGGAGCTGAGCGCAGGCGCTTCCTATGAAAAGGAGATCGAGTGGACGGCCGCGCAGAATACCACGCTGAGCGTGACCGTTTCCGGAAACGACGGCAGCGGCGAGCCTGTGAGCATCACCTCCAACGAGATCTCCGTGACCACGCAGGACGTCTCCCGCGCGCTGCTGCTGAACGTCTATGCCGACGCGGCGCAGAGCGTCATCAACAGCGAGCCGGCCGTCGTGCGCTTCGGCGTCGTGGTGGAGAACGTGGGCGAGACCGACGCGGCGACGCTGACCATCACGCAGGGCAGCACCACCGTCGCGAAGATTCCGTCGCTGCCCTCCGGCGAGAGCCGCACGGTCGTCTTCGACGTGGAGACCAGCATCGCGGGCAAGTTCCAGTTCGTCGTCCATGGCAAGGACGTGGACGGCAACGAGCGCACCTTTGAATCGGATATTCTGGAGATCGCCTACGTCGCGCCGACCCCGACGCCGACCGCCGTGCCGACGCCGTCCCCGGTGCCGCCGACGCCGACCCCCGTGCCGACCGCGACCCCGGCGCCGACGCTGGGCGAGCTCATCGCCCAGAAGGTGAACCCCGTCGTGCTGTACAGCGTCGCGGGCGTGCTGGCGGCGCTGCTGGTGGGCGTGCTGGCCGTCAGCGGCGTGACGAGCGCAAAGCGCAAAAAGCGCATGGCGCAGGCGATCGACACCATCGAGCTCTCCCCGGATGTGCGCAACCACCGGGGCGTAGCGCGCCGCCGCAGGCAGCAGGCCGAGAAGACGGCCCCCAAGCCCGGGACGCAGGCGGACGAGCCGATCGTTCCCGCGGCGGAGCTGACCGAGGAGGACACGGACAAGCCGGAATCCACGACGCCTGCGCGCGACGCGATGCGTCAGCTGGAGCGCGAGGAGGGACGCCGCCGCCGCGCCGCGGTGGAGGTGCCGACCGATGAGACCCTGCGCGTCGTGCCGGTCGATCAGCGTCCGGAGTTCATCGCGCAGGGCAAGGTGGACGACTCCCAGACCCGCATCTTCGGCAAGCTGGGCGAGGAGGTGGCGCAGGCCGCCGCCGCGCCGAAGGCCGCAGAGCCGGCGGATGTGCCCACGGTGAACAAGCTGGCCGATCTGTTTGAGGAGGCGCCGGCGATCGAGGAGCAGCCCGCGGAGAAGGCCGGGGCGGATCAGACGATCCGGCTGAGCCGCGCGCAGATCGAGGAGATCCGCCAGCAGCAGGAGCCGCGCGAGGACAAATACGCGGGCAGCGGCAAGAAGAAGGCCGAGATCAAGCCGATGAAGAAGAAGGGGCTGTTCTCCGGCTTTGGCAAGAAGAAGGCCGGAGCGGACGAGGACGACTTCGAGGAAGACGGCGGCGACGATTTTGACGACGACGATCTCATCGAGTAACCAGCATGGCCAGGGCCGCCGGAGCGATCCGGCGGCCTTTCTGTTGCGGGAGGATCATCCGCGGCGCTGTACATTTCGCAAAGCGCATGCTATAATGAGCAGCGACAAGGAGGCAACAGGGTGTTTACAGGCTTTGCACAGGAGGCGCTCGACTTTCTGAGCGACATCCGCTTCAACAACAACCAGACGTTTTACGAGCAGAATCGGGCGCGGTACGAGCAATACGTGAAGGCGCCGCTGCGCGCGCTCTGCGACGAGATGACGCCGGTGGTGCAGCTCATCGACCCGCGGCTGGATACCCGGCCCGGGCGCACGATGTCGCGCATCCGCCGCGACACGCGCTTTTCAAAGGACAAATCCCCGTTCCGCGACCATGTGTGGCTGGGCTGGCGCTATCCCGGCGAGAGACGCAGCGAGGGCTTCGGCATGTACTGGGGCTTCGGGCCGGATTGGCTGTCCTGGGGCGAGGGATGCTATGCGGCGGATAAGCCGCTGATGGACGCGCTGCGCCTGCACATCTGCAGATGTCCGGACGAGGTGCGCGAGGCGCTGTATGATCCGCGGCTTGGGGATCGGTTTGCGCTCTTTGGCGAGGACTATCGGAAGATCGCCGTGCCGGACGACGTGCCGGAGGATCTGCGCGCGCTGTATGTGAAGAAGGGCTTCGGCATCGAGCACAACGGCATCCAGGAGGAATGGCGGATGCTCCGCTCGCACGACATGGCCGATCTGCTGGCCCGGGAGCTTTCGGCGATGGCGCCGCTTCAGCAGCTGATGCAGCGCATGCGCCAGCAGGCGGAATACGCGCAGGAGCAGCAGGTGAAGGAGCGGGAGGCGCAGCAGCGCGAGGCGGCGAAGCAGGCAGAGACGCCCGCAAGGCTCACCGTGCGCAGCGCGGAGGAGTTTGAGTTTTAAGTCCTGCCTCATCAGGCACGCGTGAAGCGAAGAAGGAGTTTGGGCGGCAGCCCAACGCAATCCCATGGGTTCGGGGCGGCAGCCCCGGGAAGGAAGGCTTATGAATCTTTTTGTTGAGATGCTGAAGGCGGTGCTCTTCGGCGTGGTCGAGGGCATCACGGAGTGGCTGCCCATCAGCTCGACCGGACACATGATCCTGCTGGATGAGTTCATCCAGCTGCAGATGAGCGACGCGTTCAAGACGATGTTCAACGTCGTCATCCAGCTCGGCGCGATCCTTGCGGTCGTCGTGCTGTATTTCCCCAAGCTCTGGCCGTTCAGGCGGGGCGGCAAGGGCATCCTGTCCTGGGTGCGCATGGACACGGTGAGCCTGTGGATCAAGGTCGTCGTGGCGATCCTGCCCAGCGCCATCGTCGGCATCCCGTTTGACGACTGGATGGATGCGCACCTGCATACCGCGCCCGTCGTGGCGGCGATGCTGGTGATCTACGGCGTGGCGTTCATCCTGATTGAGCGCAGGCAGAACCCGCACAAGCGCGCCAGAATCCAGAGCGTGGAGCTCATCGACATGCGCATGGCCCTGATGATCGGCCTGTTCCAGGTGCTTTCGCTGGTGCCGGGCACCAGCCGCTCCGGCGCGACGATCCTGGGCGGCGTGCTCATGGGCTGCTCCCGCGCGGCGGCGAGCGAGTTCAGCTTCTTCCTGGCGATCCCGACGATGGCCGGCGCGAGCCTCATCAAGGTGCTCAAGTTCGGCCTGAGCTTCACGGGCGCGGAGCTGCTGATTCTGCTGGTCGGGTGTGTGACGGCGTTCGTCGTGTCCGTCGTGGCGATCAAGACGTTCATCGGCTACGTCAAGAAGCACAGCTTCACGGCGTTCGGTTGGTACCGCATCGCGCTGGGCGCGCTGGTGGCGGTGTACTTCCTAGTGAAATAATGGAATGATATGCGCGAAGCGAGGAAGGGAGTCTGAGGGATAAAATCCCTCAGGCGGGTTTGGGCGGCAGCCCAACGTTCCTCATCAGTGAAGCATGAAAAGCAAGAATCGCAGCGGAGCCGAAGGCGACCATTGCGATTCCGTCAACGAGGCTTGAAACAGGCCCGAATGAAGAATAAAGGCGCTTGGAAGCGGACGGCTTCCAGGCGCCTTTTGCGGCTTTGGAAAGGGACGTTAGGGCTGCCGCCCTAAAACCCGCTTGAGGGACGTTGTCCCTCAAACTCCCTTCATTGCTTCGCGCGCATATGCGTGAGCTGGCGGAAAAGCGGAATCAACGAAGAAAGTACGGCGGCACAAGGCGCATGGCCCGGATCGCGACGAGCGCGAGCAGGTGCAGCGGATAGGCGGCGTAGAACAGGAAGGTGAAGGCCGGATTGCGCGCGCCGCGCCTGCCGTTGTAGAGCAGCAGCGGGGGCAGCGAACACAGCGAGCACAGCGACGTCAGCACCCAGCTTGCCGTCACGCCCGAGAGCGCGAGGCTCAGCGTGTAGAGCAGCAGCGCGCTGGCCATGGACAGCGCCAGGCGCATCCGGCTTTCGCCGGCATAGTACACACACAGGCAGAGCGCGATGGCCAGCCAGCCGTAGCTCACGCGCGCGACCATCGCCGCCATGCACAGCGTGAGGCTGACGATGGCGGCGTGCACGGGCCGGCCGCGCAGCACCTCGGCGGCAAAAAGCGCCATCAGACCCAGCAGCAGGGAGAAGAGCACGTTCTGCTCCACGCCGCAGGCGACGCGCCCGAAGATCAGCAGATCAAACGGGATCTCGGAGAGGATTGCCAGCAGCAGGAGCCGGCGGCCATAGGCGCGCACGTCGCGCGTGTGCAGAAACCCCTGCGTGAGCAGGAAGCAGTAGATCGGAAACGAGACGCGGCCCACGCAGCGAAACGCCCCCACGGCGGGAAACAGCGCGAGGCCCGCGTGATCGGCAAGCATGGCCGCGAGCGCCAGCAGGCGCAGCACAAACGAGGACAGACGCGCTCCCTCCTTCCCCCAATCGGAAAACGTAATGATTGTATATGATATAGGAAGATCGGTTCGTTGTCAATGTTCGACATAATCCGAATGATCCTGCTGAGAAGGGTTGAAAAAGTCGGAAAATGATTGCGCTTCCCGCGCTTCGATGCTATAATGAAAATAGCGCTCACTTTCATTCGGGCGCGATTGATGAACAATTCCGCTTTGATCACGGAGGAGGATTATCGTGAGTCAGGTCAGAAGAATCTATGCAGAGAAGCGTCCGGGCTATGACGTCGCCGCGCAGCAGCTTTGCAGCGAGCTGCGCGAGGTGCTGGGCACGCAGGCGATCGAGCGCGTGCGCATCTTCCAGCGCTACGACGTGGAGGGCGTTTCAGAGGCGGCGCTTGAGAGCGCGAAGGGCATCATCTTCTCCGAGCCGAACGTTGACCTTTTGTACGATGAGGCGCTGCCGCAGATGGACGCGCAGCTGCTGGCGGTGGAGTACCTGCCGGGCCAGTATGACCAGCGCGCCGACAGCGCCAGCCAGTGCCTGCAGCTGCTCAGCCCCCACGAGGATCGCCCGAAGGTGGTCTGCGCGAAGGTGTACGCCGTCGAGGGCGCGCAGGTGACCCGGCAGATGATGGACGCGATCGCCGCGCACCTCATCAACCCGGTCGAGGCGCGCCGCGCGGGCATGGACAAGCCCGAAACCCTGGCGATGCACGCCGACGTTCCGGCGGACGTGGCCGTCGTCGAGGGCTTCACCGCCATGAGCGACAAGGCGCTCGCCGACATGGTGAAGACCATGGGCATGGCGATGAGCGCGGAGGACCTGTGCTTCTGCCGCGATTACTTCCGCGATACCGAGAAGCGCGACCCGTCCGTCACGGAGCTGCGCGCGATCGACACCTACTGGTCCGATCACTGCCGCCACACCACCTTCCTGACGGCGATCGACAACTTTGAATTTGAGAGCGGCGAATTTGCCGAGCCGATCCGCGCGGCGTACGAGCTGTACATCGACACCCGCAAGGAGGTGTACGGCGAGCGCAAAAAGGACGTGTCCCTCATGGACATGGCGACCCTCGGCGCGAAGGCCCTGCGCAGGATCGGCAAGCTCGACGACCTGGACGCGTCCGACGAGATCAACGCGTGCTCCATCGTCGTCACCGCGAATGTGGACGGCAAGGAAGAGCCCTGGCTGATCATGTTCAAGAACGAGACGCACAACCATCCCACCGAGATCGAGGGCTTCGGCGGCGCGGCCACCTGCCTGGGCGGCGCGATCCGCGACCCGCTCTCCGGCCGCAGCTACGTCTATCAGGCGATGCGCATCACCGGCTCCGGCGACCCGCGCGTGCCGTACTCCCGCACCCGCCAGGGCAAGCTCCCGCAGCGCCGCATCACCACGACCGCTGCGCAGGGCTATTCCTCCTACGGCAACCAGATCGGCCTGGCCGCGGGCAAGGTGCAGGAATACTACCATCCGGGCTTCGTCGCCAAGCGCATGGAGCTGGGCGTCGTCATCGCGGCGACCCCGCGCGACCATGTCCGCCGCGGCCAGCCGGCCCCGGGCGACGTGATCATGCTGCTGGGCGGCCGCACCGGCCGCGACGGCTGCGGCGGCGCGACCGGCTCCTCCAAGGCGCACAGCGTCGAATCCCTCTCCACCTGCGGCGCGGAGGTCCAGAAGGGGAATCCGCCGACCGAGCGCTGCATCCAGCGCCTGTTCCGCAGCGCCGAGTTTGCGCAGATGGTCAAGCGCTGCAACGACTTCGGCGCGGGCGGCGTGTGCGTCGCTGTGGGCGAGCTGGCCCCGGGCCTTGTCATCGAGCTGGACGCCGTGCCCAAGAAGTACGAGGGCCTGGACGGCACCGAGCTGGCGATCTCCGAGTCCCAGGAGCGCATGGCCTGCGTGATCGAGCCGGACATGGTCGAGCGCTTCAAGCAGATGGCCTATGAGGAGAACCTGGAGGCGACGCAGGTCGCGGTCGTCACCGAGGAGGAGCGCCTGGTCATGCACTGGCGCGGCAAGACGATCGTCGATCTCTCCCGCGCGTTCCTGGACACCAATGGCGTCACGCAGCACGCGAGCGCGGTCATCGCCGCGCCGGACGGCGAGCACCCGTACCTGACCGCGCAGCCGGACTTTGCCAAGGGCAAGACCGTGCGCGAGGCGTGGCTGTCCATGCTGGGCGACCTGAACGTCTGCTCCCAGAAGGGCATGGTCGAGCGCTTTGACGGCACCATCGGCGCGAGCACGATCCTGGCGCCGTACGGCGGCGTGCACCGCGACAGCCCGAACGAGGCGATGGCCGCGCTGATCCCGACCGAGGGCGAGACGACCACCGCGACGCTGATGGCCCACGGCTATGACCCGTACCTGAGCGAGTGGAGCCCGTTCCACGGCGCGGTGTACGCGGTCACCGAGTCCCTGGCCAAGATCTGCGCGGCGGGCGGCGACGTGACCCGCGCCCGCCTGACCTTCCAGGAGTACTTTGAGAAGCTCGGCAAGGACGAGAAGCGCTGGGGCAAGCCGGCAGCCGCGCTGCTGGGCGGCCTGTCCGCGCAGCTGGGCTTCGGCACCGCGTCCATCGGCGGCAAGGACTCCATGAGCGGCACGTTTGAGGACATCCACGTCCCGCCGACGCTCGTCTCCTTCGCGGTGGGCACCGTGGAGGCTGGGAACATCATCTCCACCGATTTCAAGGGCGGCGACCACCGCATCGCGCTGCTGCGCCTGCCGGTGGACAGCTGCCTCCTGCCGGAATACGACAAGGCGCTCATGCGCTACGACCTGCTGCGCCAGGCGATTGAGCGCGGCGACGTGCTCGCGGCGCACACCGTGGGCCGCGGCGGCATCGCCGCCGCCGTCACGATGATGGCGCTGGGCAGCCGCGTGGGCGTGAGCCTGGACGGCGTGACCGAGGACGAGCTCTTCCTGCCCAAATACGGCAGCATCGTCTGCGAGCTGGCGGACGGCGCGCCGGTGCCGGCGGGCATGGAGATCATCGGCTTCACGTCCGAGCATCCGATGGTCAACGTGCTGGGCACGGTGCTCTCCCTGGAGGAGGCCTACAAGGCCTGGACCGCGCCGCTGGAGAGCGTCTTCCCGACGAGCGCGCCGGCGAAGCACTCCGTCGCGCCGTACAAGCCGTTCGTCGCGCGCAACACCAACCGCCCCGCGATCCGCGTCGCCAAGCCGCGCGTGTTCATCCCGTCCTTCCCGGGCACCAACTGCGAGCTGGACAGCGCGAAGGCCTTCCGCCGCGCGGGCGCCGAGGTGGACACCTTCATCTTCCGCAACCTGACGGCCAAGGGCATCGAGGAGTCCGTCGACGCGATCGTCAGGGGCATCGAGAACGCGCAGATCGTCATGCTGCCGGGCGGCTTCTCCGCCGGCGACGAGCCGGACGGCTCCGGCAAGTTCATCGCGACCGCGCTGCGCAACCCGCGCATCATGGACGCGATCCACGCGCTGCTGGATCAGCGCGACGGCCTGATGCTGGGCATCTGCAACGGCTTCCAGGCGCTCATCAAGCTGGGCCTGGTGCC
>JBJEUH010000009.1:0-10959 GCA_051883735.1 Candidatus Ventricola sp.
ACCCCTGACCTTTTGAATGCCATTCAAACGCGCTACCAACTGCGCTAATGCCCCGGATCAACGGTCCATATTATAGCACGGGATCAGAAGGCCGTCAAGTGAAAAAACAGAAAAATCCCGGAATCCGCCTGCGCAATAAATTCCGCCGTGGAATTGACACCGGGCCGGCGCGACGGTATACTAAGACCAAAATCGGAACCGATTCTCAGCCGTGAAGAGGCCGCAGGACCGGACAGGGCGGCGGATGCACGCGGCGAAAAAGGGCTGCCGCTGTGCAGCGCGTGCGCGCGCCGGGCGGAAAGGACAGGCCCGGAAGCGGCAAAAGAGAAAGGGGATAGGATGATGAATATCTGGACGTTTGTGGGCATTGTGCTGCCCCTCCTGGGGACGGCGCTGGGCGCTGCATGCGTGTATGTGCTCAAGGGGAACCTGAGCGAGCGCGTCAACAAGGCGCTGCTGGGCTTTGCCTCCGGCGTGATGGTGGCGGCCTCCGTGTGGTCGCTGCTCATCCCATCGATGGAGCACAGCGCGCAGCTGGGCAAGCTGGCGTTTGTGCCGGCGGCGGGCGGCTTCCTGCTGGGCATGGCGTTCCTGCTGGCGCTCGACAGGTTCGTGCCGCACCTGCACATGGACTGCGACGAGCCGGAGGGCCCGAGCTGCCATCTGGGCAAGTCGGTCATGATGATGCTCGCCGTCACGCTGCACAACATCCCCGAGGGCATGGCCGTGGGCGTGATGCTGGCGGGCCTGGGCGCGGGCAGCGGGATCACCACGCTGGCCGGCGCGCTGACGCTGTCGCTGGGCATTGCCATTCAGAACTTCCCGGAGGGCGCGATCATCTCCCTGCCGCTGCGCGGCCAGGGAATGAGCAAAACCAAGGCGTTTGCCATGGGCACGCTCTCCGGCGCGGTGGAGCCGGCTGCGGCGATCGTGACCATGCTGCTGGCCAGATGGCTCACGCCGGTTCTGCCGGTGACGCTGGCGTTTGCCGCGGGCGCCATGTTCTACGTCGTCGTCGAGGAGCTGATCCCCGAGTCCGCCGCGGGCAGCCATTCCAACATCGGCACCATCGGCTTCGCGGTCGGCTTTGTGCTGATGATGGCGCTCGATGTGGCGCTGGGGTGAGGAAGACGTCTGGCGGCAGGAGGAGCCTGGAACTGCGCGCTGAGCGGCGCGGATGGGAGGACATGCATTGAACATCACCTGGCTGGAGGCCCTGACGACGATGATCGAGGGCCTGATCACCTTCATTTCCCCGTGCGTGCTGCCGATGATTCCGGTGTACGTGCTCTACTTCACCGGCGCGGCCGAGGGCAAACAGACCAAGCGGACGCTTGCGCGCGCGCTGTGCTTTGTGCTGGGCTTCACGGCGCTGTTCGTGCTGCTGGGCGTGTTCGCCGGCACGTTGGGCGCGCTGCTCGTGCAGCACCAGCGCGCGGTCAACCTCGTCTGCGGCCTGGTGATGATCGTGTTCGGCCTGTATTACGCGGGCGTGCTGCGCATCGGCCTGCTTGACAGGACGGTCAAGCCGGACGTGCAGGTGCACCCGAGGGGATATGCGTCCTGCGCGCTGCTGGGCGCGGTGTTCGCCGTCGGCTGGACGCCGTGCACCGGTCCGCTGCTGGGCAGCGCGATGATGATGGCGGCCAGCAGGGGCTCCGTGCTCGCGGGCGCGGTGCTGCTCGCGTGCTATTCGCTGGGGCTGGGCCTGCCGTTCGTGGTCTGCGCGCTGCTGATTGACCGGCTCAAGGGCGCGTTGGCCGCCGTCAAGCGTCACTACAAGGCGATCAACCGCGTGTGCGGCGTGTTTCTGATCCTCGTCGGCCTGGCGATGATGACCGGCCTGTACAGCCGCTTCTCGCTGATGCTCCAGTCCGGCGTTCAGAGCGCGCAGACGGAAACGCAGCAGGAGAGCGCCGCGCTGCCGGAGCAGCCGGAGGCAGCGCCGGCCATCGAGCCGACGCCCGAGCCGGTCATTGAGGCAACGTCCGAGCCGGCCGTCGAGCCGACGGCCGCTGCCCAGGAGCAGGCCGAGGTGATGGGCCCGGTCAGGCGCAGCATGGCGCCGGACTTCACCTGCTACGACGACGACGGCAACGCGGTCACGCTGCGCGACCAGCGCGGCAAGCCGGTCGTGATCAACTTCTTCGCCAGCTGGTGCGGCCCGTGCCGGATGGAGATGCCGTACTTTGACGAGTTCTATCAGGCATACGGCGACCGGGTGACGTTCATGATGGTCAACCTGTGCGCGTTTGGCAACGACACCAAGGAGAACGGCAAGCAGATGGTGGAAAGCGGCGGCTGGACGTTTCCGGTGTACTTTGACTCGGACGGCGATGCGGCGGTTCAGTACGCGATCCGCTCCATGCCCACGACGGTCTTCGTGTCCGCCGACGGCGAGCTCAAGGGACGTCACACCGGCATGATGGACAGGGAGACGCTCGAAAAGACGATTCAGGCGATGGCCGGGGAATAATTTCTCTGAGTGACTGCGCGCCGGGAGCGATTGCTTCCGGCGTTTCCTGTGTTATAATGGGAGGAGAAAGGCACGGTGAAATCCAATGAAAAAGAACGAGACGAATAGCGCGAGGAAGGCCAGGCCGGAGAAGAGGCCCTACTACACCAACAAGGCGACGGTGACGGTCTATCTGGTGCTGCGCGCGCTGGTCATCCTGGTGCTCGTGCGCTCGGCGATCAAGGGCTATTATGAGAGCGTGTTCCTGTGTGCCCTGACGCTGTTTCTGATGATCCTGCCCAGCGTCTTTTCAAGGCGGCTGCAGATCGAGCTGCCCAGCACGCTGGAGATCATCATCCTGCTGTTCATCTTCGCCGCGGAGATCCTCGGCGAGATCAACAGCTTCTACATCCGCGTGCCCAACTGGGACACGATGCTCCACACGCTCAACGGCTTTCTGTGCGCGGCGATCGGCTTTGCGCTGGTGGACCTGCTCAACCGGAGCGACCGGTTCTCCTTCAAGCTCTCGCCGGCCTATCTGGCGCTCGTCGCGTTCTGCTTCTCCATGACCGTGGGCGTTCTGTGGGAGTTCTTTGAGTATACGGGCGACAGATTCCTGGGCTTTGACATGCAGAAGGACACGGTGATCCACGCGATCCACACGGTGGAGCTGGATCCCACGCGCAGCAACAAGGTCGTCGCGCTCACGGACATCACCGACGTGATCCTCGTGCACGGCGACGGCACGCAGACCGCGCTGGGCCTGGGAGGCTACCTCGATGTGGGCCTCAACGACACGATGAAGGACCTGATGGTCAACTTTGTCGGCGCGGTCGTGTTCTCGATCATCGGCTTCTTCTATGTGAAGGAGAAGGGCAAGGGCCGCTTTGCCGCGCGCTTCATACCGCGCGTGCACAGGAGCCACGAACACCCGCAGGAAAAGGACGAATAAGCCATGGCCCAGATCACGACAAACGCGATCGTGGTGCGGCGCGCGGACTACCGCGAGAACGACCGGATGATCACGCTCTTTTCGCCCACGATGGGGCGCATCGACGCGCTTTGCCGGGGATGCCGCCGGCAGAAGAGCCCGCTGATGGCGGCGAGCGAGCTGTTCTGCGCGGGCGAGTACGTGCTCTATCAGACGCATGAGCGCGCGACGGTGGTTTCCTGTCAGGTGTCGGACACCTATTACGCGCTGAGAAGCGACTACGGGAAGCTCTCCCACGGCATGTACATGCTGGAGCTGTGCAGCGCCGCCATCCAGCCCGCGCAGGAGAACGAGCGGCTGTTCATGCTGCTGCTGCGCTCGCTGGCGCATCTGTGCTACGGCGAGGCCGAGCCGCGCAGGATCACGGCGGTGTTCCTGATGGGCATGACCTCGCTGCTGGGCTTCCGGCCGCAGGTGGGCCGGTGCGCGCGCTGCGGCACGCCGGTCCTGCAGAACCGCACGCGCGACGATACGCTCATCGCGTCCTTCAGCCCGGAGCACGGCGGCGTGCTCTGCCCCGGCTGCAGCGCAGGCGAACAATGCCGCCTGCGGGAGAAGGACGTGGTGTATCTGCAGGACATCATGAAGCGGGGCCTTCGGTCGCTGGACGCCGAGGCGGAGTGCCCGGACGCGCTGTTTGGCGCGCTGCGCTCCCTGGCGGAGGAGCGGCTCGATACGCCGATCCGCTCGGGAAAGATGCTGGTCTGAGGAGGAATCGGGATGGATGAACAGAAACTGAATCAGCTCAGGACATGGGTCAGCGAGGCCAGGCGCATCGTCTTCTTCGGCGGCGCGGGCGTGAGCACGGAATCGGGCATTCCGGATTTCCGCGGCGTGGACGGATTGTACCATCAGAAGTTCCGCGAGCCGCCGGAGACGATCATCTCCCACAGCTATTACGTCAAGAAGCCTGACGTGTTCTTCGAGTTCTACCGCACGCGCATGCTCTATCCGGAGGCGAGGCCCAATCTCGCGCACAAAAAGCTGGCCGAGTGGGAGCGTGAGGGCAGGCTGCTCGCCGTCGTCACGCAGAACATCGACGGCCTGCATCAGATGGCCGGCAGCAAAAACGTGTACGAGCTGCACGGCAGCGTGCACCGCAACATCTGCCAGCGATGCGGGAAGGTATACGACCTTCAGGCGTTCATGAACATGGCGCACATCCCCGTCTGCCCGGCCTGCGGCGGCTGGGTGAAGCCGGACGTGGTGCTCTACGAGGAGGCGCTGGACGGCCGCACGATTACCGGCGCGGTGGACGCCATCCGCCGCGCAGACCTGCTGATCGTCGCAGGCACCTCGCTGACGGTATATCCTGCGGCGGCCTTCCTGGATGAATACCCGGGCAACCGGCTCGTGCTCATCAACAAGACGGCCACCAAGCGCGACGACATCGCCGACCTCGTGCTCCACGAGAAGCTGGGCGACGTGTTCGCGCGTCTCTGACCTGAACAGGGGAGCGCAGATCTCCCCGCGGATCGACTGTACTGCATGCGGGTGCTTTGAAAACCTGAAAACAGGGGCCGAAAGGCCCTTGTTTTGCTTTTGGAGAAGATGGACGCGAACCAAAAATAAAAAACCCGATCAAGGCTGATCGGGAAGTGGTGGTGCTTACTGGACTCGAACCAGTGACCCCATCGATGTGAACGATGTGCTCTACCAACTGAGCCAAAGCACCGGGAACGAAATGTATTATAGCACCGCATGGGCACATTGTCAACCCTGAAAATGCACATTTTCTTTTTTCTTCCGGAAGAAATCGGTTGACTTTAGCGCGCTAATGTGATACTATGTTACCGCGATAACGGAATGGGGTGAATCGGATGAGCATGCACCGGGACAGGCAGACGGACGAGCTGTTCAAATCCATCCTCTCGCTGGAGAGCGTGGAGGAGTGCTACCGGTATTTTGAGGATCTGTGCACGATGAAGGAGATCCGGGATCTGGGGCAGCGGCTGGAGGTCGCCAGGCTGCTGAATCAGGGCAGCTCCTATATGCAGGCGGGCGAGGCCACGGGCGCGAGCTCTGCAACGATCGGCCGCGTGAAGCGGTGCCTCAACTACGGATCGGGCGGGTATCGGATGATTCTGGACCGGATGAAGAAAGGCGGAGGGACGGATGCGTAATCTGAGGGCGGATGAGCGGATTTCCATTGAGCTGCGGGAGCTGTACCAGCGCTGCGGCTATCTGCCTTACAAGGTCAACCAGTTTGAGGAATACGACCTGTACATGCGCAACAAGCGCTTTCTGACGAGCGAAAACGTGCTGGCCTTTTCGGACATGGACGGCAAGCTCATGGCGCTCAAGCCGGACGTGACGCTTTCCATCGTCAAAAACACGAAGGACAGCGCGGAGACCACCAAGGTCAGCTATGCCGAGCGCGTGTACCGCGTGCCGCGCGGGGGCAAGTGCTTCAAGGAGATCATGCAGACGGGCCTTGAGGTCATCGGCCGGGTGGATGCGTACACGATGGGCGAGGTGCTCACGCTGGCGGCAAAGAGCCTGGCGGCAATCAGCTCCCGCTGCGCGCTGGACGTGGCGGATCTGGGCATCGTCTCCGGCATCCTGGCGGAGGAGAACCTCAGCGAGAGCCTGCGCGCGCAGATTCTCGAGCGCATCAGCGACAAGAACCTCCACGGCCTGAAGGCGATGTGCGCGCAGTGGAACCTGAGCGAGAGAACGACGCAGCGGCTGTGCAGCCTGGTGTCGGTGTACGGCCCGTTTGAGACGACGCTGCCGCTCTATGAGCAGATGGATCTGCCGCCGGTGTGCAATCAGGCGCTGTGTGATCTGAGGGCCGTGCTGGAGATGACCAGGGCCTGCGGCGTGACCAACATCAACCTCGATTTCTCCGTCGTCAACGACATGAACTACTACAACGGCCTGATCTTCTCGGGCTTTGTGGACGGCGTGCCCCAGAGCGTGCTCTCCGGCGGGCGCTACGATTCCCTGATGCGCAGGATGGGCCGCAGCAGTCAGGCGATGGGCTTTGCGGTGTATCTGGATCAGCTCGACCGGCTGCTGGACCGCAAGCCGGAGACCGACGTGGACGTGCTGATCACCTACACGGACGGCACGCCAATGGAGGCGATTCTCGCGGCGGTGCAGCGGGAGCAGGCGGGCGGCGCGAGCGTGCGCGTGCAGCGCGCGGGCGAGACCGCGGTGCGCAGCCGCAGGACGCTGGCGCTTTGAGGGAGGAACAGCGATGAACGAGATGATCAACGTGGCGCTGCCCAAGGGGCGTTTGGGCGACAAGGCATATGCGATTCTGGAGCGCTCCGGCTATCCCTGCCCGGCGATGAAGGAGGACAACCGCAAGCTGACGTTTGAAAACGAGGCGATTGGCGTGCGGTACTTCCTGGTCAAGCCGTCCGACGTGGCGGTGTATGTGGAGCGCGGCGCGGCGGATATCGGCATCGCGGGCAAGGATATCCTGCTGGAGTACAGGCCGGACGTGTACGAGCTGCTGGATCTTCAGATGGGCCGGTGCCGCATGTGCGTGGCCGGGCCGAAGGACTTTCGGGACGATCCGACGCAGACGCTGCGCGTGGCGACCAAGTTTCCGAACATCGCGCGCGCGTATTACAGCGGCCTGAGCCGCGAGATCGAGCTGATCCACCTGAACGGCTCCATCGAGCTGGCGCCGCTGGTGGGTCTGTCGGACGTGATCGTGGACATCGTGGAGACGGGCAAGACGCTCGAGGAAAACGGTCTGGCGCCGCTGGCGGAGATCGTGCAGATTTCGGCGAGGCTGATCGCCAACAAGGCGAGCTTCAAGTTCAAGGGCGACGCGCTGCGCGCGCTGTGCCGGCAGATGGAAAGGACGATGAACCTGTGAAAATCATAAGGTACGGCGAAATGGACAGGCTGCTGATGCGCAGCATGGAGACCTCCGGCGTGGGGGAGCCCGTGCGCGCGATCCTTGCGGATGTGGCGCAAAACGGCGATAAAGCCCTGCTGCGCTATACCGAGCGGTTTGACGGCGCGAAGCTGACCGCCCTGCAGGTGACGGATGAGGAGATCGACGCGGCGCTTGCGTCCATTCCCGCTGAGCTGAAGGCGGCGATGGAGACGGCGGCGAGCAACATCCGCACGTTCCACAGCGCGCAGAAGCGCGAGGGCTTCTGCATCAGGAACGCGGACGGAACGTACATGGGCCAGAAGATCACGCCCATCGAGAAGGTGGGCCTGTATATCCCCGGCGGCACGGCGAGCTATCCGTCCACCGTGTTCATGAACGCGATTCCGGCGCAGATCGCCGGGTGCAGCGAGATCGTCATGGTCTCCCCGCCGAACCGGGAGGGGAAGATTGCCGCGCCGATCCTGGCGGCGGCGAGGATGGCGGGCGTGACCCGGGTCTTCAAGGCGGGCGGCGCGCAGGCTGTGGCCGCGCTGGCTTACGGGACGGAAAGCGTGCCCAAGGTGGACAAGATCGTCGGCCCGGGCAATGCGTACGTCGCGGAGGCGAAGCGCCAGGTCTTTGGACGGGTGAACATCGACATGATCGCCGGGCCGAGCGAGATTCTGGTCGTCGCGGACGGCACGTGCAATCCGGCGTATGTCGCGGCGGACCTGCTCTCCCAGGCCGAGCACGACGCGCTGGCCTGCGCGGTGCTGGTGACGGACTCGATGGCGCTGGCCGAGGCGGTCTCCGCCGAGGTGGAGCGCCAGCTTGCGCAGCTGCCGCGCGAGGCGATTGCGCGCAGGGCGATCGAGGGCAACGGGCAGATCATCGTGACGGACGACCTGATGGCGGCGGTGGAGGCGGCCAACGAGCTCGCGCCGGAGCATCTGGAGCTGTGCATGGACGATCCGGAAAAATATCTGCCGGCTGTGCGCAATGCGGGCTCTGTGTTCATGGGCAAGTACTGCCCGGAGTCGCTGGGCGATTACATCGCCGGCCCGAACCACACGCTGCCTACCTCCGGCACGGCGCGCTTCTCCAGCCCCCTGAGCGTGGATGACTTCATCAAGAAGACGCAGTTCACCTATTACACGAAGGACGCGCTGGAGAAGGTCGCCGGTCAGATCGCCGTGTTCGCCCGGGCCGAGGGCCTGGAGGCGCACGCCCGGGCCGCGCTGATCCGGATGGAGTGATCGCTCGGCTCCGCACGAGCGCGCGAAGCGAAGACGGGTCAAGGGATGAAATCCCTTGCGGGGTTTGGGCGGCAGCCCAACGGAAAGGAGAACGCACATGAGCCGTTTTCTGCTGGAAAAGCATCGGAATCTCCCCGCCTATGTCCCCGGCGATCACGAGGAGGGCGAAGGCTTCATCCGCTTGAACACGAACGAATCGCCGTTTCCGCCGTCGCCGGCCGTGCGCGAGGCGGTGGACAAGGAGATCGGGAGGCTGAACTATTACAACGACCCGGACTGTACGGCGCTGCGCGAAGCGCTCTCCGGGCTGTACGGCCTTTCCCCCGATCAGGTGATCGCCGGCAACGGCTCGGACGAGCTGCTCTACCTCGCGTTCATGGCCTTCGCGGACGAGACGCATCCGATTGCGCTGCCGGATATCACCTACGGGTACTACGATCTCTTTGCGGCGTCGCTGGGCGTGCCGCTGGTGCGCAAGCCGCTGAGGGAGGATTTTTCGATCGATTACCGGGATTATCTGGGCGTCGGACAGACCGTGCTCTTTCCCAATCCCAACGCGCCGACGGGCCTCGCGCTGCCGCTTGAACAGATTGGGGAAATCGCGGCGAGCAACCCGGAGAACGTCGTGATTGTCGACGAGGCGTATGTGGACTTCGGCGGCGACACTTGTCTGCCGCTGATCGGGCAATATCCGAACCTGCTGATCGTGCGCACATTCTCCAAATCCCGCTCGCTGGCGGGCGCGCGCTTGGGCTATGCTTTCGCGCAGAGGGAGCTGATTGCGGCGCTGGAGACCGTGCGCAACGCCGTGAACCTGTACAGCGTCAGCCGCATGGCGCAGGCGGCGGGCATCGCGGCGATTGCGGACAACGACTATACCCTGGCCAACTGCCGGAAAATCATCGAGGCTCGAGACTTTGCGACGCGGATGCTGCGCGAGCAGGGCTTTGACGTGCTCGACTCGCTGGGCAACTTCGTGTTCGCCAGGCCGAGGGCCATGAGTGCCGGGGCGCTGGCCGTCCGCCTGCGGGAGCGCGGCATCCTCGTGCGGCACTGGGACAGGGAACGGATCAGGGACTACCTTCGCATCACCATCGGCACCATGCAGGAGATGCAGGCGCTGGAGGCGGCGATTGAGATGATATTCGGGAGGGCATGAGCATGCGCAGCGCAGAGCTAAGACGCAGAACTGCGGAGACGGACATCGAGCTGTCGCTGGGGCTTTCCGGCACCGGCGCGGGGACGATCGCGACCGGCGTGGGCTTTTTGGACCATATGCTGACGCTCTTTGCCCGGCATGGCTGCTTTGACCTGACCGTGCGCTGCAAGGGCGACACGATGGTGGATGACCATCACAGCGTCGAGGACATCGGCATCGTGCTGGGCGCGGCCATCGCGCAGGCGCTGGGCGACAAGCGCGGCATCCGCCGCTACGGCAGCATGCTGCTGCCCATGGACGAGGCGCTGGTGCTCTGCGCGGTGGACCTCTCCGGCAGGAGCTGCCTGCGCCTGACGGCCCAGATCCCAAGCCAGAAGATCGGTACGTTTGATACGGAGCTGGTGGAGGAGTTCTTCCTCGCCGTCACCCGCAGCGCCGGCATGACGCTGCACATCCGCCAGATCGACGGCACGAACAGCCATCACATCGTCGAGGCGATGTTCAAGGCGTTCGGCCGCGCGCTGCGGGAGGCCGTGTCCATCGACGAGGCCCTCGGCGGCGAAATCCCATCGACCAAAGGAGTGCTCGTATGATTGCGATCATCGATTACGGCGTGGGCAACCTGTTCTCGCTGCAAAGCTCGCTGGCCATGATCGGCGCACAGGCGGCTGTCACCGGCGACGCGGACGTGCTCCGGCGCGCAGACCGGCTGATTCTGCCCGGCGTGGGCGCGTTCGGCGATGCGCGGCAGAAGCTCGCGCAGACGGGCCTGGACGCGGCGCTCCTGCGGGAAGCGGCGCGCGGCAAGCCCGTGCTGGGCATCTGTCTGGGCATGCAGATGCTCTTTGACAGGAGCTACGAATACGGCGCGCATGAGGGCCTGGGGCTCATCCCCGGCGAGGTCGTGCCGATGGCGGGCCGCTTGCCCTTGGGGCTCAAGGTGCCGCACATCGGCTGGAACGCGCTCGACGTCAAAAAGCCCGATCACCCGCTGATGAAATACACTCAAAACGGCGACTGCGTGTACTTCGTGCACAGCTTCTGCGCGGTTGACTGCACAGAAAGTGTGATCGCGACGGCGGAATACGGGATCGACGTGACCGCCGCCGTGGCGAAGGGGAACGTCATGGGCTGCCAGTTCCATCCGGAGAAGAGCGGCACGGTGGGGCTGGGCATCCTGAAAGCGTTCTGTGAGCTGTAGGGAACGAATGTGAACGAACTCCCTCAGTCAGCTTCGCTGACAGCTCCCTCAAGAGGGAG
>JBJEUH010000010.1:0-10810 GCA_051883735.1 Candidatus Ventricola sp.
TGAACGCATCCAGCTCCCATCGCTGGATGATGTGCCCGCCGTCGGTGAAGCTCTCTGAACAGTTTGCAGACAAACCATCGCCTTATGCGGAGGAGGGAACCTTCCTGCATGAGCTGTGTGAGCTGAAGCTGCACCGGTATCTGGGGGATATGACGGCTGACCTCATCGAGCAGCAGTACGCCGAGCATCGGGACAACGATTTCTACTCGGACGAGGCCGAAAGCGTCACGGATGAATACGTCGCCTTCTGCATCGAAACCATCGAAGCGGTCAGGTTGTCCTGTCCCGATCCGCTGATCATGGTGGAGCACCGACTGGACTACAGCGAGTATGTGCCGGATGGATTCGGCACGGGTGATCTGGTGATCGTCGCGGATGGTGTGATCGAGGTCATTGATTTCAAGGGCGGCAGGGGTGTCCGGGTGGATGCGAACCGGAACAGCCAACTGATGCTGTACGGCCTCGGCGCGCTGCTGGAGTTCGATCCGCTGTACGATATTCACACCGTGCGCATGACCATCGTGCAGCCCCGTCTGTCCAACACCTCGACCTACGAGATCACGGCACATGATCTCATTTGCTGGGCAGAAACAGAGGTACGGCCCAAAGCGCTGCTGGCCTATGAGGGCGCGGGAGAATTCTGCGCAGGCGAGTGGTGCCGCTTCTGCAAGGCGCGCTATACCTGCCGCAAGCGCAGCGAATACCACATGCGCCTGGCAGAGCATGACTTCCGTCAGCCCGATCTGCTTTCTGACGAGGAGATCGCGGACATTCTCCCTGTGGCGGACAGCCTGAACAGCTGGGTACAGGATCTGCTGGCGTATGCGACGCAGGCGGCTGTAAACGGCAAAAGCTGGCCTGGCTACAAGCTGGTGGCCGGGCGGACTGTTCGCAAATACACCAGTGAAGCCGAGGTCATCAAGGCGGCGACGGAGGCCGGATACACCGATATTCACAAGACCACGCTGCTGGGTGTCGGTGATCTGGAAAAGCGAATGGGCAGGAAGAGGTTCGGCGAGGTGCTGGGTAAATTCATCATCAAGCCTGCCGGAGCGCCCACGCTGGTTCCAGAGACCGATTCCCGCAAGCCGTACTCCGATGCGGTCAGCGACTTTAACCAATAACGACTGCGCAATTCGCGAGAAAGGAAATACAATATGTCGATTAAGGTCATTACCGGCAAGGTTCGTGCATCCTTCGTCCATGTGTTTGAGCCGGCTGCCATCAATGGCGGCGAGCCCAAGTACAGCTGCTCTCTCATTATCCCGAAGTCCGACACCGTGACCATTGGCAAGATCAGGGAGGCCGTCGAGCAGGCCAAGCAGGAGGGGATTCCCAAGTGGGGCGGCAAGCTGCCGCCCAATCTGAAGCTGCCTCTGCGCGACGGCGACGTGGATCGCCCGGACGATCCTGCCTACGAGAACAGCTACTTCATCAACGCCACCAGCCAGGAACAGCCGGGGGTCGTGGATCGAAAGAAGGTGAAGATCACCGATCCGCTGGCCATCTACTCCGGCTGCTATATTCGCGCTTCCATCAACATCTATCCCTTCAATGCCAACGGCAATCGCGGCATTGCGGCGGGGCTCTCCAACATCCAGTTCTGGGAGGATGGCGAGCCGCTGAACGGTCGTGTCCGTGCGGAGGATGAGTTCGACGCGCTGGATGAGGAGGATGATGAGGACTTCCTAGACTGACGGATACAGAAAGGCCGCGCATCAGAACAGTCTGGTGCGCGGCTTATCGAATCTCCTGCTCCAAATTTTCAAAAACCGGGCTGTCGAAAAACTCTCTTAGCGAAATGTCTATTCCATCGCATATCTGCTTGATGGTAACGATGCCGGGGTTCATGCTCTTTGTGTTCAGAATGCTATAGATGGTTGACGGTGAAATACCAGCGCTGTTTGCTAAGGCATTGATAGCTATGCCTCTTTGCTTGCACAGCTCGAGGATGCGAGCTGCTACCGCTTGCTTGGCATTCATGTTCGACTCCCCCCTTCTCTGAATATGATAAAGAAATTTGGGATATGTCGTGTGGGACATATCCCAAATAAGGGGAAAATGTGGTATGATTGGGATATATCCCACATGAAGAAGGGGAGGAGATTGATGAGAGTTGCTTTTACTGGACATCGCCCAGAACAACTCCACATTGGGCACAATGAATTGTCCGAGGAAGGCCAAGCCTTGAGGCATTTCATTCGGAATGAAATACGGGTACAGGAACAGTCTGGAGCGGATACTTTTTTCTGTGGTGCAGCAAGAGGCGCTGACATCATATGCGGAGAGCTTGTCATGCAGGAAAAACAAGCACATCCGGAGCTGAAATTGATCTGCGTCATCCCGTTTGCTGAGCAGGCAAGAGGCTGGGAAATGAACTGGGCATTTCGATATAGGGAATTGCTGAAAAATGCAGATCAGATTGTCCAGATGTGTTCCAATTATCAGCGGGGCTGTTATCATATGCGCAACCGGTACATGGTGGACAACTGCGATCTGCTGATAGCGATCTACAACGGAGAGAACAAAGGCGGTACAGCCTATACCGTCAATTATGCCCGTGAGCAGGGAAAGGAGATCCTGATCATTGACCCGAACACGCTGGAAAAGACAGTCATTCCGGCAGTACACAAAAGGAAATAAACGAAGAGCGCAGCCGTTTGGCTGCGTATTTCATTGCCAGGGAGGTGAATATCATGTCAACGATTCTGGGCATCGACATCGAAACCTACAGCTCTGTGCCGCTGCCCAAATGCGGTGTATACCGATATGTCGATGCGCCAGACTTTGAAATCCTTCTCTTATCCTATGCGTTTGATGATGGACCGGTTGTAACCGTCGACCTTGCATGTGGCGAAATGCTCCCCGTGGAGGTAGCTGCCGCGCTTGACGATCCCGCTGTCATCAAGGCTGCCTATAATGCACAGTTTGAGCGGGTCTGCCTCTCGCGATATCTGAGGCACTGGCTCGATCCGCACGAGTGGCGATGCACAGCGGTCATGGCCTCTTACCTGACGCTGCCCTCGCGCCTGGCGGATGTCGCCGTCGCCCTGAAGCTCACGCAGCAGAAGATGGAGGAGGGCAAGGATCTGATCCGCTACTTTTCCGTCCCCTGCAAGGCGACCAAAAGCAATGGCGGCAGGACGCGAAACTTGCCTGCCGATGCGCCGGACAAGTGGGCGGTCTACAAGCAGTACAACGCACAGGATGTGGAAACGGAGCGCGCAGTGCGCAAGGCGCTGGAGGCATGGCCGCTGTCGGAGCACGAATGGGAGGTCTATGCGCTTGACCAGATCATCAACGACCGGGGCGTGCGGGTGGATAAGAGGCTCGTCAAAAACGCCATTGCTGTCGATGAAGTATTTACGGAAGCAGCCTATCAGCGGGCGAAGGAGCTGACCGGGCTTGAGAATCCCGGCAGCGTTGCCAAATTGAAGGCCTGGCTGGCTGATCAGGACATGCCTATGGAATCCCTCGCCAAGAAAATCGTGCAGGAAAAGGCGGTGCAGGCGGAGGGCATCGTGGCGGAACTGCTGAACCTTCGGCTGGAGCTGAGCAAGACCAGCGTGAAGAAGTATGAGGCCATCGCGCGCACCGTGTGCCGGGATGGCAGGGTACATGGGCTTTTGCAGTATTATGGTGCCAGCAGAACTGGCCGCTGGTGTCTGACCGGTGATCATGAGGTGCTGACGGATAACGGCTGGATGCGTTTGGATGAATGGAAGGGAGGAAAGATTGCGTGCTGGAACGGAGCCAATGAGGTTGTATCCTTTCAGAAAGCTGAAATGGTATGCTTTGATTATGATGGACCAATGTATACATATCGAAGTACAAGAATCGACCAATGCAGTACGCCGGATCATAAGATGCGCATTCAACAAAGATACGGCTATCCGTGGACAGATGTGACGGTTGAGAAAATGGGAGAAATAAGCAGACCCTGCATTCCTTTTACAGGCTGCCGCCATGTACGCAGCAGCACAAATCCCAATTGGCTGAGGATTCTGGTCATGATGCAGGCAGATGGGTCGTATGCCGAAGCAGGTGTGTTGCGATTTCATTTTAAGAAGCAACGGAAAATTGAACGTTGCAAGATGCTCCTTCGTAAAGCAGAAATCCCGTTTTCGGTGAGCAAAGAAACAAACGGGGCATATTCAATCGATGTCCCGGGAAGGTTTGTTCCATTGTGGCTGCGCGAGTTCCGAACAAAAACATTCGGATGGTGGTTGCTGGATGAGAATGCAGACATCATTTTTGATGAGCTTCCCCACTGGGATGGCTGCTATCCTGCGCCCAACAGCATTCAGTACAGCACGACGAACAAACAGAATGCAGATGTACTGCAGGCATTGGCGCATCTGAGCGGGAGGAGCTGCATTGTGAGAATGAGAAATGCAGCGAATGAAAACCGAAATACATCGTATATTCTGGACATTTGGCTAACTCCGGGCAACTGCCATGAACTGAGAGAAAAACCTGTCATAGAGGAGTACAAAGGGAAAGTATATTGCGCGGTTACAAAAACCGGATTCTTTCTCGTCCGAAGGAACGGAAAAGTATGGGTTACAGGCAACTCGGGAAGGTTGGTGCAGGTTCAGAATCTCCCCCAGAATCATCTGCCTGACCTGATGCTTGCACGGGATACTGTCCTGCAAGGCGATGAGCAGCAACTGGAATTGCTCTTTGGCTCTGTTCCTGGTACACTCTCCGAACTCATACGCACGGCGTTCATCCCAAAGGATGGATGCCGTTTTATCGTAGCGGACTTTTCAGCGATTGAAGCCCGTGTGCTGGCGTGGCTGGCCGGGGAGGAATGGGTTCTGGAGGAGTTCCGGGGCAAGGGCAAAATCTACGAGGCGACTGCCAGCCGCATGTTCCACATCCCGCAGGAAACCATCGTGAAGGGCCATCCGAACTACGAATATCGGCAGAAGGGGAAGCAGGCAGTTTTGTCCTGTGGTTACGGCGGGGGTGTTGGTGCGCTGAAGGCTATGGGCGCAAAGATGCCCGAGGAGGAGATGCAGCCGTTGATAGATGCCTGGCGCGCCGCCAATCCCAGTATCGTGGCATTCTGGAGTGCCATGGATCGCGCCGCCCGGATGGTGATCCGCAGGAAGGAAACTGCCCGAGCCGGGAAGGTGACACTGTACTGGAAGGACGACAAGCTGCTCATCCGGCTGCCTTCGGGCAGAAACCTATGTTATCAGTCTCCGCATTTTACAGAGAATCGCTTCGGCAGTAACGCCATTGGCTACTATGCGCCCAATGCCGCCGGGCAGATGGTGGAGCAGGAAACCTTCGGGGGCAAGCTCACAGAAAACGTGACACAGGCTATCGCGAGGGACATTCTGGCCCATGCCATGCTGAACCTGGAAGCTGCAGGGTATCCCATCGTGTTTCATGTACATGATGAGGCAGTCATGGAAATGCCCGAGGGACAGGGCAGCCTTGAGGAAGCCTGCGGCATCATGGCCATCCCGCCGGAGTGGGCGAAGGATCTGCCGCTTCGGGCGGACGGGGATGAGCTGCCGTATTACCGGAAATGAGGAAGGGAGCGAGAGATGGGTTTTAGCAGAAATCACTTGACTTGTCCGGCGATCAGAGTGAGTAATGCCATACCCCGTATCAATACGGAGCGTCAATAGATTTACAAGGAGGCACAAGATGAGAATTCTGATCGTAGCACCCGACTGCCATCCCAGAATGGCGGAGATCCCGCATACGCTTGAAGCCATGCAGCAGACCGTGGGCGGATACATCGAGATCACGTATCCGTGGAAGGATCCCATTGCGCTCGTCTGCGATGAGGAGGGGATCCTGAAGCAGCTGCCGTTCAACCGGCTGGTCGCACCTCAGAGCGCAATCTTTGGCACATTCTTCCTCTGCGGAATCGGCGAAGAAGATCTGACCGACATCCCGGAGGAACTCGCGGACAAATATATGCGCCTGCTGTATGCGCCCGAGAGGCTGATCCGGACAAGTGCTGGCTATGCTGCTTTGCCTGTCACGGTTTGCGACCCTCCGAGGGTGATCTGATATGCAATTCCCGGATAAGAAGACAGTTGCCCGCATCCGTGCCCAATACCCAGCAGGCACTCGCGTGGAGCTGCTTGAGATGGACGATCCGCAAGCGCCGCCCGCGGGAACGCTGGGGACCGTCACGTGGGTGGACGATACAGCATCCCTGTGCATGCGCTGGGACAATGGCTCAACGCTGAATGTGGTTTATGGGCAGGATCGGGTAAGCATTGTGAAGTCACCGTCATCATTGGGACTGTGATGCGCTGCCCGGCTTGCAGGCCGCAGATGCTCCGCTGCGCAGATATGTACGTCCAAGGAAAGAAGCAACAAAAAAGTGGTCTCTCCTAAGCTTCAGGACAGACCACCCATCATCTATCGATAGAGGTCTGTGCCCACAATTTGGGCGCAGACCACTTTTAATCCCTTTGAGGTTTCCCCCTATTTTGAGGGGAAAGCTCTTTTCGCTTCAGCGAAGACCTGTTTGTATTATACGCTTTTTGACCATGAATGTCAATCTACCGAAGGAGGAAAAACCCATGCAGGTGAAGCACGACCGCAAGCTCCTGATTGCCATTGGCAGGAGCAGAAAAGCGTCCCAATGGCAGAACAAAGAGATGATGTGGAGCGAGTTCCTGGACAAGCTCGCCACCACCACCCGCACCCGTGAAACTGTAACGGATTACGCCGCCATGTCCAAGGCTGATCGCGATACCGTGAAGGATGTGGGCGGTTTTGTTGGTGGCTATCTCAAGAACGGCAGGCGCAATAACGCCAGCGTGGTCAACCGCTGCATGTTGTGCCTGGATGCGGACAATGCGGATCCGGGCCTGATGGACGATTTGGACATGACGTTCATCAATGCCTATGCACTGTACAGCACGCACAGCCATACCCCGGAGAGAATGCGCCTGCGCCTGATCATTCCGCTGACGCGCACGGTCACGCCGGATGAATATGCCGCTGTCGCCCGGCGCGTGGCGGACGATCTGAACCTTACTCGCTTTGATCCCACGACCTTTGAGCCTGCCCGCCTGATGTACTGGCCCAGTACGCCCGAGAATGGGGAGTTCGTGTTCCAGTACAGCGACGCGCCGTTTCTCGACCCGGATGAGGTGCTGAAGACCTATGCCGACTGGCGGGACGCCTCCCTCTGGCCGACGACGCAGCCGGTGGAGGAGCATATCCGGCACACCGCCGGAAAGCAGGAGGATCCCACACAGAAGCGTGGCATCATCGGGGCCTTCTGCCGGGCGCACACAATCACCGACGTTCTGGATACGCTTCTGAAGGACGTGTATCATCCCAGCATGGAGGGCAATCGGTATACCTATGTCGGCGGCAGCACGACAGGCGGACTCGTCGTATACGATGACAAGTATGCCTACTCTCATCATGCCACCGATCCAACGGGTGGCAAGCTGTGCAACGCCTTTGATCTGGTGCGCTGGCATCTGTTCACGCCGGGCGGCACAGCCCCGGACGGAGCGCTGGTTGGCGATGAAGCCGACTCCATGAAGCTGATGCAGGAGTATGCCGCGAAGGACGAGGCAACCAGGCGCCAGCTGGCGGAGGAGCGCCGGGCACAGGCGATGGAGGAATTCAGTGATCTGGATGCGGATGCCGCTTCCGCTGCGAAAAAGGCTCCGGAAGAAAACGCGAACTGGCAGGATGGCCTTGACATCGACAAGCACGGCAAGGTCAAGGACACCCTTGGGAACCTCGCACTGATCCTGCGCAACGATCCCAGGCTGAAGGATATTTCCTACAACATCCACCGCAGCGGCATCGACATCCGCAGGGACGCCGAGGGCAAGACCACGCTCCCGTGGACGCAGCTCAAGCCGGGCTGGAACGAATCCGACCTCGGCGCAATTCAGATCTATCTTGAACGTGTGTATGGACTGTACACGCCCAGCAAGCTGAAGGGCATCCTGCTGGCGATTGCCGCCGAGCGCAGCTATCATCCCATCCGGGACTACTTCGATGCGCTGCCCGCATGGGACGGTGTGCCCCGCGTGGAGACGCTGTTTATCGACTATCTGGGCAGCCCCGATACGGCATACATTCGGGCCATCGCCCGAAAGATGATGGTTGCCGCCGTCGCCCGCATCTATGAGCCTGGGATCAAGTTCGACAGAGTGGTCGTGCTCAACGGCCCGCAGGGCATGGGCAAGAGCTCCTTCTTTGCCAAGCTGGGCGGCAAATGGTTCTCGGACAGCCTGACGATCAGTGACATGAAGGACAAGGCGGCCCCGGAGAAGCTGCAGGGCTACTGGATTCTGGAACTGGGCGAGCTGGCGGGTCTCAAGAAGATGGACGTGGAAACAGTCAAGGCGTTCATCACCCGTCAGGACGATAAGTTCCGGCATTCCTACGGCTACAGCGTGGAGGACCATCCCCGGCAGTGCATCATCGTCGGCAGCACCAACAACGGCGACGGCTTTCTGCGCGACGTCACAGGCAACCGGCGCTTCTGGCCTGTGACCTGCACCACCAATTCGCCGCACCGCCCCTGGGAGGTGGAGAGCGTCGTACCGCAGCTGTGGGCGGAGGCGTTCACGCTGTACCGGGCGGGAGAAAAGCTGTTCCTGTCGCCGGAAGAGGAGAAGCAGGCCAACATGGAGCAGACGGCGGCATTGGAGAGCGATGTGCGCGAGGGCATGATCGCGGAATACCTGGGTAAGCTGCTGCCCGAGGATTGGGACAGGATGGATCTTGCAGAACGGCGCGGTTTCCTGCGCGGCGATCCATTCACCGGCGGCAATCGCGTCGGCACCGTTCAAAGAACGACCGTCTGCGCCGTCGAGGTCTGGGCGGAGTGCTTCGGCAAAGACCCCTCCGCCATCAAGCGCAGCGACACCTACGATATCTTCGGCATGCTGATGAAGATCGGCGGCTGGGAGAAGTACAGCGGGAACAAGACTGGTGTGCAGCGCAGAGGGCCGTATGGACCCCAGCGGTGCTTTGTGCGTAAGGATTCCGTGAAGCCTTGTCTGTAACCATCTCAACAGGTAACAGATTTTTTGTTACGGGTTCAGATGGTTACGGAGATAGCAACATGGCAGTTACACCGCCCATAATATAGAAGAAATTGATCCGGTTTCCTTGTAATGATTTCTCTATTGGAGATTTTGGTAAAGAGGGGTAAAAGAAGAAAAGAAGCGCGTATTTGCCCGCATGCGTATACGCGCGCGCGGGAGATACAACGCAATACTTACCGGCTGACGGCTTCTTCGCTGTCAGCTTTTCATTTTCCGTTTTTCCTCTGGCCGTTTCTCGATGGTAAGAATCTGCTGGTTGCAAGTGAAAGAGGATGAACACGATTCTTTCCATGATCGCTTATGAGGATGCAAAGGGTGGGATGCTCCCGCCAAAGTTTGCTACCGCATAAGGTATCAGCACTACAGGGTATCCACGATGCCGGAAGATCGGCACAGGAAGGAGGCAGAAATGCCCGATGAAAACGACCTCCATCAGTACCAGAGGTACTGCGTGGAATTTCTGGAGGAGAAGCCGCAATGCGCATTGTTTCTGGATTGCGGTCTCGGAAAAACCATCATAACGCTCACGGCCATCTCGCATCTGCTCTATGACAGCTTCGAGGTGAGCCGTGTTTTGATTATTGCGCCGCTGCGCGTGGCGCGTGACACATGGATCGGAGAGCTTTCCAAGTGGGAGCACCTGAAGGGGCTTCGGATGGAGCGCGTGATCGGCACGCCCAGGGAGCGCGTCGCTGCTCTTTCCAGGAAGGCTGAGCTGTATATCATCAACCGGGAAAATGTGGAATGGCTCGTCAAGCACTTTGCCGGTCGGAGACTGCCCTTCGATATGCTGGTGATCGACGAACTTTCCTCGTTCAAGAACAGCCGTGCCAAAAGGTTCCTGGCGCTCAAGAAGGTCCTCCCGCAGTTCTCCCGCGTAGTGGGTCTGACCGGAACGCCTGCACCCAACGGGCTGGAGGATCTGTGGCCGCAGGTGTTCCTGCTGGATCGCGGCGTCCGGCTGGGCAGGACGATGAAGAGCTATCTCGACATGTTCTTTGATACGCCCAACAGCTGGTTGCCCTACAAGCATGAGCTGAAGCCCGGCGCAGAGGAGGAAATCTACCGGCGGCTTGGGGACATCTGTGTGTCCATGCGTGCGGCGGATTACCTGCAGATGCCGGAACGCATCGACAATGTGGTGGAGCTGACGCTTTCGCCCAGGGAGGAGAAGCTGTACCGACAGATGGAGCGGGACATGCTCCTGCCGTATGCGGACGGCGATGTGCTGGCTGTCAATGCTGCGACGCTGGCGGGGAAGCTCCTGCAGCTGTCAAACGGTGCGGTGTACGATGAGTTTCACAACATCCGCGTCATTCACGAACGGAAGCTGGATGCTCTGGAGGATCTGATCGAAGCCGCCAATGGAAAGCCGGTGCTGGTCATGTATGCCTATCAACATGATCTGACGCGCATACAGCAGCGGTTCGGGAAATACGGCCCGGTCAATCCCGGCGGCGTCCGCGAGCTGAAAACCTCTGAGGACATGGAGGACTGGAACGCCGGGCGGATTGCGGTGGCCGTCACACAGCCAGCTTCTACCGGTCATGGCCTCAACCTCCAGCACGGCGGCAGCACCATCGTGTGGTTTGGACTGAACTGGTCGCTGGAATTGTATGAGCAGGCCAATGCCCGTCTCTGGCGGCAGGGGCAGAAGGACACGGTGGTCATCCATCACCTGGTGGTCAAGGGGACCATGGATGAGCAGGTCATGACGGCGCTGCGTGACAAGGCGGCTGACCAGAACG
>JBJEUH010000011.1:0-2199 GCA_051883735.1 Candidatus Ventricola sp.
CAGGACGCCCAGCGTACAGCCCAGCACCAGCGAAATGCCGATGGCGCCCAAACCGAAGTACACGGAGTACGGGAGCTTTTTGGCGAGAATCTTGGTCACCGGCGTCTTGGGCTGGAGCGTCACGGAGCGGCCGAAATCCAGATGAATAAGGTCGTCGTAAAAGTTCACCAGCTGCTTGTACCAGGGATCGAGCAGGCCCATGTTCTCCAGGATCTTCTGCTTGTTTTCCTCGGTCATGCTGTCCGCGCGGCCGCCGAAATAGCCCTCCACGGGCATCAGCCGCATCAGCAGAAAGACAACCGTAATGACGATGAACATGGACACGATGGCGGCGCTCAGCCGCTTGAGAATATACTTGAGCAAGCCAGTCCCTCCCTCGGGCGGCCGATGCCATGGAAAAAAGCCTGAAAACAGGCGCTTTTCCATGACACCGGTGAGAAATTTTTCCAGTATCATGAAGAAAAAAACCCTCCTCCTCCGCAGAGGAGGAGGGTTGATGGACATTTACTTTGCCGCGGACAGAAGGGCATCGCGCTCAGCCTCCCAATCGGAAAGCAGCTGGGCGTATTCGTCCATGCCGAACGGCGACTCGTAGATCCACTGATACTTGTAGCGGTTCTCGGATGCGCCGAACGGAGCATACTGGGACTCGAAGGGGTTGAGGTAGCTGGCCACGTAGCCGCCGCCGTCCATGCAGAACGGAATGACGTAGGCTTCGTCGATCAGCCATGCCTCGCCCTCGGCCAGAATGGCGTAGCGCTTGGCCAGATCCTGCTCGGCAAAGGCCGGCTCGACCATCTCGTCATAGACCAGATCCGTCCAGTAGCCGCCCAGGCGATCCTGACGGGCGCCGGGGGTGTCCGCCGTCGCGACCTTGCCCAGGCCGTTGCCCATGAAGATGTACGCATACTTCTGAGAGACGCGGAAGGGATCGGTGAAGGTGTACGGATCGGCGTAGTCCGGGCCCCAGTAGACCTCCATGAAGGAGTAGTTGCCGGCGCGGCGGGTCGTGTTGAGGTAATCGTCGTTGGCATAGCCGTCCAGAACGATGTCGATGTAGTCGCTGCCCAGCAGCTTCTCCAGCTGCTGCTCGACGACCTGCGCGCGCTGCGTCAGATCGGCCTTGCCGGTGTTGTAGGGCATGTAGAGCTTGACCGGGAAGGTGACGCCGGCGGCGGTCAGCTCCTCGATGGCCTTGGCCTTGTATTCGAGGGCGAGCTCCGCGTTGTAGGAATCGGTGTTCGAGATGGCCGCGAGGCTGCCGGTCTGCGTGTATTCGCCGGCGCCGGTGGAGAAGCCCGGAGGCGTGATGGTGTTGATCATCAGGCTGCGCGCGGAGGTCTCGTCGGAAACCTTGGTCATCATCGCTGCCACGCGGTCAAACGCATGGAAGATGGACTTGCGGAAGTTCTTGCTCTGCGCGGCGAGGAAGTAGTTCTCCGGGTCGTATTCCTCGGGATAGGTGTAGCTGCCGTCAGCAGCCTTGATGTAGTAGTTGAAGGCGTACCAGTAGGAGTAGTTGAAGGCGGCGCGGCTGGGGCGGATCATCTTGGAGAGCTCCGGATCATCCAGCCAGGTCTGCGCCTCGGAGGCTGTCAGCTCGGCGGTCATGATCTCGCCGCGCTTGAAGAGCTCCGCGCTGAGCGTCGAGGCTTCGGAGTTGAAGGTCTCGTACAGCTCCTCGATGTGGATGTTGTCGATGTCCCAGTAGTTCGGGTTGCGCTTCATGACGCGATAGGCGTTCTGCTCCCAATCGGTCAGGATGTACGCGCCGCAGTACAGGCTGGCGTAGTTGCTCGTGCCGAAGTCCTCGCCCATCATCTCGCCGAACTCGCGGTTGCACGGCATGAAGCAGACATAGGAGAGCATGGACTCGAAATAGGCGACCGGCTGCTCCAGCGTGTATTCGAGCGTGTAGTCGTCGATAGCCTTGACGCCGACCTCCGACCAGTCGCACTCGCCGTTGAAGTAGGCTTCCGCGTTCTTGATGACGTACAGGATGTCGCTGGTCTTGGAAACCTGCGTGAGGGTGCTGTCCAGCACGCGGCTCGCAGAGTAGACGAAGTCATCCGCCACCACGTCGGCGCCGTACTCCTCCATGTCGGCGGTCATCCACTTGACGCCCTCGCGCAGCTTGAACGTCCAGGTCAGGCCGTCCTCGCTGCAGGTCCAGCTTTCCGCAAGGCAGGGGCGGAGGAT
>JBJEUH010000012.1:0-30428 GCA_051883735.1 Candidatus Ventricola sp.
TGGGGATTTCATCCCCAAACCCCTTCTCCGCTTCGCGCGTATCAAAGCCACTTAATCTCCCTAAAGCGCGCTTTCCAGACAACACATGAAATCGAGGAAAACACTATGCTTACCCAGATTCTTTCCATGGTGCTGCCGGTGCTGGCGATGATCCTGCTGGGCCGCCTGTGCGCCGTCCGCGGCATCCTCAACGACGAACGCCACGCCGGCCTCAAGGCCATCATCGGCGACATTCTGCTGCCGGTCGTGCTCTTCAAGGCGTTTTTTACCGCGCAGTACGGCGGCAAGCTGCTGCTCGTGTTCGCGCTGGTGTTTGCGGGCTGCCTGCTGGCGCTGCTGGCCGGCTATGCGCTCAGGCGGTTCGTCAGGCCCTACGACCGCTACATGCCGCTGCTGATGACCTCCTTCGAGGGCGGCATGCTCGGCTACGCGCTCTTTGCGCTCCTCGCCGGTCAGGATCAGACCGCCACCTATGCCATGGTCGATATCGGCCAGACGATGTTCGCCTACACCGTGTTCCTCGCCGCGCTCAAGAGCGCCGAGGGCGGCCGGATGTCGCCTTCGGCCATGCTGAAAAACATGGCGACCAACAAGGCCTGCATCGGCATGACGCTGGGCATCGTGCTGGGCGCGCTGGGCGTGTACAGGGCGATTGCGCCGACCGCCTTCGGCACGGTGCTCATGGAGCTCCTTTCCTTCATCGCCGCGCCGACCTCCGCGCTGATCCTGCTGGTCGTGGGCTATCAGCTCAAGGTCAGCAAAAAGCTGATGAAGCCCGTCGCCGTCACGCTGCTCCTGCGCCTGGCCGTCATGGCCGTGATCTTCGGCCTCGTCTCGCTCGTGCTCTTTGCCATCATCCCGTACGAGAAGCCGCTGATGCTCGCGCTGATGCTGCAGTACACGCTGCCTGCACCGTTCATCATCCCGCTCTTCGCCGATCTCAAGGAGGACGGCGAGTACGTCTCCACCACGCTCTCCATGGGCACGCTGCTCTCCGTCGCGCTGTTCGTGCTCGTCGCGGCGTTCAGCCTGATGTGAGGAGGGCGGCCGGTTTCGGGGGACGATTCTTTGGCTGTTCCTGCGCGCGCACAGGGCTGCATCGCGATCCGTTTTGCCGCATGCATTCAGGCTGTACGGCCTGAATGCTTTTTTGCATGAAAAGGGGCTGCCTCGGCGGGGCAGCCCCTTCTTTCATGTCCGGTTCATCCAGACCAGCATTTCACCAAAGCCGCGGTTGCCCCATACGAAGTAGGGCACCGCCTTGACCGTGACGGGCGTCTGTGCCTCCCGGGCAGGCTGATAGAGCCTCCCCGTCGTCCACTCATCCGCATGATACCGGATGGCCTCAAACGAAAGCGTGACGGCTTCCGTCCGGTTTTCAAACGTCTGCACGCCTTCCCGGACAACGACGTCCTTGAGGGGAACGGCGATGTCATGAAGGTTTTTGCCGTTGTCCTCTTCCTCCAGACAGAACACCACCGGGCCTCTCATCAGCGCCACCTTCGCGCCGTCCTGGCGCACGCGGGGGTCCGCCTCCATGAAGACCGGCCTGAGCTCCATGCTCACCTCGATCACATCGCCATCCGACCAACGACGCAGCAGCCGCACATACCCGCGCTCTGCCGCCGCCTGAACCGGCTCGCCATTGACAGCAAGGCTCCACACGCGGCACCAGCCCGGGATGCGGATACACAGGGCGCTCTCGCAGGGCGCATCGCCGGAAATGGTCAGCCTCGTATGGCCCTTCCACGGATAACCGCTCTCCACGCGAATCGTCAGGGGCTGATTCTGAATGTGATGCTGAATGCTGCACGAGGTGTGCAGGTGGAGATACAGCGCGTCCCCGCTGCCGGTCGAGGCGACATACTGACCCAGCGCGCCGATGAGGCGGGCTGCATTGGGCGGACAGCAGGCGACGTTGAACCAGGGCTGGCGCTGCGCCGCCATCTTGTCGATCGTCGCTTTGCTGGCGTGGAAAAACCGGTCCGGACACACGTCGAGATAGTTGGCATAGAAGAAGGCATCGCCCCTGAGCGAGACGCTGGCCAGTATGGTGTTGTAGAGCACCTGCTCCAGCACGTCTGCAATGGCCCCGTCCGCCTCAAACTGCAGCAGCCGCAGGCCTGCCATCATCAGCGCCACGGAGGCGCAGGTTTCATTGTAGGTCAGCTCATTGGGAAGATCGTAGGCAAAGGTGAAGCGCTCGCCGTCAGAAGCCGTTCCAATGCCTCCGGTGATCGCCATCTGCGTGCACGTCGCGGCGTTCCAGATGCGCATTGCCGCCCGATACAGGTCCTCGTCGTCGGTATAATCCGCCACATCCGCGACGCCGGCCAGCAGATACATGGCGCGCACCGCATGGCCGACAGGCTCTGTCTGCTCCCGTATGGGAAGATGCGCCTGATACTCGGCATAGGGGCCGCGCGAAGGCAGAAAGTACTTGAGATGCCGCTTCTGGTTGGCCGTAACCTCGGTGTTCACGCCACGCTTCAGCGACTCCGTCTCAAAATACCACGGCTGTCTGCCTCTCTGATCCACGAAGGTGCAGGCCAGCTCCAGATACCGCTTCTGCCGGGTGACCTCATACAGCCTGACCAGCGCCATCTCGATGATCGGATGGCCGCAGTAACCGCCGAAGTGCTCTCCGCCCTCCAGAAAGAGGCTGCAGGCCAGGTCGGCATACCGGCACATCATGTCCAGAAACGCCCGTTTGCCCGTGGCCTGATAGTAGGCCACAGCCCCCTCGATCAGGTGCCCCATGCAGTACAGCTCATGCATATAGTACAGGTTGGTCCAGCGGTTTTCCTTCGGCTCGCAGGCCTGATAGTAGGAGTTGAAATAGCCGTCCTCCTCCTGCGAGGCGATCATCATATCGATCATCCGGTCGATCTCGGCCTCCATCGCCTCATCCCGATGATGGATCAGCGCATAGGCGGCGCTTTCGATGGTTTTGCCGATGTCAGAATCCCAGAAGGGATGCGGGCGGGTCTCCTCCCGGCCATCCCACTGGTGAAGGATCGCCCTGACCCGCCCTGTGCTCTCGCATTTCTCCATGATGACCGGAACCGTCACCTCGCGATTGATCGTCTGGCGCCGGCCCAAAATGCCGTCCGTCAGCGAAATGCGATCCAGCGCAACAGGCTTCAGCTGTTTTTTCATGTTCTCTCCTTTCAGCCCTTGAGTCCTGTGGTGGCAATGCCCTCGACAAAGTACCTTTGTCCGATCAGGAAGATCGTCAGAACGGGAAGCACCGCGAACAGCGCGGCGGCCATCAGATAATGCCATTGGGCGTTGTACATGCCGATGAACGTGCGCAGGCCCAGCTGGATGGTGTACTTGGTCTCCTTGCTCAGATAGATCAGCGGGTTGATCAGATCATTCCAGGTATTGAGGAAGGTGAACAGGCCTACGCAGATGATGCTCGGCTTGGAGAGCGGCACGATGATCCGCAGCAGGATGGTCATATGGCCTGCGCCATCCACAAAGGCGGCTTCATCCAGCTCCTGGGGAATCGTGCGGAAGAACTGGCGCAGCAGGAAGATATTGAACATTCCGCCGCCAAAGACGCTGGCCGTTCCCACGCCAAACCACGAGGGCAGGATCAGCGGCACATAGGTATTGGTCAGGCCCAGATGGGACCAGAGGGTAAAATTGGGAATCAGCGTTGCAAAGTAAGGGAGCATGATGCTGGTCATCAGAATATAGAAGACCAGATCGCGCCCCTTCCAGTTGACGCGCGAAAGACCGTAGGCGCTCAGCGTGCAGGAAACCACAATGCCCGCCACACAGGAAAGCACAATGGTAAAGGAGTTCCCGATGTACGTAAAGAAGGGAAGGGCGGTGAGCGCGTCGGGGAAGTTTTCCCACCTCACGGGCGAGGGAATGAAAACCAGGGGATATTTGAAAATCTGCGTCATGTCCATCAGGGAGCTTCGAAGCATCCACAGAAACGGAATCAGCCAGACAAAGGCGAGCAGAAAAACGCATGCGTAACCCATGTACCGCAGGAGAGCCCGGCTCTTTTTTTTCATATCTCGATCTCTCCTCACTCAAGCCTCGTCGCCGTAGACAACCCAGAATCTGGAGGACCAGAACAGCAGGCCCACGACGGCCGCAATGATGACAAACAGCACCCAGCCAATCGCCGTCGCCCTGCCAAGCTCCATGAATTCAAAGGCGGTCCGGTACAAATGATAGACAAGATAGTTGGTGCTGTTGAGCGGTCCCCCCTGCGTCATGATATAGGCCTGAAGGAAGGCCTGCAGGCTGGAAACCGTGAACATCACCATGTTGAAGAAGATGGTGGGGGTCATCATCGGCACCGTGATGTGGCGGAACTTATGCAGCATGCCGCCTCCGTCCACCTCAATCGCCTCGTAGAGCGCAGAGGGAATCCCCTGCAGGGCAGCCAGGAAAACCACCATGATGTTGCCGCTGCCCCAGGCGGTCATCAGGAGCAGGGAAGGCAGCACCGTCTTTTCATCGTAAATCCAGTAGCTGGTCTGCAGCCCGAGCATCTCCAGCAGATAGTTGAACAGGCCGAAATCCGGGCTCATCATCCACATGAAGATCATCGCCGTGGCAATGATCGGAATGATGGTCGGGACATAAAAAATGGCTCTGAGCAGCGGCAGGCACGGCAGCTTCCTGGTGTTGAGCAGCATCGCAATGACGAAGGCCGTCAGGAGACAGGCCGGCACGTTGCAAAGCGCGAAGATGATCGTCACCTTGACAGAGTTCCAGAAGAAGATGTCCTCCCCCGAAAAGAGCGCGATGTAGTTGTCCAGTCCGATAAACGAGGTTTCTTTGGCCACAGAGTAATCGGTAAAGCTCATGAAAAGGCTGCCCAGCATCGGGCCGGCCGTAAACAGAAGGAAGCCCAGAATGGCCGGCATGGAAAACAGCAGCCCAATGCACAGATTGCGCCTTTGCGTTCTCCGCGCATGCGGCGTTGCAGACGTCAAAATACCATCCCCTCAGGAAGCATTTGAGATAAAAACGCCGGAGCAAACGCGGCGCGCCTGCTCCGGCGCCTGAATGTCAGACTACGGGTTCAATTCCGTCCCTGCGGCGTCACCTGGAGAACGTCCCCTCGATCTTGGGCTCGATTTCCGGCACGATGCTGTTCATCGCATCCTGTGCGTTCATTTCACCCATGAAGATCTTTTCCAGCGCAGGCAGAACGATGGAGTCGATTTCAGGGAAGTTCTTGACGTACGCCGAGGGATGCTTGGCGAAGTGCTCATAGATGGGCTTCATGACCGCATCGGTATAGCCCTCGGGATGCGCGGGGTTGTTCTCGGCCCACAGCGCAATGTACTCCGGATCGGTATACCACTTGGACATCAGCGGCATCCACAGACCGGCCTTGTGCACCTCCAGGGAATTGGCAGGATCACACAGCCACTTCCAGAACAGATAGGCTTCCTCGGGATGCTCGGAGGTGGAGAAGATGCCGACGGTGCCCCAGCCCGGGGAGGTCACATATTCGGCCTCGGCATTGATCTTCGGCAGAACGCCCACGCCGAAATCGACGCCGCTCTGCGCCAGATCCAGCAGCACCCACTGGCCGATCATGATGATGGCCGCCTGGCTGGTGGTCAGGCTGATGGCGGTGGACGGCAGGGACTTCACAGCAGCCGGAGAGGGCGCCACATGGTATTCGGTGACCATTTTGCCCAGCGCGTCGAGCACCTCGACGGCCTTCTCCCCGGCCAGACCGAACTTGCCGTCGTCCGTCACATAGTCGCCGCCGTTGGCCGTCACCAGCGGCATGTACGCGCCCTGATTGAAGTCAAAGCGCAGGCCGTACTGAACGATCTTGGAGCTGTCAAACTCAGGGTCCAGCGCGTTGCGGCCATTGCGGTCCAGCGTCAGCCTCTGGGTGATCTCCAGGAACTTGTCCCAGGTCAGGGCCTCATCCACGGTGGTGGGGAGAGGCTCCAGCCCGGCCTTCTCAAAGGCTTCCTTGTTGTAGAACAGCGCATAGGCTTCACCGGCGGTATACAGACCGTAGGCCTTGTCATCGTCCCAGTACAGGAAGTAATCCTTCGCAAAGTCCTCCAGGTTCAGCTCGTCATCCGCGTTGATGAGATCCAGAACGTTGACCAGCTTGCCGGCCTGCGCAAACTCCAGCGCCATGTAGTCGCGCACATAGCCCAGATCCGGTTCCTCATTGCCGGCGACCATGGCGCTCATCTTGGCTTCATAGTCGGATGGGATATGCTGGGTCTCCACGGTGATATACGGATACGCCTCATGGAAGCCGGCAGCAAGCGCCTCGATGGCGTTCTTTTCCGCTGCGCTGCCCCAGAAGGTGAAGTTCAGCGTGACAGGCTCCTTGCCTTCCGCCATGGCCGCCGGGGCCATCAGCGCTGTGGAGCAAAGCAGCACCAACGACAATACCAGAGAAAGCAGTTTCTTCATTACAGATTCGACCTCCTTGTTAAGTTTGTTGGATTCGTTATCCTTGATTTAATTGCATTGTACCAAAAAATGACACCAGGGAAAATTGGTCTTTCTTTTGAACGATGGTCATTTTCATGGTTTTGCGTTGATTTTCGCGAGAAAAAATGTTATATTTTCCATAGTAAAAAGGCGCCGGATACGGATGGGATTCCCGGTCAAAGCTGAAGAGGAAAGGAGCGGAGGCAAAGCATGAAATCCAGAATGATTCTTGTGGATGATGAAGCAGGACAGCTGGCCATTCTGAGCGAAATCATCGAGGCGCTGGCGCCCGACTTTGAAGTGGTCTCCTTCTCCTCTCCCAGGGAGGTTTTGCAGTATCTGCGTCAGCATCAGGTGCATGCGGTTCTGTGCGATATCCGGATGGAGGAAATGGACGGCCTGGCGCTCTGCACGCAGATTCACCAGCTCTATCCTCAGATCATCCTGGGTGTGATCAGCGCATACAGCGATTTTCACTATGCGCAGGCGGCCATCGAGCTGGGCGTCAAGGCCTATCTGACGAAGCCGGTGTCCCATGAGAAGCTCCTCGATCTGCTCAACAAAATCCGCGTGCAGGTGACCGGCGCGTTCGGCGGCGCCATGCCCAGCAGGGAGCTCTCTGCGTCCTGGGCGGAATTCGTGACCGGTGCGGAAACGGTCTATCCGTTTCCAGAGGTCTGCTCGGCCGACAAGCCCGCCCAGCTGGCCATGGCCGCGTATCTGCCCGGCTGTCTCAGCAAGGACAGGCTGAAGGAGGCCCTCCCCGATGCCGCCCTGTATTTTGCCGATCTGAAGAGAAACCGCCTTCTGATCGCCGCGTTCGCGCAGCCGTCGTATTTTCTGCGGCGTTTTGAAGAGTTCCTGAAGCATGCAAAATGGCATATGGGCGGCCCGGACGCCTCCGTCATCCCTGTCCGGGCCGCAGTCGTTCCCGTGGCAGGCATGGACAAGCAGGCATGGACGGAGGCCTATGCGCGCCTGCTCAGGCGGATGGACGCATCCTTTGCCGCGCGTCCGGCCCTGATGACCGCCTCCGATCCGCCGGATTCCGTCGCCCGTCCGGCGCCGGCGCTGGCCTTTTCCACGCTGGAGCAGGAGGCGCTCGGGGCGCTCAAGCACCGCGATATCGCGGCCCTGCGGCGCATGATGCAGCAGTTCCCTGCGCAAATCCGGCGGCAGGATTGGCAGATCAGCGAAAACGAATACAAGTCCAACCTGCGGCATCTGCTGCTCTCCGCCTGCCGCATGACCAATCATTCGTTCAGCGCCGCCGATATGGATGCGCTGGATCAGCAGCTCTTTCTCGACACGGCGGTGTCGTATATGCTCTCTGTGATGGAGGGCATGCTCAGTGCGCACATGTCGCAGATGGACATCGCGGGGACTACCCTGCCGCAGCAGCTGATCGACTATGTGGAGGAGCACTATTGCGAAGAGATTTCGCTGGAAAGCGTCGCCGAAGCGTTCCACCTGAGTCCCAGCTATGTGAGCAGCCTGTTCAAGCAGCAGGCGAACAAGGGCTTCCGGAAGTACATCATTGACCGGAGAATCGAGCAGGCCCAGAAGCTGCTGCTGACGACGGATATGAAGGTCTACGAAATCGCCTCCAGAGTCGGCTATCTGGATTCCACCAGCTTTGTGAAGCTCTTTGAAAGGGAGGTCGGCCTTTCGCCGTCCCGCTACCGAAGAATGGGAAAAAAGCCATGAAAGCACACATGTCAAAGATCGGCCTGCGCGGCAAATTCATCCTGCTTTACCTGACCTTCGTCTTCGTCATTCTGAGCATTGCGGCGTTCGTGTACTATGCCTCCGTCTGGGAAAACGTGTACAGCATCGTATCCGCCAATCTGCTCAGCATCGCAGAAAAGAACAGCTACATCATCGATCAGCGGCTCAAGCTGATTGCAGAATATGCCAACGGTCTTTCGGTGGACAAGGACATCCGCGACGCGCTGAATGACTATGAGCAGGCAGAGGATGCGTTTGAACGCTATGCGCTGGATCACAGCTTCCGCGACACGCTGAGCAAGTACTTCCTCTATTGTGAGAGCATTCTGTCCGTCAATGTCGTCACCGAAAACATCACATACGGCTATACAGGAGAAATCAACGTCATTCCTGTCAATACATTCAAGGACAGTCAGGTTTTCCGCGAGGCGGCGCAGGCGCAGGGCAAAACCGTGTGGATCCCCACCTATCACTTCTTCAACGAATACCAGCAGAACTACATCAAGCTGGACAACAACATCTATCAGTATGTCTTTACCGCCGCCAAAATGCTGAGGTCCATGGGCGATGATTACGCCGTGCTGGTCATCAATTTTCTGGAGGACAGCCTCACCGATCCCTTCAGCGATGACCAGTCGGAATTCATCGACCATTACGCCATTTTCGCTCCGGATGGCAGGGTGGTTTCTCACAGCGACAAAAGCCTGCTGGCCACGGTTGTGCAGGAGGACTGGATCGAGGAGGCCGCCCTGCAGGGAAGCGGCGTGATGAACGTTCAGGTCGAGGACAGGGAGATGATCATGGCCTTCGCCCGCTCCAAGGTCACCGGCTGGGTCTCCTGCATTTTCACGACGCAGAAAGCGCTGATGGCCCGATCTGTGGCCATCATGATCCGCGGCATTCTCGTGCTGACGGCCGTCCTGGCGACGGTCTGCATCTGCGTGCTGGCCCTGCTTTCGCGCGGCTTTATCCGCCCGCTGATCGAGCTTCGCAAGGGCATCTCGCAGAGCGGCTACGGCAAGTTCGACGAACCGGTGGCGGAATGCGGCATTTCAGAGATGCGCATGCTGATCATGCGGTTCAACCGCATGAATCAAAAGATTCAGCAGCTGATCTATGAGAACTACCAAATGGTGATTCTGAAGGAAAAGCAGGAGTTGATGATGTACAACCTGCATGTGAATCCGCATTTCATTCTGAATTCGCTCAACGTCGTCAACCTCGAGCTCCTGCGCAGAGGGCAATACGATCTGAGCGACATCATTGGAAAAATGGCTTCCATCATGGACTACACGCTCAATACGCAGGCCATCATGGTGCCGCTCAGGGAGGATTGGATGCACACCCAGGCATACATGGACATCATGCAGAAGCGCTATGGCAGCCGTCTGCACTATGATGCCGACGTCAGCGACAGCCTGATGGATCATCTGATTCCCAAATTTCTCCTTCAGCCGCTGATCGAAAACTCCCTTTCCCACGGGAGCGTCAATCAGGCGGGCGACATTTCCATCTCCGTCCGGGCGAGAGCGACGGAAAACGGCATCCTCTTTGAAGTGGAGGACAACGGAAAGGGATTTACGGGGGAAAAGATCAGGGAGATCCTGCAAAAGGAATCTCTGGACAGCATCAAGCATGAGGGCGGGCTGAACAATATCCGCTTCCGCATTCACGCCATCTACGGGGAGAAATACGATATCCGCATCGAATCCACCCCGTATGTCAGCACCCGGATTCAAATCCTGCTTCCATTTCAGTCCTGCCTGAGGGACATCCCGCCTGCAGGGCCGCAGCAAAAACCGCCTGAATCCTGACGCTTTGGGCCGGGCTGATCCGGCAGAGGGCTTTGCACCGCCGGCGGGTCATCCCTCCCTCTTCGCCCGCCGTGCGGAGGCCCAAAGACACAGCAAAATGCCCGAAGAATCGCCGTCCTATCCACACACAGACACTTGGAGGTTTGAAGATCATGATCAACGTGCTCTTTATCTGCCACGGCAACATCTGCCGCAGCCCGATGGGCGAAATGATTCTCAAGCAGCTCGTGCGCGAGCAGGGCCTGGAGGACGTCTTCACGATCGCCTCCTGCGCGACCAGCCGGGAGGAGATCGGCAATCCGGTCTATCCGCCCGCCCGCGCGGAGCTGGCCCGGCACGGCATTCCCTGCGAGCGCCGGGGCGCGCGCCAGCTGACACGGCGCGACTACGAGGATTACGACCTGCTGATCTGCATGGATTCCATGAACATCCGCAACGCGCTGCGCATCCTGGGCGGCGATCCCGAGGGCAAGCTGCACAAGCTCAAGGAATACCTGGGCTCCGCCGACGACGTCGCCGACCCCTGGTACAACGACCGGTTCGATATCGCCTACGCCGAGATCGACGCGGGCTGCCGGGCGCTGCTCCAGCAGGTTCTGAAGGCGTAACCCGTCCCTGAATGCATGCCGGCGCCCTTGCCCGCTTGGATGAATCGAAAAGAGGTTCTGATACGCCTGCCGAATCAGAACCTTTTGTTCATCTGCCGCCCATATCCGGGTTCACGCGAGCTCCTTCAGCACCGGATACAGCCTCTTGTACCGCTCAAATATGCCATTGTACAGGCCGTGCGTTTCGTGGTCAGGCTGATAGACCGTGACGCTCTCCGCCTGCTGCAGCGAGCTGATGAAGCAGTTGTAATCCTTCTCTCTTCCGAGTCCGATCCATGCGGCCGTCGCAATGGCCTGCGCCGGCAGCGTATCCGATTCGCCGCACACAGCAATCGGCGTGCCCAGGACGTCGGCCATCATCTGGCACCAGACGCCCACGCGTCCGCCTCCTCCGATCATCGATACGCTGACCGGCTTTTCCCCAAGCAGCTCCATGCCCTGGCGAATGGAGTAGCAGACGCCCTCCAGCATCGCGCGCGCCACATCCTCCGGCGCGCTCTCCGGCGTCAGGCCCACATATGCGCCGCGGATCTTCGCATCCGGCACGGGGAAGCGCTCGCCCACCAGATACGGCAGCGCCATCACGCCATGGCTTCCCGGCACGCTGCGCTCCAGCAGCCCCTGCATCCAGGCGTAATCCGGCCGGCCCGCCTCGCGCGCAAACAGCGTCGAAACCCAGCGATGCACCAGGCCCGCATTGAGGAACGGCACCACATTGATGACCCTGCCGGTCGGCATGGCGGCCAGATTGAATACCCCGGTGCCGCTCTGCAGCGGCTCTCCGGAGACCGTCGCAATCCAGCCGGAGGTGCCCAGGTTGATGTTGTACTGTCCCTTTCCTGCGATGCCGCTGGCCAGCGTGGTGGCGCCGGCGTCTCCGACGCCCGCAAAGACCGGCGTTCCCTCCGCATAGCCTGACGCCCCGGCAGCCTGCCTGCTGACGCAGCCCACCTGCTCGTGCGATGCGTGGATGGCGGGCATGCGCTCCGCCTCCACGCCCGCCGCCTCCAGGATCTCCCTGCTCCAGTCGCAGGCGGCGATATCCATCGCGCCCGCCGTCGAGCAGGCTGTGCGGTCGCCCACCGCCCGGCCCGTCAGCTGTGCAATGACATAGTCCTTGGACGAGATCAGATAATACCTGGCCCTGCGATCAACCTCCGGCTGATGCTCCTTCAGCCAGCAGATTTTGGGCAGAGACAGCGTTCCGTTGAAATCGTTGCCCGTAATCTGCGCCAGATTATCCGCGCCTAGCTTCGCCCTGATGCGCTCCGCCTGCTCCTCCCCGCGCCCGTCGGAATACAGGATGGCATTGCCCACCGCCTGAAGCTGCTCATCCACAGGAATGACGTCCTGCATCTGTCCGCTCATGACGATGCCGGCAATCTCAAAGCCCTGACGCACGAAGCTGCGGGAAATCTCACAAAAAGCATCCCACCAGACGCGGGGGTCCTGTTCCTTCCTGTCCCCCTCGAAGATCGTGGGGATGTCCTTCGAGCAGGAGAATACCGCCCGTCCCGCTTCATCCACCAAGACCGCCTTGACCGCCGTCGTCCCGATGTCAAACGTCGCAATGCAGCTCATTCGTCCACCTCCAACACCGCCTGATGCATCTCACGGATGAAATCCAGCGCGCTCTGTTCCGATTCCTCCGCCTTGGCCAGAATGGCCGAGCCGATGATGATGCCGTCAAATCCGCTTTGCAGCAGCTCCTTCGCCCGCTGCGCCGTGCTGATGCCAAACCCCGCATAGACCTGCGCGTCGCAGCTTTCGCGCGTCCTGCGCAGCAGCCCCTCGTAGTTGCGGTCATTGTGGCTGATGCCCGTCTGCCCGCAGTACAGCTGCTGATAGATGACCTTCATGTTTTCAAAGCAGCAGGCCAGCTCCTCCGGCGTGGATTCCGGCGTCGTGAATCCGATCACCTCCACCCCAAACGGCAGCAGCTCGTCTCTGAGCCGCACGCGCGCCTGCGCGGAGATATCCGGAATCACCAGCACGTCAAACAGCCTCTCCTTCGCCAGCCTGCGGCAGATGCCCGTGTCGACCAGGTCCCTGCCGTAGCCCATCAGCCAGATCGGCGCCGTGACCGCCCTGCGCAGCGCGCGCCAATACGCCATATCCTCGCAGATGGTCGCGTCGGCCCTCTCCTGCGCTCTGCGAATCACCGATCCATCCATCGAAGGCGCAGACGACGGAAAGCCGATTTCCAGAATATCGATGCCCGCCTCACAGTAGCGCTGCATCATGGAAATGCTCTCTTCCCTGTTCGGGCTTCCCGCAACCAGGTAACCCACAAATCTGCCTTTCTCCATCGTTCATCGCTCCCTTACTTCGCGTCGCCCTTGCCCACCTTCTGCATGATGACCGCAAAGATGATGATCGCGCCTGTGATGATGTCCTGCATATAGGTCGGCATCTGCAGCATCGTCAGGCCGTTGGCCAGGATGCCCAGGATCGCCGCGCCGATCAGCGTGCCAATGACGTTGGGAACGCCCTTGCGGCTCACCGTGCAGCCGATAAAGACCGCCGCATAGGACTTGAGGAAGTAGCCGTCGCCGGCGGTGGTATTGGCCGAGCCGACGCGCGAGGCAATCAGCATGCCGGTGATGCAGGCCATCACAGCGCACAGCGCGAAGGCGATGTTCTTGTACAGGCAGACATTGATGCCCGCCACCTTCGCGGCCTCTTCATTGCCGCCGATCGCATACATCTTGCGTCCCAGCACCGTGTGGCGCATGATGAACCAGAAGATCACCACGAACACCACCATGATGACGGAGAGCAGCGGGATGGAGCCGATCTTATAGGTGCCCAGCCAGGTGAAGCCCTTGGGGATCTTCTGGAAGACCGTCGCGCCGCCCGTCAGCCAGTAAATGATGCCCGAGAGCACGGTGCTCATGCCCAGCGTGGTGATGAAGCTCAGCACGCGGAAGCGCGCGACCACCCAGCCGTTGATCCAGCCGATCACCGCGCTGATGAGGATCGGCAGGAGGAAGCACAGCGGAAGCGGCAGGCCCGCAACCGCCATCAGCGCCGCCATGACGCCGCCGAGGCTGGCCATGCTGCCCACGGACAGGTCAAACTCGTTGATGCTCATGACCATCGTCGCGCCGATGGAGATCAGCACGAGCAGCGCAATCTGGCGCGTGATGTTGATAAAGTTGTTCACCGTACAGAACGACTTCGGGCTGAGTATGCTGAAAATCGCGATAATCGCGACCAGGGCGACGATCGTGCCGTAGGATTGAAGCGCCTTTTTGAGCTTATTGGTATTCATCGTCATGTCCATCCTTTCCCGTCAATCATAGCAGCAGGCCAGCACCTGTTCGCTGGTCAGATTCTGATTCGGCAGCAGCTCCTTGGTGCGGCCGCGCGAAATGATCTGGATGTTGTCCGAAACCTCGAGGATTTCCTTGATGTCCGAGGAGACAAACACCACCGCGCTGCCGCTGTCCGCCTTCTCGCGCAGCAGCCTGTGGATCTCACTGCGCGTCTTGACATCCACTGCCTGGGTCGGTTCGTCGCACAGCAGGACCTTCGGTTCCGTCATCAGCGTCTTGGCAAAGACCACCTTCTGCTGGTTGCCGCCGGACAGCTCAATGGCGCGCTGATCCGTGCTGGCGAGCTTGATGGACAGCTTGTCGATCATGGCGCTCACCGCCTGCTTCTCTCTGTCGGCCTGCATCACGCCATGACGGGCAAAATCATCGATGGCGTTGAGAATCATGTTGTCCCGGATGCTCATGTTGCCGATCATCGCCTTGCCGCGGCGGTCCTCGCTGATCAGCGTCATGCCGGCGCGGATGGACCTGGCCGGCGTCCTGTGGTCAAACGCCTGTCCGCAGAGCGTCACACGGCCCTCCTTCGACGGGCGATACCCGAAAATGCACTCCATCGCCTCTGTGCGCCCGCTGCCGCCCAGGCCAAAGACGCCCAGCACCTCGCCCGCATGCGCCTTGAAGGACACATCGCGCACGATGCCGTCCCTGCTCTGCAGGTGCTCCACCTCCAGCAGCGCTTCGCCCATGCCTGCGCCGCGGCTGACCGCTTCGCCCGTCCATTTGTCGGTCATCTTCCCGATCAGCTCATCCTTGTTCGTCGCCTCCGTGCGAAGGGTTTCCACCATCGCGCCGTTTTTGAAGATGGTGATGCGGTCCGTCAGGCGGAAGATCTCATCCATACGGTGCGTGACGTACAGGATCGCCGTGCCCTTCGCCTTGAGCCTTGCGATCACGGCGAAGAGCAGCTCGCTTTCCTTGTCCGTCAGCGAGGCGGTCGGCTCATCCAGGATGAGCAGCCTGCAGTCGTTCATCATCGAGCGCACGATCTCCAGGCACGTCTTCTGCGGCGGGCTCATCTCCTCCGCCGTCTGCTCCGGGTCGATGTCGATGTTCAGCTCCCGGGCCACCTGCATGACGCGCTCGCGCATCGCCGCCCAGTCGATCCTGCCGCCCCTGGTCGGGTATTCCATGCCCAGATACGCATTCTCCACGGCAGAAAAGGACGGAACCAGGATGCGGTCCTGATGGATGACGTTGATGCCCAGCCTTCTGCTTTCGACCGGATTGCGAAGCTCCGCCTTCTGCCCATTCCAGTACACGGCGCCCTCATCCAGCGTGTACACGCCGGTCAGGATCTTGATCAGGGTCGACTTGCCCGCGCCATTCTCGCCGACGAGGCCGTGAATCTCGCCCGCTTCCAATTCAAAGTTGATATCCTTCAGGGCATAAAAGCCGCTGAACTGTTTGCTGACATGCTCCGTTCTGAGCAACACTGGATATGCCTCCTTCTGTCCTGCTCCGCATTTTACAGAAAGAGGACGCCCGAGAGCGTCCTGCTTTCCGATTCCAAGCGATTTACTCAGCGGTCATGAAGTCTGCCACGTTGTCCTTGGTGATCAGGGTCGCCGGGGCATACATTTCGCCGACCTCCAGCTGCTCGCCGCCGAACAGCTTGTTCATCTGCTCGACGACGATCTTGGCCATGCCTTCAAAGTTCTGGGCAACCGTCGCCTTCAGGTTGGTGTCCTCGGCGATCAGCGCAAGCGCCTGCTCATTGCCGTCCACGCCGGTGACGATCACCTCATCGCGGCCGGCCTCGATCAGGGCCTGGGTGGAACCGATCGCCGGCTCATCCCACGCGCTCCAGATCGCGGTCACGCTGTCCTTCGCCGCATTGGCCAGAAGCAGGTTCTCCACCGTGGTCTGCGCGTCGTTGATCGGCTGCTCCGCCGGGATGTGCTGTTCCGTGATCAGGGTGATGTCCGGATACTCCTTGAGCAGCGCGTCAAACGCCTCGCAGCGCTTCACAACGCCCGGATGCGGCCTGTGGGTCAGCGCGATCACCGTGCCCTTGCCGCCCATCAGATCATCGAACAGGTACTTGACGATCAGCTCGCCCATCTGGTAGTTGTCGCTCGTCGCGTTGACCTGCATGCCCTCGATGAAGCCGCTGTCGCAGCCGAACACCGGGATGCCCGCGTCAAACGCGTCCTGGAGCTGATTGGCGATCTGGGAAGGATCGGCGCTGACCAGCACGATGGCGTCGGTCTTGGCGGACACGACGTCCTCAATGCGGCTCGCCAGCGCGGCAAAGTCGTTGTTGGTGTTGATCACATTGACCTCGGCGCCGAGCTCCTCCAGGCCGGCCTTGAGATAGCCCACCATCTGGTTCGTCGTCACCGAGCCCAGATACGGCGTCATCAGGGAAACCTGCTTGCCCTGCATGCCCTCCGCACAGGCCATGCCCACCATGCCCATCACCAACACCATCGCCAGCGCGAGTACCTTCATCCACGTTTTCATCTACATATCCTCCTTCTCATTCAGAATCTCGGTCGCTGTATCAAAGTCCGTCATCAGCACATCCAGTCTGCCGCTTTTCAGCGCAGAACGGATCGCCTCTGCCTTGCTGTGTCCGATCGCGCAGGCAATCACCTTGCCGCGCCGCAGCTCCTCCAGGCGTTCGCCTACGCAGCGCTTTTCCAGCACGCGCACGCTCTGCCCTTCGGCGTCAAAATACGAATTGCAGACCGAGGACACCGCGCCGCTCTCCTTGAGCAGCTGAATGTCCTCGCGGGTCAGACCGCCGGCCTTCGCCGTGGTCGAGGAGAGTTCCACGTTGCCGATGCCGACAAGTGAAACATCGCAATGCCGTCCCTTTTCCAGCACTGTCGAAATGCTCGGCTCCTGCCTGAGTATCGTCGCCGCCTCCTCGGAAGACACGAGAATCGGCGCGTTCATCACGCAGGAAACGCCGCCATACTGTTGGGCCAGCCTCAGCGCGATGGCATTGGCGTGCAGCTCCGCACGCTCGTTGCCGATCCCGCCGACCAGAGGAATCGCCTCCTTCACACGTTTGCCGTTATTCTTCATGTGCCGGACAATGGACGCTACGGTGACACCGCTCATCACGCCTATCGTCTGATCGATCCCCAGATAGGAGTCAAAGTAAGCCGCCGCTTCCTTACTGAACTGATTCATCCGTTCGTCCCGGCTCTCCCCCATGCTGCGCACCACGAGGGCGTCCTTCAATCCGTATCGGGCCATCAGCTTCTGCTCCAGGGCAGATTCGTCGCTGTATGGGTTGCGGATTCTGATTTCAACACATCCGTTTTCGCGTGCCTGTGTCAAAATCCGGCTGATCTGCGGTCTTGAAATACCCAGCTGAACGGAGATCTCCTTTTGACTGAGGTTCAGCAGATAATACATCTCGCAGATCTTGATCATCAGTCGTTCATTCCGTATGGCGCCCACGCTTTTACTCCCTTCGGTTGAACAAAATTTCATGTCCTTCAATTTTGTTCTTCGTGATAAAAGAATACACCCGGTCCTTCGCTTTGTCAATATTATCCAGTTTGAAATTAATTTCATCGTGTTTTATGCCCATTTTTGATTCTGTCAACATCTATGATATAGACCAAGGGACATATGTTCTTTCCGGACCGCTGTGCAAGATCAGGTCATTCGGTGCACGCCGCACGGCTTTGGGGTGCAATCCCCTGTCAAGCAAAAAAGAAGCCTCCGCCTTGGGAAGCTTCCTTTGCTTTATTCCACCTTGTCCACGAACAGCAGGTCAAACCGGGGCACCATCACCGGCTCGCCCTGATCGTCCTGCTCCTCGAACACGCCGGACACCTCCGCCACGACGGTGATCATGTCGCCGACCTTGGCGCCCATGTCCTCGCCCGCCACGATGACGACCGGATTGTACCAGGTGCCGTCGGCGGCCTTGTTGAACTGCATGCGGATGTACTGCGTGCTGCCGCTGGCGCTGACCTCCGTCACCGGGCCGTAGAGGCTCATCACCTTGCCGCGGTTCTCGGCGAGGTCGCGCTGCAGGTTCTTGTAGCTGATCTTCTCTGCCGTGGCGCGCACGGCCGCCTTCTCCTGGTCGTCCGTCATCACGCGCACCAGCGTGAACGCATAACGCCGCTGATTGAAGCCGTCCTTGTCGAGGATCAGCGTGTAGCGGTACTCGCCCGCCTGGTCCGTCGTCAGCTCGAAGGAGAACGTGCCGTCGTTGCCCGCGCGCTTTTTGGATACGCCGAACGGCGTCACCAGCTGCATCTGGGCTGCGGCCAGCGTCTGGCCGGAGATGACGGTCTTGCTTTCCGTCACGGTGTGCACGCCGCCCTCCTCGATGCCGCTCAGCGACACCGGCAGCGTCTTCGCGCTGAAGGTCACCGTGCCGGACACGCTCGCGTCCGCCATGCCCTCCACGCTGGCCGTCAGCGTGATGTCGAACGTGCCCTCCTCCTCCAGCGGCACCAGCAGCGAGAAGCTGCCGCTTGCGCCCGCCTGGCCGACGGAAAGCAGCTGCATCTCGCCCGTCTGGTCGGGCGCCTGCGCGACCAGCTCGGCGTTCGCCGTCGTCTGGCCGGTGATCACGAGGTTGGCGTTCGTCGTCTCCTGCGGGATGTCCGCCGCCAGGCGCACGGTGCGCACCGGCTGCTCGGCGATCTGCTCGACCGTCAGGTCGTGCGTGCGCGCGCGGAAGCTGGCGATGTCCCGGTTGCCGAACCGGCCGGAATCGATCTGCCAGTCGAGCATGACGTACATGCCGTTCTTCACCGTCAGGTAGCGCAGGCCGCGGCCGACGATCTCGTCGGCGAACGTCCGCACATAGTGGATGTACATCCAGTATTCGCCGTTTTCCTTCTGCCATTCCACGTCCTGCGTGCGGTTGCCGGTCGTCTCCCAGATCGTGTTGCTCTCCGCCATGCGGCGCAGCTCCTTGCGCTGGCTATCGGTGATCTCCGCGATGTCGAAGATCTCGGTGGAGAGCTCGTCCGCGCGGGCGATGACGCTCATGTGCTGCGCGAAGTCCTGCCGGTACGCGCGGGAAAGCACGCCCTGCGCCTCCATGTCCTGCGACAGGGCGGAGGCGTCGATCCCGTTTTCTTTAAGCAGGGGCTCGTACACCATCGCCAGCTGGGGCGAGACGACGATCCAGCTCTCCGGATAGTTAAACGTCAGGCCCTGCGCCTCCATGGCGATGGTCTGCGCGCTGGCCGCGCAGGGCGCGAGCGTCAGCGCCAAAATGAGCCAGGATAGAATGCGTTTCATGGTTCTCCCCTTACAGGATATGTACGAGCATGTTGCCGCCCTCGTCCGTCTTGAGCCTGAGCAGGCCCTCGCGCTCGAGCGTGCGCAGCACGTCGGAGAAGCGCCTCAGGCCGATCTGCCGCTCGGTGAAGTCCGGGTACAGCGCCTGCACGGCGGACTTGAGGATCGAGGGATTCACGCGGTCAAACCCGTCCTCCTTGTAGGCGGACAGGATGCGCGCGAACACGCCGACGTAGTTCTCGCGCGTGAGCTGCTCCACCGCCGCGTACGCCTGATTGAGCCGCAGGATGAGGTTATACGCCTCGCTCTCCATCGAGAAGGAGCCGAACTGCTCCGCGAGCTTGGCGAGCATCTTGCCGAACGTGGAGAAGCCGACGCTCTTTTCCGAGAAATTGGGGCGCAGGCGCAGCAGGACGCTCTTGACCTCGGAGGCGAGCATCTCGCCGCCCTCGCTCTCGCGCAGGATGGTGACGATCAGGTCGTTGACGTCCGAGAGCGTCAGCGCGTCGCTCACCTCGCTGACGGAGCGCTCCTTGCCGCTGGCCACGCTTTCCAGGAACTGGAACTCGCTGCACGCGCTCATGAACACGTTGCTCGCGGCCTCGCTTCGGGAGATGCCCAGCACGAACTTGCCCATGCTCTTGAGCTTGCCCACCAGCGGCACATAGTCGCTGTCGCCGGAGACGATGCAGAAGCTGTCGATGAGCTCGTTGCGGTAGGCGACGTCCAGCGCGTCGATGACCAGCTGGATGTCGGAGTTGTTCTTCTGGTTGCGGCCATAGCGCAGGCTGGGCACCACGGTGAACGTGTTGGACAGCAGCGTCTCCTTGAGGTCAGAGTAGCTGTCCGTGTAGCCGTACACCTTGCCGATGAGGATGTCGCCGCGGATCTTCACGCGCTCGATCACGTCCATCAGCATGCTCTTCTTGCCGCCGCAGTTTTCAAGGTCTACGAACAGCGCAAAATGAGAAGCCATATCTTTTCCTTTCCGGGGAGGGGACGTCAGGGCGGCTGCCCTGAAACCCGCTCGGGGACATCGTCCCCGAACCCCTTCTTCGCTTCGCGATGATCATTGCTATCGGCGGTTCACCACGCGCCGTTTTCAAAGCCCTCCATCTTGTAGGAGCGCTTGAGGATGCGGCTGACGATGCGGTCCGCCTCCTCGCCCTCGGCGAGCACCGGGCGATAGTCCGTGCCGCTCGTGAGCGCCGTCAGGCGCAGCGGCACGATGGTCAATTCCGGCGCGTCGGCGTGATCCTCGTACACGGTAAACGTCACGCGCGCGGCGTAGGCGTCGCGGTCGTCCGGATCGACGTTGCCGCCGAAGACGAGGTTGCCCACGGAGTAGAGGATGTAGGAATCCTCATAGCTTTCGATGCCCTGCACGATGTGCGGGTGATGGCCCACGACGATATCCGCGCCGGCCTTGATCGCCGCGCGGCCGATGGTGCGCTGCTCGCCGGTGAAGTCCTCGCGGTACTCGCTGCCCCAGTGGAAGGACGCGATGACGATCTGGCAGCCCATCTCGCGCAGCGCCTTCACGTCCTTGGTGATGTCCTTCTTGCCGTCCGTGTACGGGAAGCAGTAGCCCGTCATGCCGACCTTCACGCCGTTCTTTTCAAACACGCCGAGCTGTCCGTTGCCGGAGACCACGATGCCCGCGCCTTCCAGGTTGGCGATCGTGTCCTCGCGGCCCTGCGTGCCGTAGTCGAGGGTGTGGTTGTTGGCGACGGTCACCGCCTCCACGCTGCCCAGCGTCAGGATGTCGGTGTATTCCGCCGGGCCCTTGAAGTTGAACTTCTTCTCCTTCTTTTCCGTCTCCTCGGTCAGCGTGCCCTCGAAGTTGATGAGCGTCAGGTCGTCCGTGGCGAACAGGTCGCTCAGGCCCGAGAAGAACCAGCCGTAGCCCTTCTCCTGCGCCACGGCCTCAAAGCAGTCGTCGCGCTTGCGCAGATCGTCCGTGGAGCCCAGCGTCGTGTCGCCCGCCATCGTGATGGTGAACGTCCTGGGCCAGGTATCCGCTGCCGGCTCCTCCTCGATGGGCTGCGCGTCCGCAGGCTCCTCCGTCAGGAAGATGGCCGTGGGGCCGTCCGCGCCGCCGATGATCGCAACCGACGCTTCATCGGGATCGGTCGCCTGATCGAGCACGTCCACGAGCACGGGCATCGCCTCGCTCTCGTCCAGCGGCGCATACGTCAGGTACGGGTTGGTCAGGTCATAATTCATCTGCGCGCAGGCTGTGCCCGCGAGCAGCGTCGTCATCAGCAGGAAAGCGATCAGAATCCCTTTTTTCAACGTTCTTTCCTCCGGATTGTTCTTGTCATTCCTCAATATTTTATCACAGGCGGCCGCTTTGTTCAAGACGCTTGCCATCCCCGCGGCGGCGTGTTATCCTTGATTCAGCCCAAGAGGGAGGGAAACGCCATGCACGAGAGCCGCATCCTTTTGCGCCGTCTGCTGCGCGCGCTGATTGCCGAGCGCGAGGACAGCGCCATTTTGTACATCCCCCACGGCGAGGCCGGGCAGCGGCGCATGATCGACGCGCTGCTGGAGCTGCGCCCCGCGCGGGAGGACGATCCGCTGGCCCAGGACATTGCTGCGTACCGCGCGCTGAAGCCGTAGGAACGGGCTGTTCGGTTTGGGAAGCGCCGCCTGGCGAATCAAACCCGTCTCAATCGTAGGCTGCTGCGCAGCCTGCTCTGAGACTGCGCTTTTTTCATCTTGGGGTACGTTGGGCTGCCGCCCAAACCCGCCTGAGGGACATCGTCCCTCAGACTCCCTTCTCCTCTTCGCGTGCTCAAAAGCATTTAGCAGAAAAATAAGCTTTACACGCCCAGTGCGTCGCCGATCAGCGTCCCGGCAAGCAGCGCCCGGACCCGGCTATACCGGTAGCGGCTATCGATCAGCAGCAGCGAGCCCGTGTCGCTGTCCGTGCGGATGAGCCTTCCCGCCGCCTGAATGACGCGCACCATGCCCGGCAGCGTCATGCACAGGTCAAACCCGTCCTCCCCGATGCCGTCGTAATACGCCTGCATCGCCTTCACGCGCGCGTCCGGCTGCGGCAGGCCCGTGGAGACGACGATCACGTTTTTGAGCTGCTCGCCCGGCAGATCGACGCCCTCGGAGAACGCGCCGCCCAGCACTGCCAGCAGCACCGCGCGCCCGTCCTCCCCCGGATTTACAAACGCCGAAAGCAGGGCGTTTTTTTCTTCCTCCGTCATCCCGCGCTTTTCCGTGAGGAACGCCTCCTCCGCCAGCCCGTCCTGCCCCAGCAGGATCTCGCCGATGCGCGCCATGTACGCGTAGGACGGGAAGAAGACGATCGTGTTGCCGCCATGCGCACGCAGGTGTGCGGCGATGGCCCCGGCGACCTGCGGCGCGGTCTGCTCGCGGCTGGCGTAGCGGATGTCGATCGGCTCGATCCTCGCCTCCAGCTGGGCGGGGTCGAACGGCGAGGGGAGCGCCAGGCACGCGTCGCCCTCCTCGCTGCCCAGCATCCTTTGGATGGCATCAAACGGCGCGAGCGTCGCGGAGAAATACACCGTGCCGCGCGCGCGCCGGGTGCTCTCCAGGATCTCCTTGGCCGCGGTCAGCAGCACGAGCTCGAGCCTCGCGTGCTTTTCCCCGCCGGAGGTCAGCAGCGCGTAGCGCTCGTCAAACCGCTCCGCCGCGAAGCAGTAGCCCGCCGCCAGGGAGAAGCTGTCCGCCGCGGACGCGCCCGCGCCCAGCGCAAGCTGCTCGCCCGCCGCCTCGCGCAGCTTCTGCATAATCTCAAGCAGCGCCTCCGGCGGCGCGCTCATCCGCTCAAAGTCCTCCTCCTGTGCAAGCGCCTTCAGCGCGCCGATCGCCCGGGTCTGCGCGCGGTAGAGCGCGTTTTTGCGGCCCAGCGCGCGGCCCGTCTCCCGGCGCAGCCGCGCCAGCTCGTCAAGGCTCACTGCCGATGAGTAGGCGTCGCGCACGCGGGGCGCAAGCTGGTGCGCCTCGTCCACCAGCAGGCATGCGCCGCCCGGGCCGGTCAGCAGCCTGTCCATCGCCACCATCGGATCGAACACGTAGTTGTAGTCGCACACGACCACGTCGGCAAGCATCGCGATCTCCAGCGACAGCTCAAACGGGCAGACCTGATGGCGCGCCGCCAGCGCCGCGATTTCCTCGCGGCCCAACCGCGACAGGGTCAGCGCCTCGGAAAGCGCGCCCGGCAGCCGGTCGTAAAAGCCCTCCGCCAGCGCGCAGCGCTCCGGGCGGCAGTCGCGCACCGCCTGGGGGCAGATCTTGTCCTTCGCCGTGATCTCCGCCGTCATGACGCGCGCGCCGGCTTGCATCAGCAAGTCCATCGCGTCCATGGCGCTGCGCCGGCCCGTGGTGCGCGCGGCCAGGAACACCGCGCGGGCGCACCTGCCCTCGCCGATGGCCCGCAGCGCCGGATACAGCGCCGCCATCGTCTTGCCGATGCCCGTGGGCGCCTGCGCGAAGAGCCGCTTCCTGTCCCGCAGGGCGATGTACACGTTCGCCGCGAATTTCCGCTGCCCCGCACGGTACGTCCCGAAGGGGAACGGCAGGCCGGCAAGCGCCTCGTCCCGCGCCTGCCGCCGCTTGAGCTTCCTCTCCTCCCAGGCGCAGGCCGCCGCGCAGAGCGCCTCAAACTCCGCGCGCAGGCTTCCGCGGCTTTGCTCCTCCTCGTACAGGGCCAGCGCGCCGCCGCGCGCGTCCACATACAGCACCCGCAGGCAGACCCTGTCCATCGCCGCCTCGCCGCCAAGGAGCATGTGGCCGTACACCGCCGCCTGAGCCCGGTGCGCCGGCAGCAGCGGCTGATCCGGCGCGCCCAGCTTGATCTCCTCGATCACGGTCACGCCGTCCTCCCGCAGGAAGACGCCGTCCGCGCGCCCGCTGACGTGCAGCACCAGCGCCTCCCCCTCATAGTCGGCGGAAAGCGCCACTTCCCTTCGATATTCGCGCTCCGGCGCGCTGCTCTGCCGGGCGCGGTGCGCGATCGCGCCCTCCTGCATCCGCCGCGCGCTGCTCGCCGCCGGGGTCAGGTCGCTCTCGTGCAGCGTCGTCTCCACCACGGTGCGCACGCTGATGCGCACAACCGGCTTGCTCACGCGCGCTTCCCCCTGCCCATGCGGCGCAGCAGCACGGCGAGTCCTGCCGCGCCCAGAGCGGACGCTATGCTGGCCAGATCCCAGGCGAGCGGCGCGTCATACCAGACGGCGATCTGCACGTTCTCGCCCTCCGGCACGCCGTACAGGCGGAGCACCTTGTTTTCGCCCATGGACACGCGGCATTCCTCTCCGTTCGCCGTCGCGCGGTAGCCCGGATAATACAGCAGCGGCAGCTCGATGCTCGAAAGCCCCTGCGGCGCATCCAGCGTGAAGCGCAGGCTGGTGCCCTGCTTCTGAACGTCGCGGATCGCGTATTCGGGCGCGTCGTACACCGTGAACTCGCCCGGCACCAGCACGCCCTTCTCCGTTCCCTCGTAGATGTACTCGTACTGCCCGATGCGCGTGTCGCAGAAGTCCTCCTTCTCCAGCAGCGGCACGTCCTGCACGAACGCCTGCATGCTGTATCCCGCTAGGACCATGCACAGCGCCATCACGGCCACGAGCGCCTGCGTGCGGTGCGCCTCCTCGCGCAGATAGCCCCACGCGCCGGCGAAGGCCATCATCGGCGCGGCCACGCCCACCAGCCGCCAGGGGTACTGAATCTGCTTGAAGAGCGTGGAATACGGCCTGGGCAGGTTGCAGGCCCATTCCCACGGGAAGAACGCCGTCGCGCCCAGCAGCAGCACGCCGGAGAGCGCCAGCAGCCCCTTGCAGAGCCGGTCCTCCGGCCCGGGCGCCGTCTGGCGCATGTACAGCCGCGCCATCAGCAGCGCGCAGCCCAGCATGAGCGCCAGGCCCGGCACCACGCCGACGGTATAGGCGAAGTCCGTCGCCTCATAGGGCAGATCGACGTTCTGCCCCGGAAAGCCCACGAAATATGCGCCCGGGCGCAGCACATGCTCGCTCGCCATGACCGCCACGCTGGTGTTGATGCCCGCCCGCGAAAAGTCAAGGAACGGCACGAGGAACCACGCCGAGCACAGCACGGTGAGCAGCGCCGCCTTCGCGCAGGCGAGGATGCGCCGCGGCTGCCGGATGAGCCGCCTGGCGCACAGCAGCGCCGCGAGCGCGCACAGCGCGGCGGCAAACAGCGTGCTCAGCAGATGGCTCATGAAGATGCCCGTCATCGCCAGCGCCAGCAGCGGCCATCTCCGCTCCTCCCGCAGGAGCACCTCGACCATCGCCCAGATCAGCAGCGGAAAGAAGATCATCGCCAGGCTCTCGCCCAGCGTCGCGCGGACGTAGAGGTTGGAAATCCGGTAGCTGCACAGCGTGTACAGCGCCGTCGCGCCCAGCGCGATGCGCCGCTCATGAAACACGCCGCGCGCGCTGAGATAGCACGTAAACGCCGCCGCGAGGTTGATCATCATTTCAAACACCTGTACGCTCGCCGTGAGCGACACGCCCAGGTTGCGCAGCACGGCGGGGATGTACAGGAACAGCTCCGGATAGAACTGCGGCGCGGCATAGCCGTAGCCCAGCAGCGTGGACGCGTGAATGCGCACGGGGAACTGCCCCGAGCGCAGGCCAGAGGCGATCCCCTCGATGCGGTTGAGGTGGAAGAACAGGTCGTGTCCGTCGTAGACGCCCGAAAAGAGCAGCGGCATGCTGGCAAACAGCGCGATGGCCGCCACCGCCAGCGCGTCGCGGCGGCGCTGACGCCCGACGGGCCGCGTGTCCCAGGAGAGCACGAGCAGCGCCGTCAGCACGATCCCGGCCAGCGCCGCATACGCCGCCAGATCGCGGGAGAACACGCCCGCGCCCGCCCTGTGCACGGTGATGCTGTGAATCTGTGCGTCCTCCGGCACGTCCATCGCAAAGGCCACCTGCTCGCAGGAATCCGTCAGCGTGAAGGAAAACCGCATGGCTCCGTCCATGGCGGGCAGCGTCCTTTCGCCCTCCACGATAAACGGCTGGCGCAGCGCGCTGACCGTGCGCAGGGAGAGCGGCTGCGGCGAGGTATACGACACCGTCACCTCGTAGGCGCCCCACATCAGGTTGAGGCCGAGCGTCTCATCCACCGCATCGCGCGTCATCGGTGCGCCGCCGTACTGCTCGTCCTGGTTCCACATGCCCGCCCGCTCGCGCGCCTTCTCCTTCTCTAGGGCCATCGCCTGCTGCGCGGCTTCCTCGTTCTCCTGCGCCTGGCGCGCGCTGACGAGCACCTGGGAAAGCGCCTCGCCCTCGAACGTCCAGGTGTACTCGCTCCTGTCCGTATAGAGGAAGACCAGCGCCAGGAGCATCAGCCACAGCGCCGCCACGCTCACGATCTTCTTTGCCATATTCAAACCTCCGCGATGGGTATACGCATCCATGATATCCTCATCATATCACGCCGCTGCGCGATGCGCAAGCAAAAGCGGGCTGTGCCCGCTCCCACCTCCGAACAGCTTTGCACAATGGCGTTATTCGGTGCTCGTTGCACGGTGTTCACGCAATTTCCTACACGGCAAGAAAAAGCGGGCTGTGCCCGCTCCCACCTCCGAACAGCTTTGCACAATGGCGTTGTTCGGTGCTCGTTGCAGGGTGTTTATGCAATTTCCTGCACGGCAAGAAAAAGCAGCCCATCCAAACCGGACGGGCTGCTCTGATGGGAAATTACGCGTTCGGGTCCACCGGCGGACGGCGGCGGCGGCGCGGGGCCTCCGCGGACGCATGCTCCGCCGTCTGATCAGCCGGGGCCGTCGGGGCGACCGGGGCCTGCGGCTTCACCGGCGCACTCGGGGCGACTGGAGCCTGCGGCTTCACCGGCGCACTCGGCGCGACGGGAGCCTGCGGCCTCACCGGCGCCGTCGGGGCGACCGGAGCCTGCGGCTTCACCGGCGCGGTCGGGGCAGCCGGGGCCTGCGGCTTTGCCGGGGTGGTCGGGGCGGCCGGTCTCGCGTACGGGCTGACCGGCGGCTTGGTCTCCGTGTTCCTCATGTAGGACGGCACCTGCGCATTGGCCGCGGTTCTGGGGGCCTGCGGCGCGCGCTGTGCGCCCGGGATCACGGTCGAGGTCGTCCTCGGCGCGGACTGCGCGGAGGCTTCGGCGCGGCGCTGGCGCTGCATGTTCAGCTGCTCCTCGCGCAGCTCGGCCTCATCGTCCTCGTTCTCCTCGTCCTCTTCCTCCTCGCTCCTGCGGCGGTAGACGTACACGCCGTAGACCGCGGCGGCCACGACGATCAGCAGACCGCCAATGATAAACGGCAGGATGCCCATGCCGCCGTCCTCCTGCACCGGCATGGCCGTAGGCAGGGGCTGCACGGTCGGCTCCGGCGTCACGCCGGTGTCATAGGTCACGCCGTACTGCGCGTACGCGCCGTCTGCCGTCGCGAATTCGACGATGTACTCGCCCGGCTCCGGCAGGGTCACGTCCATCTCAAAGCGTCCTTCCGCGTCCGCGACGGTCTGGCCGACGGTGCGCTTCACCGTCTGCACGGACTCCGCAAGGGCGGATGCCACCCAGCTCTGTCCAATCGTCGCCGGGGTGGCGGTCGCTTCCGGCTCCACGGTCATCTCCACCGTCGCAGTGACGGTGCTGTACGCATTGGCCTTGCCGTAGACGGAGAACGTGCCGTCCTCGGTCACCGCCGGGACGTTGCTGACCGTGATGTCGCCGCTGGTGCGGATGAGCGCGGCGGCCTTCGCCGGCGGAATCGGGGTCGGGGTCGCGTTCGGATCGGGCGTGGCGGTCGCATAGACCGGCATGCCGGAGATCACGTTGTTCGTCCAGCTGTCGTCCACCGGGATGAGATCCTGCAGCTGAGAGCCGCCGATCACCACGCTGGTGTTGTTGCTGGCGTTGGGCGTGGTGCTCGCGCCCGGCTTGGCCGCGCTCTGCGCCTGCTCCATCTGCTCCTGGTAGTACGCGGTGAGCTCGGAGATGGTCAGCATCTGCGCCATATCGCTGCGGATATAGCCTTCCTTGTCGTTGTAGGTCACCTGGTACCAGGTATAGGTGCCGTCATATTCGGTGCCCAGCACCAGCAGCAGCGTGTTGATCGGCACGCGGTCCAGCGACGTGCCCGACGCGGACGGCGTGCGGCGCAGGTTCACCTTGTCCTTGATCAGCTTGGCGTACGCGCTGGTGGAATCCGGGCCGATCGGCTCCGGCGTGGCCTGCGGCATCGGGGTCGGCGTAGCCAGCTCCGCCTCCAGCGCCGCCAGGTACTCCGCCGTCTCCTGCTCGCCCATCGGGCGCACGAGGTCGGCGCGGATATAGCCCCACTGGCCGGCGTACTGCACCAGATACCACATCATGCCGTCGGAGGCAAACTGGCTCTGGAAGAGGTACACCACGGTCTCCTTGTTCAGGATCGTCTGCAGATAGGCGTTGGCGTCCGGGTTGCCGCGCAGCGGCGTGCCGTCGCTCAGCACGCGCGCATAGATCTCCAGGCGCTGCGGCTCGGGCGTGGCCGTCGGCTCCGGCGTGGCCGTCGGCTCGGCGGTCGGGGTCGGCGTGGCGTTTGCCGCCTCCTGCTGAGCCAGGTAATCCGCCTGCTCCTGATCGCTCATCACGTGCAGGCGCTCAGAGGGTACATAGCCCCACTGCCCGTCCGCCTGCACCAGCGTCCACAGCTCGCCCGCATTGTTCATCTCGCTGTGCATCGCGTAGACCACGTCGTCCTGCGCGAGCATCGCCTGCAGGTATGCGCCGCCGTCTGCGCTGGCGCGCAGCGGCGTGTTGTCCTTCGTGATCATCGCGTACCGCTCAAGCTCCTGCGGCGCGGGGGTCGCAGTCGGATCGGCCTCGGGGGCGCTGGTCGGCTGCGGCGTCGGCGTCTCGGTCGGCTGCGGCGTGGGCGTCCCGGTCTCCTGCGGCACATCCGGGGTCTCCGGCGCATCCGGGGTCTCCGGCGCGTCCGGGGTCTCCGGCGCGTCCGGGGTCTCCGGCGCGTCCGGCGTCTCCGGCACGTCCGGCGTCTCCGGCACAGGCTCCGGATCGTCGATCGACGCGCGGTATGCGGCCTCCTCGTTCACGCCCATCAGCTGGACGAACTCGGCCATCATATAGCCTTCCGCGCGGTCGGTACGCACATAGCACCAGTCGCCGTCCTTGCTGATGACCCACAGGATCGTGCCCGCCTCCATGTTGTAGATGCGGCTGCCGCTCTTGCTCGGGGTCTTGCGCAGGCCAACCTGACGGCCGGTGTTGCGGCCATAGTGATAGACGTCGCCGTCGGCCAGCTCCTGCGGGGTATCCGGCTCCGCAGCCTCGGGCTGCTCCGGCTCGCCGCCGGTCTGTCCGCCGTCGTCGGGCTCCTGCGCGGCCTCCTCATCGCCGGAGGCGTTCTCATTGTCGCTGGGCACCGGCGGGATCACGCTGATTTCGGCCTTGACCGCCGCCTCAGCGGCCTCCTTCGTCACCTCTTCGACCTTGTAGGCCTCGACGTAGCCGGTCTCGCCGGTGTTCATGTTGCGCACCAGGTACCAGATCTGGCCGTCCGCGCCCGTCTGCGCCTCGGTCACCTCCAGCGGCGTGGGCTCGCGGATCATCGGCACCGCGCCGTTCTGCGGCAGCTCGCCGCCCGCCTCCGTGCGCAGCACGATCATGGCGTTGTCCTGCGGCAGCGTCATCGCATACGCCGGGAACGACTGAATCAGCCCGTCCGCCGTCCCGGTATCGCCGTCGTCCTGGCCGGCAGGATCGCCCGCGTCGCCGGAATCGGCGGTCTGCTCATCCTGCGCATCGTTTTCATCCGGGCTCTCCGGCGCGATTCCCTCCGGTTCATCCGAACCGGCGTCTTCGTCCTCCGGCACGCTCGCCGATTCCTCAGCCGCCTTGTCCGCGAGAATCCCGGCCATGCGCGCCTGCGCATCCGCCTCGGAGATCTCGGTCAGCAGGTAGTCGCGCATGTAGCCCTGTGCGCCGTCGCGCACGACCGTCACCGGATACCACTTGCCGTCCGCACTCGGCTCGCCGAAGATGACGAGCTCGCCGTTGTCATACGTGCCCACCACATCCGCATTGGAATCCGCAGAGGCGCGCAGGTTGTTGGTCGGATTGTTCTTGTTGCTGGTCACCGCATAGCGAACGGCATCCTCCTGCCCGTCCCCTGCAGCCGGCTCATCCTCGATAACCGGCTCGTCCTCGACAACCGGCTCGTCTTCGATGACCGGCTCGTCCTCAATAACCGGCTTGTCCTCGACAACCGGTTCGTCCTCAATAACCGGCTCGTC
>JBJEUH010000012.1:30528-42981 GCA_051883735.1 Candidatus Ventricola sp.
TTCCTCGACGTACTCCGGAACCTCTTCGACGTACTCCGGGTATTCATCGGCGTAGTCTCCGCCGCTCACAAATCCGTATTCAGCGAGCACCGCCTCGGCTTCCTCGCTGCTCTCGGGCATCGCCATCGGCGCCATCATCAGCGGAACGCTCATGCCCGAACCGAACGCATCGTAGAGCTCGATCAGGCCGTCGGCCTCCGCCGCCTCGGTGCCGTCAAGGAAAAACTGTCCCAGAAGCTCGCCCGCCTCGTCCGTGAGGATCAGCTCGCCCATGGACAGCGCCTCGATCTGCGCCTCGTCCAGCGCGCTCACATCCAGCCAGTAGACGGTCTCGCCGGCGGAGGTGACCATCGCCTGCACCGGCAGCGTCGTCTGCGTGCCGTCCTGCATCGGGAGCACCACCTGCGCCACGATCCCCTGCGGCGCCTGGGCAAACGCGCCCAGCGGCGCGAGCGCCAGGCAGGCGCTGAGCACCGCGGCCGTCAGCCGGCGGGTGATTTTTCTCATATCTTTATCCTCCTTTTTCGGGGTTACCAGGGGCCTTGTCCCCTCGGCCCTATGCATCCGTTGTGTATGCCCATTGTAAATCGGCGTGCTTCCCCTTGTCAACTCCGCGGGCGGTTTTGGCAGGGATTTGCATCCGTTTTACATGGATAAGACGAACGCAAAGCAGGGATTCTTCCCGCGAAAGACGAATTCATATGAGAAATTCTGTGCAGGCGTATGCGTTTGCAGCATGAGCAAAGGAGCGAATATCGATGGACGACAGCAGACTGCGGGAGATTCCGTTTCACAAGGAGACCATTTACGAGGGCAGCATCCTGCACGTGGAGAAGTGGCAGGTGACCTGCCCCAACGGGCACAGCGCCCCGCGCGAGATCGTCGTGCACAAGGGCGCAGCCGCCGTCGTGCCGGTGTATGAGGACGGCACGACGCTGCTGGTGCGCCAGCACCGCGTGAGCGTCGACCGGGTGACGCTGGAAATTCCCGCCGGCAAGCTCGATGACGCAGCGGAGGATCCGCTTGATTGCGCCGTGCGCGAGCTGGAGGAGGAGACGGGCCTTCGCGCGGAGCGGATGACGCTGCTCACCTCCGTGCTCACCACGCCGGGCTTCTGCACGGAGAAGATCGGCATCTATCTGGCGCAGGGCCTCTCCCAGGGCAGGACGCATCCGGACGAGGACGAGTTTCTGGATCTCGTGCGCATGCCGCTTGACGAGGCGGTTGACATGGTCATGCGCGGCGACATCCGCGACGGCAAGACCATCTGCGGCCTGCTGATGGCGCGCGAGGCCCTCTTGCGCCAGAGGGCGCGGGCATGATGCGCCTGCCGCTGACCCACTGGACGCTGCGCGGAGGCAGCCTGCCCGACCGGCTGCATGCCGAGGAAGATACCGGCTTCTCCCTGCCCGGCGCGGAGGCGCTTCATGCGTTTGCCGAGCTGCTTGGAACGGACGGCGCGTCCCCCTGCCATAGCGAGCCGGCGGAAAGAAGCGCGCCCTTTGCGCTGCCGGCGATGCTCCCGGACGACGTGCCCGCAGGCGTCTGCCTCACCCGCGAGATCGACTTCGGCAGCCTGCGCGGCGACCGCGCGCTGCTGGAGATCGATCACCTCGCGGGCCGGGGCGAGATCTTGCTGGACGGGCAGGTGCTCGCCCGCTTTGACAGCGCCGTGCCGCCCGCCGCCTCCATGGCCGCGGCCATGGACCTGACCGGCACGCCCTGCATGCTCGCCGTGGACCTGACGAACGCGCTGTACCTGGGCCGCCGACGGACGCTGACGCTGCGCTTTGAGGCGGCGCGGCCCGCCGGGGTCTGCGGGCCGGTTTTCCTCGTCTCGACCGTGCACGCGCATCTCTTCCGCGTGCGCGTCACGCCGGACGCGCGCAGCGGCCTCATCGCCCTGCGCGCGAACATCCGCGCCCGGAGTGCCGGCAGCTATGCGCTGCGCGCGCAGAGCGTCTCGCCCACGGCCGGCTCCTCCGCCGCGCGGGAAATCCGGCTTGACCTCGACGCCTGCGAGATGCGCGAGGCGGCGCTCTCCATGGCGCTGGAGGCGGAGGAGTTTGTCCCTGGAAAAGCATATGCGCCCGCCGCCGTCAAATTGCAGCTCTTTTATCGCCCGTCAGGCAGCGGCGGGGCGGATGTGCTCTGCGACGAGGCGCTGTTGCTGTGCGGCTATCCCGCCAGGGGGGAGCGCGCCTTTGTCCCGCTGACGGTGCAGGACTGTGCGGGCGATCCCCAGGCGCTCGCCGATCGCCTGAGCGCGCTGCACGTCCCCGCCGTGTTTCTGCCTGCGCTCCTGCCGGACGCGGCGTACCGCGCGCTGTGCCGTGCCGGCGTCGCCGCGAAGCAGTTCGTGCCGGCGGACAGCCCGCTGCGGCCGGTGCTTGCGCGCTACCCGAACGTCTCCTTTTGCGATGCGCCGGCCGGCGAGCCGCTCTCCCCGGAGGCCGTCGCCTGGCAGCTCTGCTCGATGACCGCCTTTCCCCGCGCCGTCGACGGCACGCTCACGCCCTGCGAGCTGCTCTTCGAGGCCGCAGGCCGCGCGCTCGATCCCGGCGAGGAGGGCGTGCGCAGCGTGCTGACCTGGCTGTGCGCGGTTTCCGTCCGCCTGCGCGCCGAGGCCGCGCGCCAGGGGCGCTTCTCAGGCAGCCTGTGCGCGCCCGGCGCGCTGGCCAGCGGTGACGTCTGCGAGGCGCTGCGCACAGCGTTTGCCCCGCTGCACCTCTCCGCGTTGCCGCTGTACGGCGCATGGTGGACGGGCGCGCGCTTCAGCGCGTCGCTGGAAGCGTTTGTTCCGCCGGAGGAGACCCGGCCCCTTTCCGCCGCCGCCGTGCTGGAGGACGAAAACGGCAAGGCGCTGGCGCAGCTGCACATGCCCTGCCTCCGCAGCGGTCATCTCGGCGTGCTGGAGGCCGCGCTGCCGTCCCGTCCCTGCGTGCTGACGCTGTCCTGCCGCATCCTGTACGAGGGCGAGACGCTCGAGGAGCACGCGCTGCCGGTCTATGTCGGTGCGCTCGGGCCGCTGGAGGCGGCGTTTGGCTGATCGCGGGCTGTGCACGCCGTACGGTTTTGGCGCAATTTCCTAATAAGACAAAAAACGATGCGAGAGGGACTTGCCCGCTCGCATCGTTTTGTTGGCTGATCTCCATATGCTGCTATATCCATTTGCCTGATGCACTCCTTCCACCATCCTGAGGATGGTCCCCCTCCCTCAGGAGGGAGGCTTTGAGCGTCGTTCAGGCTCCCTCCTGAGGAAGCTGGCTGCCGCAGGCAGACTGAGGGAGTGAAGCGGCGACTTTGATTTACGTCGCCTGCGGTCCTGCCGCCGCAGGATTGGTGTGCTGCGGCGGGAAGCCGCCCAGCCAGCCCTCCCGGCTGAGCTTTCCGGTCTGCATGTCCACGTCGTGCAGCACGCTGCGCAGGTACTCGTCGCAGGCGCGCATGCCGCGCTCGCCGTCCTCGTCAAGCGGCAGCGTGAGAATCCGCGTGACGCCCTGCTCCCCCAGCACGCACGGCAGGCTCATGGCCACATTTTGAAGTCCGTATTCGCCGTCCGGAATCACGGAGAGCGGCAGCACGGCGTGCGAGTCAAACAGCACGGCGCTGACCACCTGGCAGGCCGCCAGCGCGATGCCGGAGGACGTGTAGCCCTTGAGCTCGATGATGTCCAGGCCGCTAGCCTTCACCGCGCGGATCAGCTGCTCCCTGTCGATGGGCGCCTTCAGGCCGAACTGATCGGCAAACCGGTCAAACGGGATGCCCGCGATGTTGACCGTGTTCCACGGGATGAACGCCGTGCCGCCGTGCTCGCCGAGCACGAAGCCCGTGACGCACTTCGCGTCGATGCCCAGCTGATCGGCGAGCATCTTGTGAAAGCGCGCGGTGTCCAGCAGCGTGCCGGTGGAGAAGATCCTCTCGCGCGGGTAGTCGTACCTCACCCGGCAGAAGTACGTCAGCACGTCGACCGGATTGGTCACGTTGATGAGGATCGCGTCGCGGGTGTAGCGCGTGATGCCGTCCATGACGGAGGAGATCACCGACAGGTTGGTCTCCAGCAGCGCCATCCGGTCGCCCGCTTCGCCCGGCCGGATGGACGGGCCGGCGGTGTTGATGATGATCTGCGCGTCCCGGCAGTCCTCGTAGTCGCCCACGCGGATGGCGCAGCCCGCCGCATAGGAAAACGCGAGCGTGTGTCCGGCGTCCAGCGCCACGCCCAGCGCCTGCTCCCGGTCGAGATTCACGAGCACGATCTCCTTCGCCAGGTTCGTGCCCAGAAGGGCGTTGAGCACGGCGCTGCCGACATGCCCCGCGCCGATGATGACGATTTTTCCCCGCTCTGCTGCCATAAAAGCAAGCCTCCGTTTCAGCTTTTTGCGTAGTATGGGCGGCTTTGGGGCCGGAAATTTCCGCAGCGCGCAAAAAAAGTATTGGAAAATTCTGCGCCGGGCGTTATACTGGTCCATAGATTGCATTGGACGAAAAGGGGGAGAAAACCGCCATGGGTTCTTCTTTCATTCCGCAAGGATACCAGCCGCACCTGTCGCTGTATCAGACGCAGCGCGCCATCAGCCTGATCAAGCGCGTGTTCCAGGATTCTCTGGCGCATGCGCTGCACCTGGAGCGCGTGTCCGCGCCGCTGTTTGTGGAGCCGGGCTCCGGCCTCAATGACAACCTCAACGGCGTGGAGCGCCCAGTTTCCTTCGACATCCCGTTCGCCAAGGCGGACGCGGAGGTCGTGCACTCGCTGGCCAAGTGGAAGCGCATGGCGCTGTACCGCTACGAGATCGAGCCGGGCATGGGCATCTACACCGACATGAACGCCATCCGCCGCGACGAGGCGCTGGACAACCTGCACTCCATCTACGTCGATCAGTGGGACTGGGAGAAGGTCATCACCGAGGAGTCGCGCACCCGCTACACGCTGCACGAGTGCGTCCGCAATATCGTGGGCAGCATCTGCGACACGCAGCTGACCGTGCGCGGCATGTATCCCCAGCTGTGCGAAACCCCGCTGCTTTGCCGCAATGTGACCTTCATCACCGCGCAGGAGCTTGAATACCTCTACCCGGACAAGACGCCCAAGGAGCGCGAGAACATCTTCACCGAGCAGCACGGCACGGTGTTCATCCAGGGCATCGGCGGGAAGATGGAGAGCGGCGAGCGTCACGACGGCCGCGCCCCGGACTACGACGACTGGGAGCTCAACGGCGACCTGCTGTTCTGGCATCCGGTGCTCTCCTGCGCGCTGGAGATCTCCTCGATGGGCATCCGCGTCAGCCCGGAGAGCCTTGACCGCCAGCTGACGCTTGCCGGCTGCGATGACCGCCGCAGCCTGCCGTTCCACAAAATGCTGCTTGAGGGCAAGCTGCCGCTGACCATGGGCGGCGGCATCGGCCAGAGCCGCCTGTGCATGCTGCTGCTGGGCAAGGCGCACATCGGCGAGGTGCAGTCCTCCATCTGGGACGAGGCGACGCACCGCGCGTTCCGCGAAGCCGGCATCACACTTCTGTAACCATGCTTTAAACCGCGCGAAGCGAAGAAGGGAGTCTGAGGGATGAAATCCCTCAGGCAGGTTTTAGGGCGGCAGCCCTAACGTACCTCCATCGGAAAAGACGCAGTTTCAGAGCAGGCTGCAAAGCAGCCTACGATTGAAACGGGTTTGATCCGCAAAGTATGAATTCAGGCGCAATTCAGCATAAGCTCCATGCAAGCCTTCTCTTCGGAGAAGGTTTTTTGAATGCAAGAAACAAGTCCTCTGCATCGTCAGATAGGAAGAATATGGCAACGGAGGGATTCGCATGAAGAAAGGACTGATGGCGGGACTGCTGGCGCTGCTGTGCGCGCTGGGCGCGGCAGGCCTGTGCGAGGAGGCGGACGCCGTGTTCCGCGCGGCGCACCCGGGCTATGCGATCGCGGCGCAGGATGCGTGGGGCGACACCGCCGCGGCGGTGATGGAGGGCGACGGGCGCAGAGTGCTGCTCGTGGCAGAAAAGCAGGACGGCGCGTGGCGGGTCGTGATCGACAACCCGAACGCGCTCCCGGCAGAGGGCCCCTGCCCCGCGCTGCTGCTGGACACCGACACGGCGCTGTACTGGTCCTATCCTTCACAGGACGGAAGCGAAACGCTGACCTTCTCCAGCTTCCGCGGAGAGGGCGGCTGGGGCGCCGTGGGGATGATCGGCCGCTCCGGCTCCTCGGAAACGCAGGTTTTCTACAACGGGCGGAATCTGCATGTGCAGCAGACCCGGTGCGATGAAAACGACAACGTGATCTCCAGCCTGGAAACCATGGCGCTCCCCGGGCGATGGATGAAGGAGCTGATCACGCTGGCGCACTTCGACCTTGCAAAGCTGCCGCACGGATATGCGGGCGCGTGGAACTGGCCCGGGGAATACGCGCTCACGCAGGCGGCCAGGGAGCTGTACCCGGACTATGCCTATCTGGACGGATGGGCCAACTGGAGCTGCCTGCGCTTTCTGATGCGCAGGCCGGACGGCAGGACGGTGTTCATCGGCGTGACGCAGGACGACACGGGCCTCTTCCGCACCGCCGAAAGCACGCCGCTGCCGCAGGACGCGCAGGTATATCTGGGGGACGAGAACTTTACCTCCGCGCTGGTGATCGAATGGGCAGATGGCCGACGCGCATCGCTGGTGCTTGCGCCGTATGCCGACGGCTCGTGGGGCCTGCGCCAATGCCCGCACTTTGTCGGCACGCAGCTGGGCCGGAACTGGCTGCAGCCGGAAACCGGGCAGCGCATCTTCGGCAGGCATCCGTGGAGCGACGTCGCGGCGATCGACTGGGCGACCGTGCCCACGGACGAGGCGCAGCTGCGCGCGTCCTTTGACGCGGACGGATGGGCCACGCCCAACAACCCGAACCCCGCCGACCGGCTGCACCTGCGCACGGAAGCCGACCGCAGCGCCGCGTCGCTGGGCAAGTACTACAACGGCACGCCGGTGCAGGTGCTCGTGCGCGGCGACGAATGGACGAAGGTGGACGTCTGCGGCGCAACGGGCTACATGATGACGGAGTACCTGGCGTTCGGCGAGGACATGGAGGCCGTCGCCGGGGCCGCGCCCGCCATGCAGCTCAGGGACGCACAGACCCGGCTGTACGCTTCGCCGCAGGAGGACGCTTCCTATGAAATCGTCACCCATGACCCGCTGGTGATCGGCATCCTGGGCGAGACGTGGTACCACGTCTGGTACCCGGATTCGGGCCTGAGCGGCTACATGAAGCAGGACGCGCTCTGGCCGGGCAACGGCTGAACATGCGGGGAATGGAAAAGTCAGCGCGCAGAGATGGACACGACGGCCGTTATTCGCTACAATAGAGGGAAAATGGGAAAACCTATCGAGGAATGGAGCTATGGAAGAAAAGAACGATTGGGAAAGTCAGGGCCTGACGCTGCTGAAGAAGGGCCAGAAGGGCCTGTTTGCCGTCATCTTCAGCCGCCTGGGCATCATCGTGCTGCTGTTTCTTTTGCAGCTGTTTCTGCTGTTTGCCGCCGCCAGGTGGTTTTCGCAGTTCCTGGCGCATCTGTATGCGCTCTCCATCGCGATGGACGTCATCATGGTGCCCGTCCTGCTGAACAGCCGCCTTGACCCCACGGCGCAAATCACCTGGCTGATGGTCATCATGATCATGCCCGTGTTCGGCGCGCTGCTGTACCTGTATACGTGCAGCAACCTCGGTCATCGGGCCATGTGCAGGCTCGTCCGGGAGAGCACCGAGCAGAACCGGCGCAGAATCAAGCAGGACCCGGCGGTGATGCATCGCCTGGAGACGGAAAACGCCCATGCCGCGGCGCTGGTGCGCTACATGCGCCGAAGCGGCTGCCATCCCGCGTACGACCGCACGGACGTGACCTATTTCCCGCTGGGCGAGGACAAGTGGGCGAGGATGCTCCCCGAGCTTGAGAAGGCGGAGAAGTTCATCTTCCTGGAGTACTTCATCATCGACGAGGGGCTGATGTGGGGCCGGGTGCTCGAGATCCTGGCGCGCAAGGCGAAGGAGGGCGTGGAGGTGCGCCTGCTCTACGACGGCACGAACGAGTTTTCCACCCTGCCGCACGATTATCCCGAGCGGCTGCGCAAGCTGGGCATCCAGTGCAAGATGTTCGCGCCGCTCACGCCGTTCCTCTCCACGCACTACAACTACCGCGACCACCGCAAGATTCTGGTGATCGACGGCCACACGGCCTTCAACGGCGGCGTCAACCTGGCGGACGAGTACATCAACCGCAAGGAAAAGTACGGCCATTGGAAGGACACCGCCGTCATGCTGAAGGGCGAGGCCGTCCGGAGCTTCACGCTCATGTTCCTGCAGATGTGGCACCTGCAGGACAAGGACGCGCAGTACGACCCGTATCTGACCGCGCCGACGCACGCGCCGGCACAGGCCCGGGGCTTTGTCATCCCCTACGGCGACTGCCCGGTGGACGAGGACAAGCTCGGCGAGCGCGTGTACCTGGACATCCTCAACCACGCCCGGCACTATGTGCACATCATGACGCCGTACCTGATCCTGGACAGCGAGATGGAAAACGCGCTGATCTATGCGGCGGAGCGCGGTGTGGACGTGCGCATCATCATGCCGGGCGTCCCCGACAAGGAGATGGCCTACGCGCTGGCCAAGACGTACTATCCCGCGCTGCTCTCCGCGGGCGTGCGCATCTACGAGTACACGCCGGGCTTTGTGCACGCCAAGGTCTTTACCTGCGACGACGACACGGCGGTGGTGGGCACGATCAACCTGGATTACCGCAGCCTGTACCACCACTTTGAGTGCGCCACCTACCTGTACAAGACCGACTGCATCGCGGGAATCGAGGCGGACTTCCAGCAGACGCTTTCGCGCTGCGCGCGCGTGAGCATGGAAACGCTCAAAAAGGAGCCGCTCAAGCGCAAAATCCTGGGGCCGGCGCTCAAGGTGATCGCGCCGCTTCTGTAAAAAACGCACAGATAAACATCGGGGCCGGCACGCCGCAGCGTGCCGGCCTTGACTTTTGGGCCAGGCAGGCGTATTCTGTGCCTGATTCAGTGGGGAGGTAAAACGCTCATGAACGATGTAAAAATCATCTTCTTTGATATCGACGGCACGCTCATTGACATGGAGAGAAAGCGCGTCACGGAAAGGACGCTCGATGCGCTGCGGCGCCTCAGGGCGCGGGGCATCCGCATCTGTCTGGCGACGGGCAGGAGCCCCATCACCCTGCCGCGCTTTGAGGGCGTGACGTTTGACGCGCTGCTCACGTTCAACGGCTCCTACTGCTACGATCAGGCGCGGACGATCTTCAGCCAGCCGATTCCGCCGCAGGACGTCAGGCGTATCCTGTCCAATGCGGCGGCGATGGGACGGCCGGTCTGCGCCGCCACGAGGGACCGTCTGGCGGCAAACGGCAGGGACGCGGATCTGGTCGATTATTTTGCCATCGCCGGGCTTGAGGTGCCCGTCGCGCAGGACTTTGAGGCCGTCTGCCGGCAGGACGTCTTCCAGTTCATGGCGGGCAGCCGGGCGGAGGAATATGCCGCGCTGATGGACGGCGTTTCCGGCGCGAAGATCGCCGCCTGGTGGGACCGGGCGGTGGACGTCATCCCCGCTGCCGGCGGCAAGGGGACGGGCATCGAAAAGACGCTGGCCTACTTTGGCCTGGGTCGCGCGCAGGCGATGGCCTTTGGCGACGGCGGCAACGATCTGGAGATGTTTGGCGCAGTCGGCATGGGCGTGGCGATGGAAAATGCCTCCGCGGCGCTCAAGGCGGCGGCAGGCGACCTGTGCGGCCCTGCCGCGCGGGACGGCGTGTGCCATTACCTGGAAGCGCACGGGCTGATCTGATGCGATGCAGCGCCGATCCGGACAGACCTTTTTGCGTCTGTCCTTTTGTTTTTTTGCCCAAAAGTTGGCGAAAGTTTATCAGAACTAAACTGACGTTTTCCGTGCATCAAACTTTTTTGTTGACATGCGGGGTCTCCTATCATATAATCGAGCTACTTGACAAGATTGGATGGATGAAAGATGGAGGAAGTGCTCCTTTCCCTGCGGCATATTTCCAAAAACTTCGGCGAGGGAGACGTCCTGGCGGACGTGTCGCTCGACGTGCATAGAGGCGAATTCGTGACGCTGCTGGGCGCCTCCGGCTGCGGCAAGACGACGACGCTGCGCATCGTGTCGGGCCTGGAAACGCCGGACGCGGGCGAGGTCATCTTAAACGGGCAGGACATGACCGACTGGCCGCCGGAACGTCGGCCGGTGAACACGGTGTTCCAGAGCTACGCCCTGTTCCCGCACATGAACGTGGAAAAGAACGTGGCCTACGGCCTCAAGGTGCGCGGGGTTGACAAAAAGGCGCAGGCGGCGCGCGTTGCGCAGATGCTCGAGCTGGTGCAGATGAGCGGGTACGCGAAGCGCATGCCCGCGCAGCTCTCCGGCGGCCAGCGCCAGCGCATCGCCATCGCCCGCGCGCTCGCGCCGCAGCCGCAGCTGCTGCTGCTGGACGAGCCGCTGGGCGCGCTGGATCTGCAGCTGCGCCGCCAGATGCAGATCGAGCTCAAGCGCCTGCAGAAGAAGCTGGGCATCACCTTCATCTACATCACGCACGACCAGGAGGAAGCCATCAACATGTCCGACCGCATCGCGGTCATGCGCGACGGCAGATTCGAGCAGCTGGGCACGCCGGAGGAGATTTACGATCACCCGGCGACGCGCTATGTGGCGCAGTTCATCGGCCGCTCGACCATCCTCGCGGGCACGGTGATCAGCGCCGACGGGCACAGCGCCGTGATCGGGAACGAAAACGGCCGCTTCACCGTGGACAGCGCGCACGCGGAGCTCCGCCCCGGGGAGCGCTGCGAGGTCTGCGTGCGCACGGAGCGCATGCGCGCGGGCCGCGCGCCGGTCGAGGGCTTCGATCTGCCGGCGACGGTGCGCGAGACGCGCTATGCCGGCGGCAGCGTGCTGACCTATGCGGCGCTTGCCGACGGCACGGAGGTCGTGGCCGAGGGCGTGGAGCGCATGTGCGACGCGCCGCAGGCGGGCGACACGGTGTTCATGCACTGGAATCCCGCACAGGCGGCGGTCATTGGGGGTGCGTCCTATGGCGCATAAGAGCCGCCTGCGCGCAGGCGAGGCCCGCCGGGGCGCGCTGTTCGTCCTGCCGATGGCGCTGCTGGCCGTGACGCTGGTGGCGCTGCCGCTGATCTACGTGCTGGGCACGTCGCTGGTGGAGAGCGGGCAGGACTTCTCCTTCGGCGCAACGTTCACGCTGGACAATTACAGGCGGCTGCTGCGCGCGGACTACCTGATGGTCTTTTTAGGCAGCCTGAAGCTCGCGTTCCTGACGACGCTCGTCTCCCTGCTGGTCGGCTATCCGTTCGCCTACTGCATGGCGCGCGCAGGCAGGCGGTGGAAGTCGCTGCTGATGATGCTGGTCATCATCCCGTTCTGGACGAGCGCGCTGGTGCGTATATACGGCTGGAAGATCCTCCTTCAGGCGAACGGCCCGATCAACGCCGTGCTCAGGGCCCTGGGCCTGATTGAAAAGAACATCCGCTTCCTGGGCTCCTACGGCTCCGTGCTGCTGGCGATGGTCTACTGCATGATCTCGTTCATGATCCTGCCGTGCCACAGCGCCGTGGACAAGCTCGATGTGACGCTCGTGGAGGCGGCGCGCGATCTGGGCAGCCGGCCCTGGCGCGCGTTCCTGGACGTGACTCTGCCGCTGACCATGCCGGGCATTCTGGCGGGCTGCGTGCTGGTGTTCGTGCCGAGCGTGGGCATGTTCTATCTGTCGGACATCATGGGCGGCGGCCTGGTGCTGGTGGGCAACCTGATCCGCGATCAGCTGCTCAAGGTGCGCGACTGGAACACCGGCTCGGCGATGTCCATGGTGCTCATCGTCATCACGGCGGGCATCTATCTGCTCTACCGCAGGAGCGGCGGAGACGATCTGGGGGTGTTCTGATTGGCCAGGAAAAAGAAACGCAGGCTCTTCTCCCCCATCTATCTGACGCTCGTGCTCATCATCCTCTATCTGCCCATCCTGATGGTCGTCATCTACTCGTTCAATGCCGGGCGCACCATCGGCGCATGGCAGGGCTTCACCACCGGCTGGTATACGCGGCTGTTTGGCAACGCGCTGATGGCGGACGCGCTCAAGAATTCGCTGATCCTCGCCGCGGTGTCCGCGGGCTTTGCCGGCGTGATCGGCACGCTGGGCGCCATCGGCCTGGCACACGGGCATCTTGCGGGCGGCGGCTTCATCGAGTCGCTGGCCACCCTGCCGATGATGATCCCCGAGCTGGTGCTGGGCATGGCGTATCTGGCGCTGTTCACGGCGGTGGGCGCAAAGCTGGGCATGGGCGCGCTGATCGCCACGCACACCACGTTCTGCGTCCCGTATGTGTTCATCAACGTCAAGTCCCGCCTGATCGGCATGGACCCGGC
>JBJEUH010000013.1:0-10436 GCA_051883735.1 Candidatus Ventricola sp.
CGGCAAGATCAACCCGCTGATCGGCTCTGCCGGCGTCTCCGCCGTTCCGATGGCGGCCCGCGTCTCCCAGAAGGTCGGCCAGCAGGAGAACCCGGCCAACTTCCTGCTCATGCATGCCATGGGCCCGAACGTCGCCGGCGTGATCGGCTCCGCTGTGGCGGCGGGCGTGTTCATCTCCATGTTCGGCTAAGAGAATGCTTCGCGCTTTCCCTGCCGGTCTGGCCGGCAGGGTGAGCGTTCCCGCCGCACAGGCGGAGTGAAATAAGGAGGAATTGAGACATGGGCAAGGTGCTTATCACCGATACCATTCTGCGCGACGCGCATCAGTCCCAGGCCGCGACCCGTATGCGCCTGGACGAGATGCTGCCGGTCGCTGACAAGCTCGACAAGATCGGCTATTACTCTCTGGAGTGCTGGGGCGGCGCGACGTTCGACAGCTGCCTGCGCTTCCTGAACGAAGATCCGTGGGAGCGTCTGCGCGCGCTCAAGAAGGCGATGCCCAACACGAAGCTGCAGATGCTCTTCCGCGGCCAGAACATCCTGGGCTACAAGCACTACGCGGACGACGTGGTGGACGCGTTCGTTCAGAAGGCGATTGCGAACGGCATTGACATCATCCGTATCTTCGACGCCCTGAACGACATGCGCAACCTCGAGCAGGCGGTCAAGTCCACCAAGAAGTACGGCGGCATCTGCGAGATCGCCATCAGCTACACCATCAGCCCGGTGCACACCGAGGAGTACTTCGTGAAGCTGGCGAAGGAGATCGAGCAGATGGGCGCGGACTCCATCTGCATCAAGGACATGGCGAACCTGCTGCTTCCGTACGACGCGTACAGCCTCGTCAAGAAGCTGAAGGAGAACACCAAGCTCCCGATCCACCTGCACACCCACAACACCGCCGGCACCGGCGCGATGACCATCCTCAAGGCCATCGAGGCGGGCTGCGATATCGTGGATACCGCGCTCTCTCCGCTGGCCGAGGGCACCGCTCAGCCGGCGACCGAGTCCCTGTGCGCGACCCTGAAGGGCACCGAGTACGATCCGGGCCTGGATATGGAGCTGATGAGCGAGTGCGCCGTGCACTTCCGCAAGGTCGCCGACCGCCTGAGCAAGGACGGCTGGCGCGATACCGCGAAGGTGCTGAGCGTTGACGCCAACACCCTGAAGTATCAGGTGCCGGGCGGCATGCTCTCCAACATGATCGGCCAGCTCAAGCAGTTCAACGCCATGGACAAGTACTATGACGTTCTGGCGGAGATCCCGCGCGTCCGCAAGGACTTCGGCTATCCGCCGCTGGTCACGCCGACCTCCCAGATCGTCGGCACCCAGGCGGTCATGAACGTGCTGTTCGGCCGCTACAAGACCTTCCCGAACGAGTCCAAGGGCCTGCTGCGCGGCGAATACGGCCGTCTGCCGGCTGAGGTGAATGAGGAAGTCCGCAGGATGGCCATCGGCAATGACGAGGTCATCACCTGCCGTCCGGCCGACCGTCTCAAGCCGGAGATGGACAAGTACCGCGAGGAAATCCGCGAGTACTACACGCAGGAGGAGGACGTCCTGTCCTACGCGCTGTTCCCGAAGGTTGCGCCGAAGTTCTTCCAGTACCGTCAGGCACAGCAGCTGAAGATCGACCATACCATGCTGAGCGCCGAGAACAAGACCATGCCGGTGTAATCCGGAATCAGGGAGCTGCCTTCGGGCAGCTCCTTTTTGCTGCAGAAAATAGACCGGTCGTCGGAAATGTTTCGTTTCCGATGATCGGTCTTTTTGCGAATCAAAACCGTCTCAATCGTAGGCTGCGTTGCAGCCTGCTCTGAGACTACATTTTTTTCAGATGGGATACATTGGGGCCGCAGTCCCCAAACCCCGCCTGTGGACGAAGTCCCCAGACCCCTTCTACGCTTCGCGCGGTAAAAAGCATCATTCCTCGTCCGGCCACGGGTAGTACAGCTCGTCGTCGGGCAGAATCTCCGCGGTGCCGTCGGTGACGCGCGTGATCTCAGAAAGCAGGTGCTCCGCATCCCGCACGCGCACCATCAGCGTGCACACGACGCTCGCACCGAACTCGTTGTGCTCGACGATCACGGGCGCAGAGCGCAAAAAGTATTCCAGCCGCTGCCAGGTGGAGTAATCGACCTCCACCAGGTAGCGAGCACTTTTCTCCATCACGACTACGCCCGCCGCGTCAAGCGCCGTCTTGCTGCCCTGCGCGTAGGCGCGCACCAGGCCGCCCGCGCCCAGCAGAATGCCGCCGAAGTAGCGCGTGACGACCACGGCGCAGTTGACCACGCCGCGCGCCTTCATGACCTCGATGATCGGCATGCCGGCGGTGCCGCCGGGCTCGCCGTCGTCGCTGTAACGCATGATGCCCGCATTCAGGCCGATGATGTAGGCGTAGCAGTTGTGGGTCGCGTCCTTGTGCTTCTGCCGGATCCTGGCAAGGAAGGCGAGCGCCTCCTCCTCGGTCTGGCAGGGGCAGCCGTAGCCGATGAAACGCGACTTGTTGATGATGAACTCTGCGGAATTCTCCGCCCGCAGGGTCTTATAAGAGAGCTGATCGGCCATGGCTGCTTGTTTCCTTTAACATTTTTCGTTCGGCTGGACAGGAATGCCGGCCATTACTTGAGCGTGAACAGGTGGAACTTCTTCTTGCCGGAGCGCAGCATCAGGCCGTCGCCCGCAAACATGTCCTCAGTCACCACGGCGTTCACGTCGGAGACCTTCTCGTCGTTCACGGCCACGCCGCCGCCCTGAATCAGACGGCGAGCAGCGGAATTGGACGGTGCGATCTTGCTCATGGCCAGCAGGGTGGTCACGCGCGCGTCCTTGGCGAGGTCCTCACGGGTGAGCTCGGTCGTCGGGATGGAGCCGCCCATGCCCGCGCCGCCGAACAGCGCCGCCGCGGCCTCCTGGGCCTTTACGGCTTCCTCCTCGCCGTGCACCAGCTTGGTGACCTCGTAGGCGAGCACCTTCTTGGCCTCGTTGATCTCGCTGCCCTCGAGGGCGCCCAGACGGCGAACTTCGTCCATCGGCAAGAAGGTCAGCAGGCCGAGGCACTTTTCGACGTCCTTGTCGTCGATGTTGCGCCAGTACTGGTAGAAGTCGTACGGGGAGGTCTTGGCCGCGTCCAGCCAGAGCGCGCCCTTCTCGGTCTTGCCCATCTTGCGGCCGTCGTGGGTGAGCAGGAGCTGGAAGGTGCAGGCGTAGGCGCTGGTCTGCTCCTTGCGGCGGATGAGGTCCGCGCCGCCGAGCATGTTGCTCCACTGGTCGTTGCCGCCCATCTGCAGGCGGCAGCCATAGCGATGATAGAGCTCCAGGAAGTCGTAGCTCTGCATGAGCATGTAGGTGAACTCCAGGAAGGAGAGGCCGTTTTCCGTCGCCATGCGGGCCTTGTAGCACTCGGCGGTCAGCATCTTGTTGACGGAGAAGGTGGAGCCGATGTCGCGCATGAAGTCGATGAAGTTGAGGTGACGGAGCCAGTCGCCGTTGTTGGCGATGATGGCCTTGCCCTCGCCAAAGTCGAGGAAGCGGCTCATCTGCTGCTTGATGTGGGCGACGTTGCTGTCGATCGTCTCGACGGTCATCATCTTGCGCATGTCGGTCTTGCCGGACGGATCGCCGATCATCGCGGTGCCGCCGCCCATCAGGGCGATCGGCTTGTGGCCGGCGCGCTGCATGTGCGCCATCGCCATGATCGGGATGTAGTGGCCGATATGCAGGGAATCGGCGGTCGGGTCGAAGCCGACATAGAAGGTCGTCGGCTGCTCGAGCTGCTTGTAGAGGTCCTCCTCGTAGGTGACCTGCGCGATGAAGCCGCGCTCCTTGAGGACGTCGAGAATGTGCTGTGCCATGGGGATTCCTCCTGTTCCTTGGGGAAGACAGAAAAACGCCTTCCCTGAAATAAATAGGGAAGGCGTGAAATACGCGGTACCACTTCCGTTTAAGGCCGCCTTGCGGCAGACCTCCTCACCGCCCGCTGACACGGGCTCTGCGCTGTATCCGGCGCGCCGGCGGCTGCCTACTGAAAGCGGGTCGCTTGGTTCGGGGCCGAGCTCCGGGATGTATTCCGCGTGCCCGCTGATGCCGCCTCGCACCGACCGGCGGCTCTCTTCATCAGGGGAAGGCAGCGTACTTGTTCCCATCAACGCTACTGGCGATATTATATGATGGGACTGCGCGAAAGTCAAGGCTTTTTCGCGTCGCGGGTGGCGAAGGTATCCACAATCATGGACAGCACGATGAGGACGCCGCCCGCAAGCTGCATGCCCGTGAGCTGCTCGCCCAGCAGCAGCGCGCCCGCCACGCAGGCGGTGATGGGGTTGAGGTTGATGGACAGGGACACGGTGAGGGAATCGACCGCGCGCATGGCGAGGTTATAGAGCACATAGCACAGCGCGGAGCAGACGGCGGCCAGCAGAAAGATGCACAGCCAGGCGACGGGCGAGACGCCAACCCACTGTCCGCGCTCCGCCAGCGCAAGCGGAGCGAGCGTGACGACCGCGGCGAGCGCCTGCCAGGTGGACACGCGCAGGGAGCTGCACGACATGAGGAGCTTGGGCGTCGTCAGGATATAGCCCGTCCAGCACAGGCTCGCGCCGACCATGAGCAGGTTGCCGGAAAGCGAGCTGCCGCCCGCCTCGTTTCCGGTGACGATGACCAGATACGCGCCCACGAGCGACAGCGCGACGGCCAGCCAGCGCGTAAGCGAGATGCGCTCCCGGCAGAAGAGGACGCGGAAGAGCAGCGTCATCATCGGCACGAGCGAGACGATCAGCGAGGCGGCGGAGGCCGTGGTGCGCTGCAGGCCGGAGTGCTCAAAGAAGAAGTACACCGTGATGCCCAGCAGCGTGGTGGCAAAGGCGCGCGGCGCCCACCGGCCCAGGCGCACGCCGTGCTCGAGCTTCAGGCACAGGGGCAGCATGAGGGCGGCGGTGATCAGGTAGCGCAGGAAGGCGAGCGTCATCGGCGGCATGCCCTCGGAGAGCGCGGTCTTGGAAAAGATGAAGGACAGGCCCCACATCACGTTGACGAACACGAGCATGGCCATGCCCCGGGCTTTTTGCGTGCTTTGGTGCAAGAAAATTCCTCCTTTGCGCAATACTGCTATGATAAATCAGCGGGCGGGCAATGTCAAGCGCGCCTTGCGGACGAAGGCGTTTTGCGCTACAATAGAGACGATCATCAGCAGAAGGAAGAACGCCTATGATTCACATCGTTTTGGTTGAGCCGGAGATCCCGCAGAACACGGGCAACATCGCCCGCACCTGCGCGGCCACGGGCAGCGAGCTGCACCTGGTGGAGCCGCTGGGCTACAAGCTCGAGGACAAGTATTTGAAGCGCGCCGGGCTTGACTACTGGCCGCTGGTCAAGGTGCACGTGCACAAGGACTTTGCCGACGTGCTCGCGCGCTATCCGGACGCGGCATTCTATTACGCCAGCACGAAGGCCCCGCGCAGCTATGCGCAGGTGCAGTACCCCAAAGACGTGTTCCTGGTCTTCGGCCGGGAATCGCGCGGCCTGCCGGAGAACCTGCTGGAGCGCGTGTACGACCGCTGCATCCGCATCCCGATGGTGGAAAACGCGCGCAGCCTGAACCTGTCCAATTCCGTGGCGATCGTGACCTATGAGGCGCTCAGACAGCACAACTTTGAGCACCTGCTCGACCATGGCGCGCTCACCGGCCGCGATGAAGCGCCCGGCGCCTGGATGGATTATCTGTAAGGGTTGACACCGCCTCGCCTCATGGGGTACAATGAAGCAAAACCGGGAAAGGACGTGGCCCCGTGAAAAAGAAGAAAAAGAGCCGGATCGGCTATCGCGTGGCCGCGGGCGTCATGGATGTGTTCGGCGTGGCGGCGGCGTCGCTGGCCATCGTCGTGCTGATGCTGATGCTGGGCAGCCTGTACAGCTGGCTGCGGCAGGATCTGGCCATGACCTTCGCCGATCTCACCGACAATATCACGGATGCTGTGATCATCACAGACGGAACCAAAAAATGATGCAGCTTCGCTTGATCTGAGCGAGGCTCTTTTGCCTTATGGAGAACTGTGCGCCGAGATGCTGAGCAGCGCGATGCTCGGACGCGGAAGCGGGCATGACCCGCTTTCTTCTCAGGAGAGGGGGAAGACGGCATGAACACATCCTGGCCGACGCTGGCGCAGGAGGTCTTTTCCTGCGAAAAATGCAGGCTCTGCCAGACGCGGCAGAACGTCGTTCTGGGCGAGGGCGATCTGCACGCGGCGCTCATGTTCATCGGCGAGGGACCGGGTGCGCAGGAGGATGCGTCGGGCCGTCCGTTCGTGGGCGCGGCCGGGCAGCTGCTGGACAAGATGCTCGCTGCCATCGGCATGACGCGCGAACAGGTGTACATCTGCAACATCGTCAAGTGCCGCCCTCCGCAGAACCGCGTGCCGGAGCCGGACGAGCGCAGCGCCTGCATGCCCTATCTCCGGCAGCAGGTGGCGCTGGTGCGCCCGAAGGTGATCGTGTGTCTGGGCTCCACGCCCACGCGCGCGCTGCTGGGCGATCACATGCGCATCACGCGGGATCGCGGCGTGTGGCAGCTGAAAAAGGGCGTGTGGTTCATGCCGACATACCATCCGGCGGCGCTCCTGCGGGATCTGGATAAAAAGCGCCCGGCCTGGGAGGATTTCAAGGCGATTCGGGACAAACTGATCGAGCTGGGCGCGTACGAGCGCACGGTGTGAACGAGAAGTCGAAGGGGAAAAGGCAGCTGAATCATGGAGAAGTATAAGCAGGCGCTGCGGGATTTTCTGGCGGGCGTGATGCCGGGGCGCGAAAACGCGCTGGTCTTCGGCGAAGGCCCTCAAAACCCCCGGCTGATGCTCATCGGCGAGGCGCCGGGCGAGCAGGAGACGCTGATGGGCCGTCCGTTCGTGGGCAAGGCGGGAAAAAACCTCGACCATTTCCTTGAACTGGCCGGGATGCGCCGCGAGGAGATCTACATTTCCAACGCCGTCAAGATCCGCCCCACAAAGACCGGACGGACGGGCCGCATCTCCAACCGCCCGCCGACCAAGGAGGAGATCGCGCTGTTTCGCCCGTGGCTGCTGCGCGAGATCGACCTCGTTGCGCCGCAGGTGATCGCGACGCTGGGCAACGTCCCGCTGTTTGCGGTCACAGGCGACAGAAAGCTGACCATCGGCGAGGCGCACGGCAGGGTGATGGAGGCGGGCGAGACGGGACGCAGGCTCTTTGCGCTGTACCACCCGGCGAGCCTGATTTACAACCGCGCGCTGGAGCCGGTGTATGAGCAGGACGTGCGCGCGCTGGCGGCGTGGATCGCCCAAGACGCAGAAAACGCTGCGGTTTCGGACGCGAAAACGGACATTTGAGACGAAATGTCTTTCATTCAACGCGCGGACGTGATATGCTGAACGCACAGAAGAATGGGGGGAGAACGAGGATGTTTGAAAACCTGATGGCGAATTTGCCCATCCTGCTGTGCCTGGTGCTGGGTGCGGCGCTGATGATTGTGGAGGTGTTCCTGCCGGGCTTCGGCCTGCCGGGCGTGTCCGGCATCGTGCTCATCGGCTCGGGTGTGGCCATCATCTGGCTCAAGGCGGGCGCGCTGACGGCGCTGGCGACGCTGCTGGTCATCATCGCTGTGCTGGCGGTGTTCATTTCCTATGTGATGCGCCGCGCGACGGACGGCGGCGCGCATGCGCGGATTTTCCTGCGCGAAAAGGAAGAGCTGCGTGGTCAGGAGGATATGCAGGTGCTGCTGGGCAAGCAGGGCCGTACGACCAGCGTGCTGCGCCCGGCAGGCATCGGCGATTTTGACGGCGTCCGGCTGAACGTGGTCACCGAGGGCAGCTTCATCGAGCGGGATAAGCCGATCGAAATCGTGAATGTGGACGGGGCGCGCATCGTCGTGCGCGAGCGCAAGAGCGCCTGACACAGATATGGACTGAGGAAGAGGAGAGGGGAATTGTCATGGCTGAAAGCATCGTTCTGATCTTTGCGATCGTCGTCATCGTCATCGTGTTTTTGAGCTTTGTGCCGCTGAGCCTGTGGATTTCCGCGCTGGCCTCCGGTGTGCACGTATCGATCTTCACGCTGATCGGCATGAAGATCCGCCGCGTGTCCCCGGCGAAGATCGTCAGCCCGCTGATCAAGGCGGAGAAGGCGGGCCTGGCGATGGAGATCAGCAAGATGGAGGCGCATTATCTGGCGGGCGGCAACCTCGACCGCGTGATCACCGCGCTCATCACGGCGCGCGGCGCGAACATCAAGCTTGATTTCCCGGAGGCCTGCGCCATCGACCTGGCGGGCCGCGACGTCCTGCAGGCCGTGCAGATGAGCGTCAACCCGCGCGTCATCGAGACGCCGGTCATCGCTGCGATTGCGAAGGACGGCATCGAGCTGCGCGCGAGGGCGCGCGTGACCGTCCGCGCGAATATCGACCGCCTGGTCGGCGGCGCGGGCGAGGAGACGATCGTCGCGCGCGTGGGCGAGGGCATCGTCACCACGGTCGGCTCCGCGCTGACGCACAAGGAGGTTCTGGAGAACCCCGATCTGATCTCGCGCACGGTGCTGGGCAAGGGCCTGGACGCGGGCACGGCGTTTGAAATCCTCTCTATCGATATCGCGGATGTGGACGTGGGCCGCAACGTCGGCGCGCAGCTGCAGATGGATCAGGCGGAGGCCGACCGCCGCATCGCCCAGGCGAAGGCAGAGGAGCGCCGAGCGATGGCCGTCGCCCGCGAGCAGGAGATGAAGGCCGCTGCGCAGGAGCAGCGCGCCAAGGTCATCGAGGCCGAGGCGGAGGTGCCCAAGGCGATGGCTGCCGCGCTGCGCGAGGGCAAGCTGGGCGTGATGGATTACTACCAGATGCAGAACACCATCGCCGATACGTCCATGCGCGACGCGATCGCAGGCATGGGCGGCGCACAGAACGCGCCGAAAAAGTAAGGCGCACAGGCGGAAGGAGGGATGCGCGTGAGAGACTTTCCGATTCTGCCCATCCTGCTGATCCTGTATGTCATCGCCGTTGCCGGCGGCAGGAAGAAGAAGACGAACAAGCAGAGCAAGCAGCGGCAACGGAATGCGCGCGCAGCCTCCCGGACGCAGACGCGGGAGGAGCGCGTCTGCACGCGTACCGAGCAGACGGCGCAGGGGTTTTCTGCGGCATTTGGGCGGGCGCAGAGCGCGCCGGTGCCCGAGGGCGAGGACGCCTGCCATCCTGCGCCGGAGCGCGAGCGGACCGAGGCGGATGAGCCGGAGTGCGAAGCCATCCGGGAGACGGAAGCTGGAGCGCTGGCACAGGACGTGCTGCGCGGCGTCATTATGAGCGAGATTCTGACCAGACCGTGCGAGCGGCGGGCGAGAAACAGGCGGGGATATCATGGATAACGAGATTCGCGTGGTGATAGCGGACGATCAGGAGGGCATGCGCCTGATCCTGCGCAAGATGATCGACAAGGCGGAGGACTTCACGATCTGCGCCGAGGCCGACAGCGGCGACAAGGTGCCCGCGCTGGTGGAGCAATACAAGCCGCACGTCTGCTTCCTGGATGTGGAGATGCCGGGCATGACGGGCATCGAGTGCGCGAAGGCCATTCAGGACATGGACCCGCACACGATCATCGTCTTCGCCACGGCGCACGAGGGCTACATGGCGCAGGCATTCGAGATGTACGCGTTTGACTACATGGTGAAGCCCTTCAAGCTGGAGCGCGTCAGGAAGACGCTCGACCGCATCCGGGAGGTCATGCAGGGCCGTCAGGCCGCCGAGCAGCAGAATATGCGCGGGACGGTGACGGCTGTAGCCAAGGCGCGCAGCGCGCCAAGCGGCCGCATCATGCTCCACCACAAGGAAGGCGTGAACTTCGTCAGCCAGTCGGACATCCTGCTGGTGCAGCGCGAGAACCGCTCCACGGTGCTCTATGCGACCGGTGGCCGCCGCTTTGAAACCAGCGAGGCGCTGGGCGACGTGGAGGAGCGGCTCGATCCCAAGATTTTTTTCCGCTGCCACAAGTCCTACATCATCAATCTCAACGTGATTGACAGCATCACGCCGTACGGCCGCTGGACCTACGTCGTTCACCTGATCGGAACGGATCAGGATGCGTTGATTACGCACGAAAAATATGAGGAGCTGGAGCGAATGTTCTCCTGAGGCAGGCGTACAGTCTGAAAAGCGCCGATGCGGGAACAAGTTACGCCTCGGCTGCATCCTGCGTGGGCATTGTTTGCATTGAACCTGACCCGATTGCGGCTTGGCTGTGATCGGGTCATTTTGGGTTTGGCGTCAGCTTACGATCAAGCCGGCTGAGAAATTTACTTTTTCTTCAATTTTCTTGTTGACAGATCGCGCGAGTAGTTGTATAATAGATCTCGCTGATTGAGCAGCAGCCAAGCGAATGGAGAGTTGGCTGAGTGGTCTAAGGCGCACGACTGGAAATCGTGTG
>JBJEUH010000014.1:0-2160 GCA_051883735.1 Candidatus Ventricola sp.
ACCATGGATGAGCAGGTCATGACGGCGCTGCGTGACAAGGCGGCTGACCAGAACGCGCTGCTGGCTGCGGTCAAAGCTAGAATTCAAGACACGGTCACGAATAAGACAGACAGAAAGTGAGGAGTAACCATGGCGAACAAGAAAACGCGTGCCCTCCGTCGAGCGGAGTATTTGCGACAGAAGGAAGCAATGGACGCACAGGCAAGAGAAGCGATGGTGACACAGACTGCCCTGCAGCCTGTGCCGGAGAAGAAGCATGGCGACATGACCGGCGGAGAGGTTCGCCAGCAGATTCAGCTGATCCCTTTAGCACACATTGTGACGGAGGAATACCAGCGCGTGCTGAACATGCGCAATGTCGCGGGCATTGTGCGGCACTTTGCCCCGGCAAAGCTGGGTGTGCTGGTCGTCAGTCATCGTGAGGACGGCACTTATTCTGTGCTGGACGGACAGCATCGCCTTGCGGCGCTTCGGCGTCTTGGCTATACGTCGGCCAACTGCATTGTGCTGGAAGGCATGAGCATCCGCGAGGAAGCTGACTATTTCCGCCGCCAAAACGAGAACAAGCAGACGCTGCGCATCGCGGATACTTTTAATGCATCTGTGTGGGCGGAGGATGAGGAGAGCGTACAGATCAAGCAGCTGATGGACAAATACAATTTCCGCCATGGGAAGTCCGGTCAGCCGATGTGCATTTGAGCCATCGGGGCATTGCAGCAGATCATCCGCCAATTCGGTACTGATGCGTTGGAACTGACGCTTGCAAGCATCGCAGCGACGTGGCCGAGGGATACGACGATCCTTCGCCGGGAAATGCTGGCTGGATTGGGTGAGTTCTGGAAGCGGTATGCTCACGTGGTGACGGTGCCGCAGTTTGAAGCGCGTATGCAGCTGAAAATCCCGATGGATCTGTATCAGGAGGTGCGCCGCAGGACGCAGGGAAAAGCCACTCCGGGTACGGCATTCAGCAAGAGCATCCGGTTTACGACATGTGCTGTGCTGGTGGATGCCTACAACAAGGGATTGCGTATAGGCTCGAAGAACCGGCTGAAGCTGGAATGGGATATGACGGACGATTGATAGATACATAAGAAGGGAGCGAAGAACATGAAAAAGAACGCAGGTCAGGTCAGGCGGATTGCAATCAGCAGCATCTGTGTGGCGGAGCGCATTCGCAAGGAAAATGGCAGCCTTGACGAGCTGGCGCAGGACATTCAGAAGCACGGGCTGCTCAACCCGATCACCGTCATGGAGCAGTCGGACGGCGGTTATGTGCTGATTGCCGGACTGCGCCGAATGAAAGCCATGGAGCAGCTGAACGCTGTGGAGATCCGTGCGACCGTGATGAGCCCGATGGAAGCGGACGAGATGCTCATGCTGGAGATCGCAGAGAACGAGCAGCGCAAGGAGTTCACGGTATCGGAGAAGCTGGCTTTTGCAGAAAAGCTACGGGCTGTTGAGAAAGAAAAGGCACACATTCGCATGTCGGTTCATGCCCGTGATGGTCACAGTGATGGGCAGGGTGTGGGCAATTGCCCATCCCCTGAACCACAGGGAAAGGTACGCGAAATCGTTGCAAAGAAGGTTGGATTCAGCAGCGACCGCCAGATGCGCCGTGCGAAGGAAGTGGCAGAAAAGCGTCCCGACCTGATGGACAGGGTGGATAAGGGCGAGCAGAGCATCTCGGGAGCCTATCGGGACATGCAACAGACAGAGAGGCCCAAGGCAATTGACACCCACAGCTTCATCGAGGAAGAACCTGTGGACATCCCGGAGTATGAGGTATATAAGCCCGCCCAGCAGGAAGCTCCGGGCAATGTGCGCACGGTGAAAGGCGCAGATCATGAGCATCTTTTGGAGAATCCGATCTATTGCCGTCTGTACGAGAGCTATAACGATGCGGTGCAGCAGATCAATCTGGTGCGCGGCGAAATGCGCACGCGCTGCGAGGGATACGAGCGGCGCATCCGGGGATACAGAGAGAACATTCAGACATTGCAGCAGGAGGTTGAACGGCTGCGGGAGGCGCTGCATGCTGGAGCGTGATGTGGTCGCGGCCATCAGGAAGTATCTTGCGTCGCTGGGAAGCGACGTTTTCTTTTGGAAGGAGCACGGTGGCCCCTATGGGACGAGCGGCGTGCCGGACATCATCTGCTGCTA
>JBJEUH010000015.1:0-10351 GCA_051883735.1 Candidatus Ventricola sp.
CTTCCGAACAGCTTTGCAAAATCAAGTCATTCGGTGCCCGCTGTACGGTTTTTTGCGCAATTCCCTATGAGGCAAAAAAGCACCCACACCGAACCGGTGTGGGTGCCATACCTTTAGAATCAGCGGTTGAGGATGCTCTTCTCGGTGTCCTTGTCGAAGAAGTGCAGGCGGCTGGTCTCGAAGGCGACCTTGATGGTGTCTCCGTTGCGCGCGGTGCTGCGCGGATCAACACGGGCGACGACGTTGCCGTCCTTGCCGGTGGTCTTCAGGTACAGGTAGGTCTCAGAGCCCATGAGCTCGGTGACTTCGACCTGGGCCTCGACGAGGTTGCCGTCGGCCACGGACAGGAAGCGCTCTTCGTCGTGGATGTTCTCCGGACGGATGCCCATGACAACTTCCTTGCCGATGTAGCTCTCGTCGACCAGCTTGCGAACCTTCGCATCCGGCACCTTCACGGCGTTGTTGCCGAACTCGGCCCAGACCGCGCCGTCCCTCTTGACGAGCTTGGCGTTGAAGAAGTTCATCTGCGGGCTGCCAATGAAGGAGCCGACGAACAGGTTGCACGGATAGTCGTACAGGTTCTGCGGGGTATCGACCTGCTGGATGAAGCCGTCCTTCATGACGACGATGCGGGAAGCCATGGTCATGGCCTCGGTCTGGTCATGGGTGACGTAGATGAAGGTCGTCTGCAGGCGCTGATGGAGCTTGGTGATCTCGGTACGCATCTGAACGCGCAGCTTGGCGTCCAGGTTGGACAGCGGCTCGTCGAAGAGGAAGACCTTCGGGTCACGGACGATGGCGCGGCCCAGCGCGACGCGCTGACGCTGACCGCCGGACAGAGCCTTCGGCTTGCGGTTGAGGTACGGCTCGATGGACAGGATCTTGGCAGCCTCGCGAACCAGCTTGTCGATCTCATCCTTCGGCTTCTTGCGCAGCTTGAGGCCGAACGCCATGTTGTCATACACGGTCATGTGCGGATAGAGCGCGTAGTTCTGGAACACCATCGCGATGTCGCGGTCCTTCGGCGCGACGTCGTTGACGAGGCGGTCGCCGATGTAGAGCTCGCCCTCGGAAATCTCCTCCAGGCCCGCGACCATGCGCAGGGTGGTGGACTTGCCGCAGCCGGACGGTCCGACCAGGACGATGAACTCCTTGTCTTCGATGTCGAGGCAGAAGTCAGAAACAGCAGTGACGTTGCCAGAGTAGATCTTGTAGATGTGGTTCAGCTTAAGGCCTGCCATTGAAATATCCCCCTTCAGTTGTTCAAAGTGACTGTACGCCGATTTATCGCCCAACGGCGTTCCGTTGAGACCATTATACGGTTTTTCTGTATGATTTGCAATTGAATAAGTTCACAAAAAACTAACGGAATTTCTCCCTTCGCTCCCGTTTTATTCGTTTCAGTTCCCGTCGATTTTGTTCAATTTTCGTTATTCATTCAATTTATATCCTTGTCGCTCCTGTTTTCTCACGATTTCTCTTGATTATTCCCGATTTGTTCACCTTGTTCACGTTCAAACATTTGTTAGCTCCAGCTTTATTATATCAATTCCGATTTTCCGGTATCGTTTCCAAAACAAATTTAACGAGCTTTCGCCACATGTAAACCCTTTTCTTGCCGCAATTTCGCCTCGATCCTGCATTTTTTTGCAGACTTTTTTCTCTCCGGTTTTCCCGGATGATTTCTCTTGTTTTTATCCCGTGAAAGGATCTTGTGCAGTTTGCACATATACAATATTTTATAGCGCATATAAAAAAAACATTTTCATCCATAGAAAAAACAGCATGATTTCTCATGCTGTCATCGTTTTTTGCCTATATTTCCATGATTTTACATGCCTTCAACGCGGATCACGCTGCCCGTTAAGACCTTTTCATCGTCCAATTCGGCCAGCGCGCTGCGTACAGCCCGCTCGGAGGCCTCGTGCGTCAGGAAGATCATCTGCACGCAGCCGTTCTCATCCGGCTCGCCCTTCTGCACCATGGAGGCGATGCTCACGCCGTGCTGGGCAAATTTGCCGGAAACCAGGGAGAGCACGCCCGGCTTGTCCTTGGCCAGCAGGCGCACGAAGTGCACGCAGGACCAGTCGTCCGCCATCCTGCACGGCTCGTCGCTCACCGCGGGCAGCAGGTGCCGCTTGGCGCGCGCCGCCTTGATGAGATCGGAGACCAGCGCGCTGGCCGTGGGCATGTCGCCCGCGCCGCGCCCGTAGAACATCATCTCTCCGCAGGCGTGGCCGTGAACATACACTGCGTTGAAGGCGTCGCTCACGCCGGCGAGCGGATGGCTGTCCGGCACGAACGTCGGATGCACGCGCGCCTGAATCCGGCCGTCTTCCTCCTTCGCCACGGCCAGCAGCTTGAGCGTCAGGCCGAATTCCTTGCCGCACTGCACGTCCAGCGGCGTCACGCCGGTGATGCCCTCGCGGTACACCTGCTCCACCGGCACATGGCGGTGGAACGCCAGCGTGGAGAGGATGGACAGCTTGTAGGCCGCGTCATATCCCTCTACGTCCGCCGTAGGATCCGGCTCCGCCAGGCCCAGGCGCTGCGCGTCGGCGAGCACGTCGGCATAGGCCGCGCCCTCCCGGCTCATCCGGCTGAGGATGTAGTTCGTCGTGCCGTTGATGATGCCCATCACCGAGGTGATGCGGTTCGCCTGCAGGGAATCGTTCATCGCGCGGATGATCGGGATCGCGCCGCAGACGCTCGCCTCGTAGTACAGGCCCGCGCCGTATTCGCGCGCCGCCGTCACGATCTGCTGCCAATGGGAGGCGAGCGCCATCTTGTTGGCCGTGACGACGGTCTTCCCGTTTTTGAGCGCCGCCGTCATATAGGAGGACGCCGGCTCCTCGCCGCCCATGAACTCCATGACGATGTCGATCTGCGGGTCCTCCAGCACGTCCTGCGCCCGATCCGTCAGAAGCTGCGGCGGGATCTCCCAGCTTCGCTTCTTGCCGGGCGAGCGCACCAGAATCCGCTTGACCTCGAAGGCGACGCCCTCGTTCTTTTCGATCTGATCGCCATAGGTGGTGAGCAGCCTGTACACGCCGCAGCCGATATTGCCGCAGCCAAGGAAGCCGATCGCAATCCTGTTCATGTTGTCCTCCTGCCGGGCCCTGATCAGGCCTGATTCTTTTCGTAGATGATGCGCAGGCCCGTGAGCGTCAGATCCGGATCGATCTCGTCGATCACTGCTGAATTGCTCTTGACCATGTGCGCCATGCCGCCGGTGGCGATCACCTTCGCCTGCGGGCAGCCGATCTCCGCCTTCATCGCGCCGACGATCTTCTCCACCGAGCCGATGTAGCCGTAGAGCACGCCGGACTGGATGTTGCATACCGTCGTGCGTCCGATAACCTTCGGCGGGACGACCAGCTCGATGGACGGCAGCTTCGCCGTGCCAGAGGAGAGCGCGCGGTTCATCATCCGCAGGCCCGGGCCGATCGCGCCGCCCAGGAACTCGCCCCGGCTGGACACCACGCCGTACGTCGTCGCCGTGCCGAAATCGATGAAGATCGACGGGCCGCCGTAGAGCGTGGACACCGCCACGGCGTTGGCGATGCGGTCGCTGCCCAGCTCGCGCGGGTTCTCGTATTTGATGTTCAGGCCCGTCTTCATGCCCGGCACCAGCAGCCGCGGCTCCTGATCAAAATAATCCCGGCACATGTGCTCGATCGTGAAATTGATCGTCGGCACAACCGAGGAAATCATGATGCCCTCGATATCCCGGATATTCAGCTCGTGATAGCGGAACAGATCGGACATGATGATGCCGTACTGATCGGACGTCATCGACGTATCCGTCGCGCAGCGCCAGCGCTTGAGGAGCTTTCTCCCCTTGAACACCGCCGCCTTGATGTTCGTATTGCCGATATCCATCACAAAGATCATCGCTGATTCCTCCAACCGGTATCCTTTTGCGCCTCAGCGCTTAGCGCCGCCCAGCGCCCGCTTCACGCCGCCGGCAACCGCCGTGCCCGCAACCGAGCAGACGATCGCCTCCACGACGCCCTGAAAGCCGACAAGCAGCACGACGAACATGAGCGGATTGGCCGCGCCCTTCGCCGCAACAAGGCCCTGAATGTATTCCGTCTGATAAAAGGCCAGCACGATGTAGCCCATGAAGAAGAGCGTGTTGAGCAGCGGCGCGCTCAGCGACGTGACAAAGCAGTTCACCGTGCTCCGCCTGCAGATCCTCTCCATGCCCCGATACACCAGGCCGACGCACAGTCCCATCAGCACGCGCATGCCGAAGCAGAGAATGAACGTGTGCACCGGCGAAATCGCCAGCAGGCTGGACGTCATGATGGACGCGCCCTTGATGGCATCCAGAAAGCTGACGGCGCCGAACACGCCGCCCAGGATCACGCCGGCCAGCGGGCCAAGCACGATCGCGCCGACCGCAATGGGCACCGTCAGAAAGGACATATACAGCGGCCCGACGGGCACGCTGCCCAGGCCGATGGCCTTCATCACCATTTCGATTGCGACGAGCAGCGCCAGCTGCGTGAGGTACCGTACATCGAACCTCTTGTTTCTATTCATTTTTCTTTCCTCCGTTCGGGTTCTCTCAGGATACCCGACATGGTTTTGCCGCATCTGCGGCGGTTCAAAGGCTTCCTTCCTGGTCTGCCCTGCGCGCAGCGGCAGCCGGAATCGATGCTATTGTATCAAATATTCCCGGAAGATGCAAGTTTTCATCAAAAAAGCGCGCCGCGCATACTGCACAGTTTTTCACATGCCCTGTGCGCCAAAAAAATCGGCTATCCGGACGGATAACCGATTCTTGATGACGGGAACGCCTGCATGCCGCCCTTTAAGACGCGCGGCGTCCTTATCCCTTGCAGCAGGGCTTCTGCTCGCACAGCGCCTGTGCCTGCAGCATCGCCGTCCAGATCCGCGCATGCGCGTATTCATCGCCCAGGATGGACGTGAGCAGATAGCGGATCTTCAGCGTCGGCGCGCACATGGCCAGCTCCGCGTAGCGGCGGATGGCGCTCAGCTCTCCCTGGATGGCCATCTCCACATCCGCGCAGAAATCGCCTGTAGCGTTCGGGCAATCCGGCGGACAGGAGACCTTCGCCGGGCAAACGCCGAGGAGCGAAGCCTGCAGTCTGGCATGGCCGTACTCGTCGCCGACGATGCTGATGATCAGCTCGCGCAGCTCTTCGGTCGGCGCTTCATTGGCAATCTGCGCATAAAAACCGGCGTCACAGAGTTCGTCCTGCATGGACGCCTCCAGCTGGCCGCGATAATCGGTGCAAAGACTCATCGAGATCGACTCCCCATCTCGTCAAATCGGGCGGGATTCTGCCGCCGCCCCTATACATTATGGCGGCGGCGCAGCCTGCGTTCGCGTGCCGGGGAAGTTTTTTCCAAAAACGCTTGACAGAATCGCTCTCCGGCGATATAATCATATTCGTTCCTGCGGGAATGGCGGAATTGGCAGACGCGCTAGATTCAGGTTCTAGTGAAAGCAATTTCATGCAGGTTCAAGTCCTGTTTCCCGCACCACGGCCCGATTCTTGTGATCGGGTCTTTTTTTCGTCCTGCTTTCGTGCTATAATGAAGCATCTCTTTCCATATGAGGTATCGCTTATGAACATACAGCAGCAGACATACGCCACGCCCCGCGGCTCCATCGCCTACTGGATCAGCCGCGCCGCGGACGAGCGCAGCCCCTGGCTCGTCTTCCTGCCGGGCCTGTCCGCAGATCATCACCTGTTTGACAAGCAGCTCGAGCACTTTGCCGAAGCATGCAGCTGCTTTGTCTGGGACGCGCCGGCGCACGGCCTGTCCCGTCCCTTTGCCCTCACCTTCTCCATGCAGGACCTCGCGCAGAGCCTGCACGATATCTTCGAGCGCGAGCACATCACCGCGCCCGTCCTGATCGGCCAATCCCTGGGCGGCTATATCGCGCAGGTCTACATGAGCATGTATCCAGGCAGCGTGCGGGCCTTTGTGTCGATCGATTCCTGCTCGCTGAGCCGCAAGTACTACTCCTGGTGGGAGCTGGCGCTGCTTCGCCACACCCGAGGGATGTACCGCGCCATCCCCTGGAAGCTGCTGCTCAAATGGGGCGTTGCCGGAAACGCCCAAACGGCATACGGCCGCCAGCTGATGGAAACAACCTGGGCCGTGTACAGCCGGGATGAGTTCTGCGACCTGGCCGGCCATGGCTTCCGCATTCTCGCGCAGGCCATCGAGGCGCAGCCCGCCTATCCGATCTCCTGCCCGGTGCTGCTGCTGTGCGGCGAAAAGGACGCCGCCGGCTCCGCCAAGCGCTACAACAAGCGCTGGACCGAGCTGGACGGCTATCATCTCGTCTGGATCAAGGGCGCCGGCCACAACTCCAACACCGATGCGCCCGAGACGGTCAACCGCCTGATCGACGACTTCCTCCATACGCTGGACGCATAAGAGCAGGCCTTGTCCGCTCCCGCTTCCGAACAGCCTGACAAAGCCAAGCCATGCGGTGCACGCTGCACGATTTTGCGCAATATCCCATTCGATCAAAAAACCGCCTTTCGGCGGCTTTTTTCATATTGAAGCATTTCCGCTTACCAGCGGGGCTCTTCCCGGGTCACGAACTCGCGGTAGATCGCGCGGGTTGCGACCTCGAAGTCGAGGTTATCCACACCGACGATGATGTTCAGCTCGCTGGAGCCCTGGTCGATCAGGCGGATGTTGACGCCCGCGCGGGTCAGCGCGTTGAAGATGCGCGCGGACGTGCCCTTGGAGCGCACCATGCCGCGGCCCACGGTCGCAATCAGCGCGAGGCCGGAATGGATCTCCACGGAATCCGGCTGGCACAGCTCGTGAATGCGCTGCACCAGGCGCTCCTTCTTGCCCTCCAGCGCGGCCTCGTGCACGACGACGCACATCGTGTCGATGCCGGAAGGCATGTGCTCAAAGGAGATGCCCTGCTCCTCGATCGCCTGCAGCAGACGGCGGCCAAAGCCCAGCTCCGCGTTCATCATCGCCTTTTCCACGCTGATGATCGCGAAGTTCTTGTGGCCGGCGATGCCGGTGATCGTATACCTGCTGTCGCGCTCCTCCGCCTCGTAGCCGATCATCGTGCCCGGCGCGGTCGGATCGTTGGTGTTGCGGATGTTGGTCGGGATGCCCGCGATGCGCACCGGGAAGATCGCATCCTCGTGCAGCACAGACGCGCCCATGTAGGACAGCTCGCGCAGCTCGCGATAGGTGACGTAGCCGATCGGCTCCGGGTTGCGCACGATGCGCGGATCGGCCATCAGGCAGCCGGACACGTCCGTCCAGTTCTCATACAGGTCGGCATTGGCCGCGCGCGCGACGATCGCGCCCGTGATGTCGCTGCCGCCGCGGGAGAAGGTCTTCACGTTGCCGTGGGAGTCGCAGCCGTAAAAGCCCGGCACGACGGCGAAGGTGTGCTCCCCGAGGATCGCGCCCAGGACTTCCTGCGTCTTTGCACTGTCCAGGCGGCCCTCCTCGTCAAAAAAGATGCCTGTCTGCGGATCGACAAAGTCCCAGCCCAGATAGTTGGCCAGCAGGATGCCGTTGAGGTATTCGCCGCGGCTGGCAGCGTAATCCGCGCCCGCGCCGAGCTGAATGTTCTTGCAGACCTCCTCGAGGTGCGCGTCCAGATCCACCGTCAGCCCCAGCTCCCGCGCGATGCCGTGATAGCGCTCGCGAATCCTGTCAAACGCGGGCGCGATGTCCTTGCCCGCGGCAGCCAGGCGGTTGCATTCGTAAAACAGATCCGTCACCTTGATATCGGTGGAGCAGCGCTTGCCCGGCGCGCTCGGCACCACGATGCGTCGCTCCGCATCCAGAAGCAGAATTTCCTTGACCTTCCTGAACTGCTCAGCGCTGGCCAGCGAACTTCCGCCGAATTTTGCTACCTTGATCCCCATTCGGAAGCCCTCCGATTTTCTTCTATCAGACATGATTCTGCGATTTAACTGAGAGTAAGCAGATACAATTTTATAGAATGAAGCCTATAAAGTCAAGAAAATTCCGTAATGCCTCGGAAAATATGCGGGTTTTGCCGAAAAGCGCACAGAGAATTCAACCATTTCCGACATCTGGCGCAAATCTTTACGCTTCCCCTGAGCATCCTATGCCGTGCGCAAAAGCGCGGTGCGCGCCTGGGCTTGCAGTCCGTGCCCGCTTCCTCATCCGAACTGCTCTGCAGAATCAAGTCGCTCGGTGCCCGCTGCACGGCAACCTGCGCAATTTCCTGCGATCAAAAAAGCGGGCATCGCCCGCCGGTTATTCCTGATAGGCCGCGCGCACCTGCTGCGAGGGTCTGCGCGGCTCCTCCTCCTCTTCGCCCATGGCCCTGAGGCCCTCCAGCGCCTGCGGGATCATCTCCACGATGCGCTCCATGGGCGTGGCGCAGTTGGCGCTCAGCAGCCGCACGCCGTTTTGCGAGCACACCAGAAAGCCCATCGGATGCACGGATACGCCCGCGCCCGCGCCGCCCGCGAAGGGCATCTCCTCCGTCTGCGGACGCATGCCGCCGCAGAGGTATTCCCCGCCGCCTGCCACAAAGCCGAACGACACCTTTGAAATCGGAATGATGGTCGAGCCGTCCTGCGTCTGCACAGGATCGCCGACCACCGTATTGACGTCCACCATCTCGCGGATGCTCTCCATGGACGTGCCCATCAGGCTCTCAATGGGATGCTTTTCCACCCGAATCCCTCTCTCCCGGTCTTTCTCACAGCGGTTTTGATCACTGCGAACATAATATCGCCCGCCTGGCACGAGAATATGCAGCAGGCGTGCGCAGCCAGGCCCACGCCGCCAAAGTCCGGCGTGACGCGCAGCTCGCAGGGCGCTTTGCTGTCCAGGCGCGCCAGCAGCGCGAGCACCAGCGCGCGTAGGGAGCCCGCGGCCACAGCCGTCGCCGCCGCATCCTCAAGCCCCAGGCGCGCGCGCAGCGTCACCCGCTCCAGCCTGCCCGCGCGCACGGCGGCGAGCAGATACGGCCGGGCGGCGCGCAGCCGCCTGATGTGCAGCTTCGTTGGCTTTGAAAATTGCAGCGGCGCGCCGTAGCGCGGCGTGACGCGCAGAAAAAGGCCGCCCTCCTCGCGCCGCAGCTCGCCGTCAAAGCGCAGCTCCACGCCCGCCGCGCCCGCCGCAAACGACAAGCTGCTCCCCTCGCCGCAGACGGACGCCTCCGCCCGGAAGCGCACGCGCAGCGCCAGCAGCAGATAGAGCGCGGCAATCAGGCTCAGCACGCGTGCACCCTCCTTTTCGTCCATCCGTTCTGCGGCGCACCGGCCCCGCGCGCAAAGCGGCGGCGTTTGCAAGGCTTTGCCGGTTCCCTCTTTTCAATCGCCGGGATATCCTGTATAATGACAGAAACAAAACCATTTTATTCCCATGGAGGACACATGAAACTGATTTCCTGGAACGTCAACGGCCTGCGCGCGTGCCTGGGCAAGGGCTTTGGCGACTACTTTGCCGCGCAGGACGCGGACTTCTTCTGCCTGCAGGAGACGAAAATGCAGCCCGGCCAGGCGCAGATTCCCGCCGAGGGCTACCACGAGTACTTCTACGCCGCCGAGAAAAAGGGCTATTCCGGCACGGCCATCCTCGCCAAGCCCGAGCCGCTCTCCGTGGCCTACGGCATGGGCAGCGAGCTGCACGACCATGAGGGCCGCCTCATCACGCTGGAATATCCGGACTTTTACCTGGTCACGGTGTACACGCCCAACAGCCAGCGCGAGCTGACGCGGCTGCAATACCGTCTGTGCTGGGAAGAGGACTTCCGGATGTACCTCAAAACGCTGGACGGGCGCAAGCCCGTGATCGTCTGCGGCGACATGAACGTCGCCCACAAGGAGATCGACCTCAAGAACCCGAAGACCAACACAAACAACGCCGGCTTCACCCCGCAGGAGCGCGCCGCGATGACCCGGCTGCTGGAGAGCGGCTTTGTGGATACCTTCCGCCATCTCCATCCGGATGTGACGGGCGCGTACAGCTGGTGGAGCTACATGTTCAATGCGCGCGCGAACAACGCGGGATGGCGCATCGACTATTTCCTCGTCTCCGAGCGCATCAAGGACAGGGTCACCGCCGCGCGCATTGACAGCGACGTGATGGGCAGCGACCATTGCCCGGTCGTGCTGGAGATCGACCTGTGAGGGGACGATTGGGCTGCCGCCCAAACCCGCTCGGGGACATCGTCCCCGAACCCCTTCTTCGCACCTGTTTTCACCCGTTTTTCGGGAGGAAGGCTCCCGATAACTGTTCTGCAAGAAAGGAAACCTGCCATGAAACTGATGTTTGCTTCCGATATCCACGGCTCCCGCAGCGCGATGGAGGCCGTCCTGCGCCAGTACAGGCTGGAGGG
>JBJEUH010000016.1:0-2116 GCA_051883735.1 Candidatus Ventricola sp.
CTGCGCGAGGAGGAGCTGCCGCCGCTGCTGGCCAAGGCGCAGGAGACCGCCGATCCGGCGGACGCGCAGGCCGCGAGCGACTTCTCCCAGCTCATCGACCGCTTTGACAAGCGCATCCACGATCTCAAGCTCACGCGCATGGTTTCCGTGCAGATGGGCCCGCAGATTCGCCTGATGCAGCAGAACGACAATGTGCTCGCCGAGCGCATCCAGTCCACCATCGCCAACACCATCCCGCTCTGGAAGAGCCAGATGGTCATCTCCCTGGGCATGCAGCATGCCGAGGAGGCGCTCAAGGCGCAGAAATCCGTCACCGACATGACCAACGATCTGCTGCGCTCCAACGCGGAGCGCCTCAAGATGGGCACGATCGAGACGGCGAAGGAAGCCGAGCGCGGCGTGATCGACCTGGAGACGATCCGCGTGGCCAACACCAGCCTGATCGAGACCCTCACCGAGGTGCAGAAGATTCAGCGCGAGGGCGCCCAGAAGCGCGCCGCGGCCTCTGTCGAGCTGGGCCGTCTGGAGAAGCAGCTGCGCGACAAGGTGCTGGAGATCAACAACAACTGATTGCCGCAGGCTCCGACTTCCCGCTTCCGCTTTGCGGCAGTATTCCGGTTTTTCGGCAGGTCAGAATCCAGGCGCGAAGCGAAGAAGGGTTCGGGAACAACGTTCCCGAGCAGGTCTTAGGGCGGCAGCCCTAACGTTCCCCATCCAACATACAAAGGCCGCAGAGCACAAGCGCTTTGCGGCCTTTTCAGGAGACAATCATGGCCAGCAAAAAGAAGCTCTACGCGCCGGTCAAGCCCGCGCGCAGCTACGAGGAGCAGGCGCAGCGCCTGTTCGAGGTGCACAACCTGCGCGTGGAGAACGCCGCCCGCGCGCGCCACATCCTCTCCACCGTCAATTACTACCGCCTGACCACCTATGGCAAGCACCTGCGCCGTCCGGAAGACCCGGAGAAGTTCATCGACGGCGTGTCGCTGGACGACCTGTACGATCTGTATCAGTTCGACATGGGCCTGCGCCATCAGCTGCTGCCGGTGCTGGAGTTTTTCGAGGTGCAGCTGCGCGCCAAAATGTCGTATCATCTGGCGATGACCTACGGCTCCGCCGGCTATGCGAACCCCGCCAACTTCCGTCTGGACAAGGCGTCGCAGGGCGCGCACAAGAGCCTGATGAACAAGTTCCGGATCGAGGTCAAGCGCCTTGACGATCTGGCCTTCGTGCGCCATCACCAGATCAAGTACGGCGGCAAGTTCCCCGTCTGGGCGGCGGTGGAGCTGTTTTCCTTCGGCATGCTTTCCCAGCTCTACGCCATCCTCATCGAGGACGACCAGTGGGCCATCAGCCGGGAGTACCGTCTCACGCCGCAGGAGCTGAGCGCGCTCATCGCCTCGGCGGTGGACGTGCGCAACATCTGCGCGCATTACGCCCGACTGTACAACCAGACCATCGAGGATCAGCCCCTCCTGCCGCCCGAGTATGCGCCCTATGAAAGTGACTGCGTCTTCCCGGTCATTCTGGCGCTCAGGGCCGTGGCGGGCGGCCACCGGGTCTATGGCGACATGATCCGCGGCATCGCGCAGCTCGCGGAGCGCTTCCCCCGGGCCGATCTCGCGCTGTGCGGCTTCCCGGCGAATTGGGAGGCCGTGCTCAAGAACGCATAAGCTCCATTCCACGAAAAGAGCTGCGAGTTTTGCCTCGCAGCTCTTTCATATTCATTCAATCCGATCAATCAGAACTCAGAAATGATCTCCGTCCAGATCTGATCATAGAGCTTGGTGTCCTCGCCGAGATAGCGGAAGACCTCGCACTTGTCCAGCACCTCCTGCGGCGGGTTGTTCACCGGGGAAGCGTTGTACTCCTCCTCGCCCAGCAGCTCGATGGCGGCCTGGTTGGGGATCGCGTAGCCGACGTACGCGTAGTTCTTGGCGGCGATGTCCGCGCGGCACATGAAGTCGATGAACTTCTCCGCGCCGGAGACGTTGCGCGCGTTGGCCGGGATGCAGATGGAATCGTAGAAGATGTTGCTGCCCTCCTGCGGCACGACGTAGTCTATCTCGTCGCTCTCGCTCATGCAGAAGGTCGCGTCGCCGCTCCACACCAGCGCCAC
>JBJEUH010000017.1:0-9793 GCA_051883735.1 Candidatus Ventricola sp.
TGCACTTCGCCTCGCCTTCATTTCGATCGCAGCGGATAACGTCAATTATCCGTATAGCGATTATATCATACGAGAACAAATGTTCGCAATATGGTATGGTATTGACCGACGCATTTTAACAATATGTGCACGTGATACTATTTCACTATTCACCGAATGTGTCAAGCGACATTTCGATCCCATGAATACGAATCTCGTTGTTGCGAATATACCGCTCTGTACACTTTCCGCAACAGATGATTCTTTGGCACGAGGTCTTCCAAACTGACGACCCGAACAGCCTTCTGTTCATCCCAATTCTGTTTCCTATACAAGCAATTTACCCCAGATACATGATTTTCAGTATACCATGCATCTGGGGTGTTGATATGCTTTTATCGACAGGCTGAGCTGCCAAGCACAGGCCTGGCAGCTCAGACCATCGACAAGGTATTGTCGACAGCGGTAACGATGCGAACCTGTTCCGCATCAAGCAGGCGGGCAAGGCGCTGTGCGCGGCATCAGGCCATCGCCTCGCGCAACAGCGCGCAGAGCCGGTCAACGGCCTCCTCCTGTGTCGCCCAGCTCGTGCACAGGCGGACGAGGCAGTGCGATTCGTCCGTCCTGTGCTGATAGGCGACCTTGTATTCCTGCTTCAGCCGGTCATAGCAGGCGTCGGGCAGAATGGTGAAGATCAGGTTGGTCGTGCCCTCCGCGACGATGGGCAGCTGCAGCTCGTGCAGCACGGTGCGGATGCGGGCCGCCATTTCGTCGGCATGGCGGGCGATGCGCTGGTACAGCCCGTCTTCCAGCAGGGCGAGGAACTGCACGCCCAGCAGGCGGCCCTTGGCCAGCAGCGCACCCTTGCGCCGGACGAGCGAGCGGAAGCCCTCCGCCAGCGCGGGATGGCACAGCACAACCGCCTCGCCAAAGAGCGCGCCGTTCTTGGCCGCGCCGATATAGAAGGCGTCGCACAGGCGCGCCATCTCCGGGAGGAAGACGTCGTTCCCCTCGGCCGCCATCGCGTAGCCCAGGCGCGCGCCGTCGGCGTACAGGTACAGCCCGTGCTCGCGACATACCGCAGAGAGGGCCGCCAGCTCGGAAAGCGAGTACAGCGTGCCCAGCTCCGTCGGATGGGAGATATAGACCATTCTCGGCTGGACGATGTATTCAGCGCTCTCGTCCTCGCGGTAGGCGCGGCAGTACGCATCCACCTGCGCGGCGGAGAGCTTGCCGTCCTGTGCGGGCAGCTCGATGACCTTGTGGCCGTCCGCCTCGATGGCGCCGGACTCATGGACGCTGATGTGGCCGCTCTGCGCGGCGATGACCCCCTGGTACGGGCGCAGCGCAGCGCCGATGACGACGGCGTTCGTCTGCGTGCCGCCGACCAGGAAGTGCACCGCCGCATCCGGCGCCTGGCACAGCCGCCGGATCAGCGCAGCCGCCTCAGCGCAGTAGGGGTCCAGGCAGTAGCCGGCGGTCTGCTCCACGTTGGTCTGCACGATGCGGGCAAGCACCTGCTCGTGCGCGCCCTCGTTGTAGTCGCAATTCATGAATATCATGGCGTTTTCCTCTGCAGGCGTGCCTGCGCGGCAGTTCAGCGGACGCTCTTGCTGCCCACGGCGGTGTGGAAGTTCGGGATCAGCACGCGGTCGGCGTTGATGCCCTTCTTCTGCGGCAGCAGGGCGATCATCATCTGATAGGGGATGATGTACTCCAGCGGCAGGACGTACTCGTTGCCGGAGAAGGGCGCGCACAGGTTGCGCGGGTTGCTCTCGTCGTCCGCACCGATGACGAAGACGTGCTCGGTGAACGGGCGGATGACCTCCTCCAGCTTGCCCACGCGCTCCTTGTAGTCAAAGCGGCTGGCGGAGCGGCAGATGAACAGGTAGCTCTCCGGCGTCAGCGCGTTGTAGGCGCCATGGAGCCACTCCTCGAAGTCGTAGCCGGCGACCATGACGCGGATGGTCTCCAGCAGCTTGAGCGCGCCCTCCAGCGCGGTGCCGTAGTTGCCCTCGTAGCCAAGCACGGAGATGCGCACCGCCTTGAGCATGTCCTCCTCATTGCGCGCGACCCAGTCCTCGCTCTTCTTGGCGAGCACGGGGAAATTGCGCACATGCGCCTCAAACGCGCTGACGACCTCCTCCTCGACGGCGGCATCGATGTGGCCGTTGCTCAAGCCGATCTCCATGCTCAGCAGGATGAGGCTGAGCATGCTGGTGACATAGCCCTTGGTGGAGGCGCTGTGCTCGACGCCGACCACCAGCGGGATGTAGTCCTCCACCGCCTCGGTCAGCGCGCTGGGGTTGTTCGAGGAGATGCCGGCGGTGAAATAGCCGAGCTTGCGGCAGCGGTCGATGGCGCGCACGGTGATGGCGCTGCGCCCGCTCTGGGAGATGCCCACGCACAGGGCGTCCTTCTCCGGGAGCACCTGCGTCTCCATGAACACGGAGGGATATGAGGCGACCACCTCGACGCCCGAGAGCTTCTCCATCTGACGGCGCACGGACAGCCCCGCATGATAGGAGGTGCCGGAGCCGACCACATAGATGCGCTTGACGCCGGCGTACTTCCTGCCCAGCGCCTCGAAGTATTCCTTGCGCTTGTCAAGGACGATGGACAGAACCTCCGGCTCGCCCATGACGTTGTCGTACAGTTCGGTTCTCATAGTGAATCACATTCCTTTCCTGATTGGTGAAGAAATCGCCCCGCGGCGGGCAGCCCTGGCCGACACAGCCGGCCGCTGGAGCACATGCCTGAATCATTGATTCTACACCGGCAGCGCTATTCCTCCTTTTTCGTCGATATTCGAACAAACTTTTCTGCAAGTCTGCGGAAAAAGCGCTTCAGCGGATGCCGGGATGGGATACGTCTCCCTGCAAATGCAGGAAATTCCTGCCATAAATCATCGATAATCCAAAGAAATTCCGGAATAATTGGACAGTTTGGCATTTTCCGTCTTGACATCCCGCGCTTTTCTGCTATAATTTGTTTGTAGTGAAAACAAACTTTGCATCAGGCAGCCCATGCTGCCGTCTGCTGACGAATCCTCGCATTTGTGATATAATCGATGCAGCGGGAGGCATTCTCCCCCAATCAGCCTGTAGAGGATGAAGCAGATGAAGAATCAAACAGGATCCCTGGAAATGGTGCGGCATCTCAACCAGAAGCTGGTTCTGGATGTGATCCGCCGGCAGGAGCCCATCAGCCGGGCGCAGATCTCCAAGCAGCTGAACCTCAGCCGCTCGACCGTCAGCCAGATTGTGGACTGGCTGCTGGACAACAACATGGTCTTCGAGGTCGGCGTGCAGAGCAGCGACGTCAAGACCTGCGGCCGGCCCGGGCAGATGCTTCGGTTCAACCCCGTCTCTTCCTATATTGTGGGCATGGAGCTGAAGCAGGACAGCGCGACGGTCTGCATCGCGGACATGCGCGGCAAGCCGCTCGCCATCACCTCCCATGACCCGGTGCGCGATGCGCAGGGCGTGTACGCGCTGCTAACCCGGGCGCTCGGCGCCGCCGGCATCGAGGAGCAGCGGGTCGCGCGGCTGTCAGTGAGCGTGCCCGGCGTGGTCAATGCGGAGGGCAAGGTCATCCGGGCCTCCCGCCTCAAGTGGCGCAACTACGATCTGCCGGGTCAGTTCCGCGCCTATTGCGATGTCCCCATCTGCGTCAACAACGACGTCAACCTCGCGCTGATCGGCGAGCGGAAGTTCGGCATCGCCCATGAGCACGAAAATCTGGTCTACATCCACCTGGGCACCGGCGTCGGCTGCGGCATCCTCTGCGAAGGGAAGATGGTGCTCGGCTCCTCCTTCACCGCGGGCGAGATGCAGAATTTCTCCTTCAGCGCCGGGCGCAAGGAGACCTATACCCCGCTGGAGAAGATCATCGGCCTGAACAGCTTTGAGCGCTACCCCGGCGGCTTTTCCGCTCTCGTGCAGGGCTATACCCAGGGCGACGCGGAGTGCTGCCCGATCATTGAGAGCTTCATCCACACGCTGGCGACGACCATCGCCTTCATCATCAGCCTGCTCAACCCCAGCATGGTGGTCATCGGCGGGCGCATGAGCAACGACATGGCCGATATCCTGGAGGACATCCGCGACGAGGTGGAGCAGCTGACCCCCTACAAGGCCGAGATCCAGCTGACCCGGCTGAAAAACGAATCCTGCCTGCTGGGCGCCGTTGCCTACGCGCTGGATCATATCGATCAGGAATGAAGGAGCTATCCGCATGAATGGGAACAATCCGGGCCGGGAGGCCGTGCTGGGCATTGACATCGGCGGAACCAAGGTGCTGGTTGGCCTGGTCTCGCGCGGAGGCGAAATCCTGTGCAGCGAAAGGCGCCCTGTCGTCTGGGGCGAGGATCGGGCGCTGTTTGATGCCATCTGTGAGGCGGCGGACAGCCTGCTCGCCGCCGCGGGCGATGCGGTCCGCGTGCTGGCGGTCGGCATCGGCGTGAAGGGCCACGTGCAGGACAACCGGCTGATCTCCAGCTCCGTGCTAGGCGGTGCAGTCTCCTACGACTTCTGCGGGATGCTCCGGGAGCACTTTCATCTGCCCGTCTACGCGGACAACGATGTCAACGCCGCCACAGTGGCGGAGGCCATCCTGGGCGCGGGCAGGGATACCAATTTCTTCGTCTATGTGAACATCGGCACAGGCTCCGCCCTGGGCATCTACGATCAGGGCCGGCTGGTTCGCGGCCGCGTCAATTACAGCGGCGAGATTGGCTACACGGTCTGCCGTCTGCCGCAGGAGGATCGCCTCTTCTGCCTGGAGGATGTAGCCAGCGGCAAGGGCCTCAGCGACGAGACCAGGCGCCTGGCACCCGCTTATCCCGGCAGCGCGCTCGCGCTGCGGGCGCAGCGCACCGTCCAGAACCTCAGCGCCATCGAAATCTTCGATGCCTGGCGCGCCGGCGACGCGCTTGCGCAGGAGGTCGTAGGCCGTGCAGTGGAGGTGCTGGCCGTCAGCGTGATCAATTTCGAATGCGTGCTCGGCTCCGGGCTGTTCATCTTCGGCGGCGGGGTCATCAGCGAGCCGGCGTTCTTTGATCAGGTCTGCGCGCGCGTGCAGGCCATCCGCGCCCAGCTGCACCTGCAGCTGCCGCTGGAGCTGCGCGTATCCGCGCTCGGCGCGGCCAATGTCGGCTTGCTCGGTGCAGCCTGCGTGGCGTTCAGCGCCATGTGATTTCCATCGGTGCCCGATCCCGCGAAATCTCCGCGGGATTCACAATACAAAAAGGAGGAACAATTATGGGCAAGAAGTTTTGGGGTATCCTTTTGGCCGTGCTGATGCTTACGGTCAGCGCCGGTGCTCTGGCCGATATGGTCGGCACCTCGGACGGAATCGTACTGGATTTCTGGGTCTATTCCGACTTCACGCAGGATGTGTCCTGGGAAGTGATGAAGGGCTGGGCCGAGGATTTCATCGCCAATGACGCCGATGTCACCGGCATCAACTTCACCGGCAAGAACGACAACGAGCTTCTCACCGGCCTGATGGCCGGCGTCGGCCTGCCGGATGCGTTCTCCGCCTCCGCGCGCGACATGAAGAAGTACTACGAGGCAATCGATCTGCTCGACCTGAGCGAGATCTACGCCGACACCAGCTGGTCCGACGGCTTCTATGACGCTGCCATCGACGCCGTCACCATGGGGGACGGCAAGCAGTACGCGCTCCCGTTCATCAGCTACATTCCGCTGATCTACCGCAACCTCGACGTGCTGGCCGCTGCGGGCATCGATACCTCCAAGGCGCCCGCGACGATGGATGAGTTCATCTCCCAGCTCGAGGCTGTGAAGAACTCCGGCGTGGACGCGACGACCTCCTGGTCCGCCGGCGGCTACTTCTGCCCGGGCGCGATCATGGCGGCTGACGCCGACAACCTGACCCCCGGCATCGAGGACAGCGAGACGACCCTCAAGGCGGAGCAGCTCGTGCGCACGCTGGAGACCGTTGCCCGCATCGACGCCTATGCCAACGCGATGGTGTACAGCGATGCCGTCGCCGAGGAAGCCTTCAAGACCAACAAGCTGGCCTTCATCTTGGCCGGCCCGTGGAACAACCCCGGCTACGCCTCCTCCGGCGTGAACTACGACGTCGTGCTCGTCCCGCCGTATGAGGAGGGCGGACGCACCGGCGGCCTGCAGGGCTGGGACTTCATGTACGGCGTGACCAGCGACGACGCGACCCGCAACGCCGCGACGGCCCGCTGGCTCAAGTACATGGGCACCAAGGAAGCCGGCGCTGAGTGGGCCGTGAAGCTCGGCCGCCCGGTGCTGCGCGAGGATTCCATGGCGGACGAGGCGGTCACCTCCACGATGATCGGCGCCGTCTCCGCTGTCGGCCTGCAGGGCGGCATGCGTCAGATGGACTTCGGCAAGACCAACGTGTTCTGGCCGTCCGCGCTGGGCGATATCGCGCCGCAGGTCTCCTCCGGCGCCATGACCGCCGAGGAGGGCGCTGAAGCCATGATCGAGGCGATCAACGACATGATCGCTGACGAGGGCGAGTAATTGCCATCACGCGCCGCCGGCAGTTCGTCTGTCGGCGGCGCGATTTCAAACAGGGGGAGGCTTGTCCTATGCAGCTCTCGCGCAAAAAGAAACCGATGAACCTGGGCAGAAGCCTGCGAAGGCACGCGGTCAACTACGCTGCGCTCGCTCCGTTCTTTGCGCTGTTCATCTTCTTCATTCTCGTTCCGATGATTCAGGGTATTGCCATGAGCTTTACCGACTGGTCGACTTCGAGCAGGGGCGAAATCAATTTTGTCGGCCTGGAGAACTACATCAACATCTTCTCCGGCAAGGGCAGTGCCTCCAAGCGCTTCATTGTCTCGCTCAAGAATCTGGCCATCTATGTGCCGTTGACGATCGCCATCGGCCTGTCCATCGCGCTAGCACTGGCCCTGATCGTCAGCCAGTTCAAGGGCCGCACGTACAGCTTCTTCCGCGGCTCCTACTTCTTCCCGCACGTGCTTCCGCTGTTCCTGTGCGCAGGCATCTGGCAGTGGTACATGTCCTCGGACATGGGCCTGATCGCCTCCAATCTGGCCAAGCTGGGCATCGGCGCCAACGTCATCTGGAAGGATACGCCCGGCTACGCGATTGCCCTGGTCATCCTCATCGACGTCTGGAATTCCGTCGGCTTCAACTTCGTCATCTTCCTCTCCGCCATTCAGGATATCTCCCCGGATCTGTATGAGGCCGCGGAGATCGACGGCGCAAGCACTTTCCAGAAGATGACGCGCATCACGATCCCGCTGCTGGAGCCGATCCTCTTCTTCGTGATCACCTATTCCTTCATCAGCGCGCTGCAGGTCTACGATATCCCGTGGATCCTCACCAACACAACCGACATCAACGCGGTCGGCGGCGCCAACCAGGTGATGCTCTTCCCGGTGATGGAAATGGTGCGCAACGTATACAAGGGCGGCAAGTCTGCGCTGGGCCGTGCGGCGGCCGAGGGCGTGATCCTCATGACAATCATCATGGCGATCACCGTCGTCCAGTTCAAGACGCGCAAAAAGAAAGTGTGACGGGAGGGCGCCAATATGAAAAAGCATCACAAGCTCACCGCAGAGCGGGTCATCCTCCTCGGCATCGGCGTGCTGTGGACGATCATCTGCCTCTTCCCGCTCTGGCACCTCTTCTCTGCCACCTTCTCGTCGGACAGCACCAACATCACCACCGCCTTCCTTCCCAACGACTTCAAAAACGGCATCAGCAAGATCACCTACGCGCTCACGACCGGCAACATCCTCAATGCCATCGTGGACACGGGCATCTATTCGCTGATCACCATCATCGGTCTGGTGTTCATCAGCGCGCTGGTCGCCTACGAGTTCACGTTCTACGAGTTCCCGTTCAAAAAGTTGCTGTTTGCCACACTGATGGGCAGCATGATGCTCCCCCTCGTGCTCTATATCATCCCGCTGTATCGCTTCGTCTTCCAGATCGGCATGTCGGATACCCTGTGGGGCGTGTCGCTGCCCATGATGGTCTCGCCCCTGGCCGTGTTCATGCTGATGCAGTTCCTGGAGGACCTGCCGGTCTCCCTGATTGAATCCGCGCGGATCGACGGCGCGGGCCACTTCCGCATCTTCACATCCATCGTCTTCCCGCTGATGCGCAACGGCGTCATCACGGTGACGGTCGTCATGTTCCTGCGCATCTGGGGCAACTACCTGTGGCCGTCGCTGATCACCGGAGACAAGATCAAGCCGCTGTCCGTGGCGATCTCCAACATGCTCAGCCCGAACTTCTATGTCGACCAGCGCGTGAAGATCGCCTCCATGCTCATCTCCATGCTCCCTCCGGCGATTCTCTACCTTTTCTGCCAGAAGCGCGTCATCGAAGGCATGACGATGTCCGCGGTGAAGGGCTGATCGCCCGCCGCGCAGCCTTCCCGCGCCATAGCGCACCCCCCTGATACAGACAGAGCGCCCTCCCGGGCCGGTATGCTCTCCTCAGCGGAGCTGCGGCGCGGGATGGCGCTTTCGTTCATCTACGCCGAAGCACGCATAATGCTCATACTGTTATGTTGTACACTCTTGTCAAGAGCAAATTCGGGAAAGTGTACCCGTCAAGAAGGAGAGTTTTCAAGGCATTTGGAAGGAACCAGAGAAACAGATTCCCGGCATTGGCCACTCTGTTATACGTGGATTGGTTACCGCAGGTCAATGGTCCGCCGTGAGTTCTGAATTCTATTTTCGCGAATCGCATGAAAGCGTCGTCATAGTATCCGATGTCGTCATTCCTTTGGCATGCATGGACAGAATCTTTTCTTCAATATCCTGGCTGATGCTGGTTTGATTCTTCTTGAGCAGCTGCGGCTCAAACTCGCCCTTCCGATCCCGCGGAATGCTGACTTCCACGTCTCCGAAGCTGGTTTTCAGCTTCTTGCTGCTGTGACCATTCCGGGAATTATCCGTTTCCTTGTTTCGGAAATCATATTTGCTGTAACCAAGTTCTTCATCCAGCTCCGCTTCCAGTCCGTTCTCCATGAATTCTGCGATAGTCTCCCTGAACAGGTTCTGGATACCCGCCATGCTGCTGATGTTGGCTTCCTGCAGCAGCTCGCGAATCTTGGCGCGCCGCGCGTTTTCTTCTGGAGTGCGGTTCTTTCTCGACATACTCATAAACCTCCAAACTGATGCTTTTTATTCTACACCAGCCTGGAGGTTTACACAATTTTGGGGATAGTCTCCGACGTTTCTGTACCGGGGGATTATTGAGTGGTTACGGCCAAATGCGCAGTTCTATAAATGAGCACTACAGAGCGCTCAAAGCATCTGGCCGTGTATTCAAAACCGTTCCAGACAAAGGATAACTGCATCTCCTCTTTTGGAACACCTCTGCTGTTTTTCCATACTGCTCAGATGCCTTAAATATGCAGTATTCTGCGGTGTTCTAAAGAATAGACTACTTCAATACTTCTGAGTAGTCTATCCCCCACCGGCCTATCAAAAATAATTGCTGCAGCAAATCTACCCAGAGCAAAAGCGTACACCGTGTACGGTTTATATCGTAACACCGTGTACGCTTTCCTCTATTACTGCCCAGGGGGGCAAAACTGAGGTCAGATAGACCATTTCGAGTAGACTAACGGCCTTTCTTTACCGCTATCCGTCCGGACGTAAATTGAGTATTTGATTCAAAAGAACGAAATCCTGCAATTATCCCCCATTAACACCGATTTTAGCCAATAACGCCTTGAATTTTGCATCGCCGAACCGAATAAATACAAAATAAACTCCATGCACAGAAGTGCACGACGAAGAATGAAAAGAAAGCGCGAAGAGGAA
>JBJEUH010000018.1:0-6289 GCA_051883735.1 Candidatus Ventricola sp.
GTCGCGGATGGAGAGAATGGCATTTTCCATGAAGGTGTCCTCCTGATCCTGATTTTCGCCCATGTCGCTGTTGAGCGCGCGAAGCGAAGAAGAGGTCTGGGGATGAAATCCCCAGGCGGGGTCTGGGGCCTGCGGCCCCAGCGTTCCCCAAATCAAAGAAAAAACGCAGTTTCAGAGCAGGCTGCGCAGCAGCCTGCGATTGAAACGGGTTCCGGGCCGCAAAGCCGCTTCCAAAGCCCCGGCATTCCCCCGGTTCCTTTAAAAGTTCGGCGGGGTCGATACCCACAGCACGGTCGCCGGGGTCTTGCCGGGGTTGGACAGGTAGTGCTGCACGGAGGGCTTGTAGGAGAAGCTGTCGCCCTTGCGCACGCGGTAGCTCTTCTCGCCCAGCACCAGCGTCACCGCGCCCGCGAGCACGTGGCCGAACTCCTCGCCCATGTGCGGCAGATCGGTCTCCATCCGCGCGCCCGGCTCCAGTGTCACCAGAATCGGCTCCATGTCCTTCTTCTGCGCGTTGGGGATGAGCCAGTGGATGGTCACGCCGTCGTCGCTCTCCTTGATGAACACGTCCTCCTTGCGGCAGACGGGGTTGTCCCCCTGCTCGTCGGAGAAGAACTCGTGGAACGAGCTGCCCAGCGTCGTCAGGATGTCCTCGAGCGTCGAGAGCGAGGGCGAGGTCTGGTTGCTCTCCAGCTGGGAGATGAAGCCCTTGGAGAGCTCGCAGCGGTCGGCCAGCTCCTTCTGCGTCAGGTTGTTCTTCTGGCGAAGGCTTCTGAGCTTTTCGCCAATGTTGATATCCACGCAAACGCCTCCAGATGTTTAGTAATACATGACTTCAAGGTTATCTTTGCGATGCAGATTAAAACATATTTCGCCCCCGTTGTCAATGCCTTTCGCCAAACTTTTTTGAGTAAATTGAAATTCGTTCGTTTTTTCAGGCTTCCGCCCGGAGGAATCGATCATTTTTCCAAGTATTTTCGCATTTTTTGATTTCATGGATTTCTAACTTCAATCTTACCTTTTCTAAACAAACGCGCCGTCTGCACCGGGGCCGGGTTTGCTTTTGCCAAACTTCCGGGCCAGAAGCACAAAGCCGGACGCCTCCGTCAGGAAGCGTCCGGCTCCGCGTGTCACGCGCGCTGCGCGGCCTTACTTTTCCGCGCGTTCGTCCTCCTCATACGCCAGGATGTCCCCCGGCTGGCAATCAAGCGCGCGGCAGATGGCCTCCAGCGTCTCAAAGCGCACGGCCTTCGCGCGGCCGTTCTTGAGAATGGACAGATTCGCCATCGTGATGCCCACGCGCTGGGACAGCTCCGTCAGGCTCATCTTGCGCCGGGCCAGCATCACGTCCAGATCCACCCGAATCATGCGCATCCCTCCTCAGATCGTCAGGTCGCTGTCCCGCTGAAGCTGCGCCGCACGGCGCACCAGCAGGCCCAGCGCATGCGCGATCAGCGCCAGCCCGAAGAACGCCAGCGCCAGCAGCACCAGGAAGATCATCGGCAGAACCATCTCCCGGCAGATGAGCAGCAGCAGCACGAAGGCGGCCAGAATCGCCGCGCCCGAAAGCGCCAGCGCGCCGGCAATCGCCGCCATCGCGCGCGTGTTTTCCTCCGTGAACGCGCTGCCCTGCGACAGCCTGCCGACCATCCGGACAAACACGATCAGCGCCCTCCAGCAGCAGATCGAAACAACCGCCACCGTCACCAGCCCCGTCGCCGCAGCACCGATCACATCCGCCAAGCGATCGCCGATCCCCCAGGACAGGCACGAAACGCCCACGCAGGCAAGCCAGACCGCGATCAGCGTCCCGATCACGCCCGCCGCAGCGGCAGCGATGCGTAGTACCCTGAAGACCGCATGCTCGCTGCGCATGAATTCCAGTTTTTTCATCTTTCTCACCCCGGGGATATCATACCATCGCGCACATTGTTTGTCAATCAGTTTTTATTGTTTATCGATATATTTTCATCGAAATGCAGAAAAAAGCGGAGAGGCATGCTCTCCGCCGGGTTTGTCAGGCATTATTCCTTTGCATGCACCGCCTGCTTTTGTCTAAGCAGAAAGCTCAGGCAGGCGAGCACCAGCGGCATGCTGTACATGATCGGGAAGCCGTATCGGTCCTGGCACTCGATGCACGGGCCGAGCACCACCATCACCATCGCCGCAATCAGCGGCACCGTCACAGCGCCCATTCCCTTCACCCTCTCGCGCCGCGCGATCAGGCATGCGCCCACCAGCAGGATGGTGTAGAAGCCGAACGTGTTGAGCTGCATGAAAAACGGCAGCCCGTAGAGCAGGTAATGCAGCTGATTCTCCACCGTCTCCATCCGCTCAGTGCGGTCCGGCTCCACGATCTGCAGCGCGGCCTCCTCCTCGTCGGTCAGGCCCGTGGAATAGAACACGATGATGTTGTGGGACTGCGGGTCAAAGAGCAGGGCATTCTGGATCAGCGTCGCCTTTACGTAGCACGCCGGATCGCGGAGGAACTGCCGGGCCCAGACGCCAAAGTAAGCGCAAAGCTCCTGCGCCGTCGCGTCATCCCTGAACGTGGCCTTCACGGGATCGGACACCGTCGGGTCGTAGTACCGGGCGAGGTTGTCATAGTCGATCACCTCGTCGATGACCGCGCGCTCCTGCGGCGTCACCCAGTCCGGATGCGCCCAGACAAAGCGCGCCGTCTGCTGCAGCGGGAAGGAGAGCGACTCGCCCAGGCTGCACGGCGTCACCTCGCGCGCTGCACGAATGCCCGTCTTGACGCCCTGCGTCAGCAGCACAGGCAGCAGCAGGATCACCGCAGCCCGAAGCATCATCGCGCGCCTGCCGCGCCTGTAAAGCTGCCACAGCCAGGCGGCCAGCGCTGCCAGCAGTACGCCGATGCCGTTGTTGCGAAAGACGATCATCACCGTGCCCGCGAGCACCAGCCGCAGCGCCGTCGCCGGCCGGATGCCCTCCGCTTCATCCTCCAGCAGGCACAGCCGCGCCAGCTCGCACAGCAGCAGCACGACGGCGTAGCTGTATGGAACATCCTTGAGAATGACCGTGATGTTGTCGCAGTACACAATGCCCAGCCCGCTGAGCAGCAGGAAGCCCAGCCGCAGCCAGCGGGGTGCGCCGAGCCGCCGCATGATCGCCTGGCAATAGCCCAGCACCAGCGCGCCGAACACGCCCTGCGCCGCCGTATACAGCACAAACGCCGCATTGCCGCTGCCGACCAGGCGGGCAAAGCGGACCAGCGCGTCGATGAGCAGCGTCATGATCAGCGGATGTTTGTCATCCCAGACCTCCCAGCCCAGCGCCTGGCGCAGCTGCGAGGCGGTATCAAAGTTCACCGCGCAGGGATAGGCCATGACATACTGCGGCAGCCACATGAACAGGACCGCCGCCGCGCAGACCGCCATCGGATGCGCGCGGTAGAGCTTCATCACCCGCAGGGAGGCGGCGCCGTCCAGCCTGAGCGCATAGCGCCCGCACAACACGTCCCGCAGCGCCCGCAGGAACAGGTCCCAGATGCAGGCCGTGCCCAGCGCCACAACCGCCGCCTTGAGCATCTGGCCATGGGTCAGGAACGGCTGATTGATGTCGAGCGTCACGCGAACGCTGCGCGCCATCACCCACCATGCGCCGAGGAACAGCGAGAAGAGCCGAATGCCCCATCCGCCGTCCGTCAGATGCCGCCGTGCCCTGCGCAGGATGCAGTATCCGCCGATGGTCACCGCACTGATCGCCAGCGAACCCGAGATCGACGCGCACCAGTTGTAGTAATTGTTCCAGCTGCGCAGATTCATGTCGATGGCAAACGACAGCGCCAGACATGCCGCGCACACCGCGTCCCACAGGCAGAAAAGAAGGCTGCTGCCGCCCTCGGATTTTTGCTTGCCCATCGGCTGCTTACCGCCTTTCTTTGGTTATTTGGCTTTGCTGATCTCCGCGACAAACTTGGCCTCGGCGACGGGCGCCTCCGCGGCGCTGCCGTCCTTGGTGTACTGGCCGTCCGCCGGGAGCGTCAGGCCCTCGCCGCTGAGGTAGAAGGTCGCCACATCACCCGCCTCGAGCCCCTCCTCGCCCGAGAGCACAATCCAGATCGGGTCCTTCCACTCGCCGACGGCGACGTTGTCCACGCACACCAGCGCGCACGGACGGCCGTCGAAGTCGGTGAACGCCTCCACCCTGCCGCGATAGAGGAACCACTTGCCGGCGTACTTCTCCGGGTCCTTCGCGAGATTGGCATACGGGATGGACTGCATCTTCTTGCGGAAGTTGGCGATGCCCTCGCGCTGCGTGTATTCGCGCGTGAGCGTGATCTCGGTGCGGTTCTCCGCAAAGCCCTTCAGCTTCGCGCGCAGGGCAAAGGTCTGCGAGCCCTCGCTTTCAATGAACACGCGGATGGAAAAATCGCCGTTCTTGTTCGCCTTGACGTTGGTGTTCGTGCCCTTGCCCTCGATGTAGACGGTCGCTTCCGGCTCCGTCTGGCCGCGCACCATCACATATTCGCCGGTGAACGTCGTGTCCTCCGGGGCGGTGATGACGAGCTTGGCCATCGGCATCTCGTAATGCACGGCGAGCATCGTCTCCGCGCTGTCGGTCATCACGGCCAGCACCAGATCGCCCTCCTGCGGCAGCGTCACCTTGATGGAAAACGTGCCGTCCTTCTTGGCGGTCGCCTTGCCCAGCACCTTGTCCTCCAGCGCCACGCGCACCTCGGCGGACGGGTCCGTCACGCCGGAGACGGTGATCGCCGGGTCGTTGGTGTAGGCCGGCACGCCGCTGACCTCCATCGCGCCCTCGCTGGCGAGCACCTCGGCGACGCCGGGCGAGGGCACGGGCGTCGGCTCCGGGGTCGGGGTCGGCACGGGCGTGGGCGCGGGCGTGGGATCGGACGCCGCGGAGAGCAGCTTGATCCCGGCGAGCACGTCCGCCATGCGCGCGTCGTCCGCCTCCTCGGGCGCACGGCCCACGATCGTCTGCGCGATCACATACAGGCGGCCCAGGTGCAGCGTCGCATAGCGCAGGGAATACACCGGCATGGACGCGTACATCGCGGAGCTGGTCAGGCGCACGCAGACCGGCTCGGTCTGCGTCAGCGCGACGCTCTCGTACAGCCCGCTCTCCTCAAACTGCGCCCTGAACGCCTCCAGCTGCTCCGGCGTGATCTCGCTCATCCTCTGCACGTCGGCGAACGCGCCGGCGTCCGTCACGCTGACGGCGATCTGGCCGCCGTCCTGCGGGATGACCTCCATCACGATGCCGGAGGCCACATAGCTGGCGAGAATCGCCTCGCTCGTCGTGCCCAGGGACGCGATCAGCTCCTCGTACTCATGCAGGTTCGTCTGGGTGAGCACGGTCTCTCCTTCCCTCTGCGTATAGCGGAAGCCCTCGTACGGGAAGACATACGTCGCCTCCTGCGCCAGCGCAGATGCCGCGCCAACGACGAGCAGCGCCGCGCTCAGCAGCAGCGCCATCGCGCGTTTGTTCATCATTCAATCCCCCTTTGGGTTGTGCATTCGTCTGATTTTCAAATTATAACACAGAAGGCGCTTCTTTTACAAGAACCGCATGCTCCCGCGCATCAGAAGCGGGCCGTGCCCGCCGCACGGCTTTTGCGCAGCTCCTCTGAGCAAAAACGAAGCCGGAGAAATCTCCGGCCCCGCTTATCCTTCATTTTTGGCGTCCCTTCCCCGCGCAAAGAGCAGCGCCAGGGAGAAGAAGAGCATCATGTTCATCGGCGTCATCGCACCCAGCGGCGCGCTCTCCATCATGCCGGTCATGAGGCTGGCCGCCACGATGCCGCACAGCGCGTCATAGCCCGGCCGCCGTGCCGCGCCGCGCGCAGCATACACGCGCAAAACCGGCGCGGCAATCAGGGCAAAGAACGCGCACAGCAGCGCGAACGCGATCAGGCCATAATCCGCCGTAAATTGCAGATACGCGTTGTGGATCGAGACGCTTTCCCGCCCCTCGTGAATGGTGCCCTCCGTCACCAGCTGGCCGACCCTGCCCACGCCGTGGCCGATCAGCAGGTACTTGGGGTTCTCCTTCCAGCGCTTCATCAGGTTGCGCCAGATGGCCGTTCGACCGGAGAACGACGGGTCGGTTGCCGCGCGCGCCTCATACAGCGCATCCGTCGCCTGCGGTTTCTCCGTGCTCTCCTTCGCAGGAGCCTGTTCTGCGTTCTCCTGCACAGGGGCCTTTTCCGCATTCTCCTGCGATGCCTGCGCCTTTTCCGCATTCTCCTGCGGCGCAGGGACCTTTTCCGCATCCTCCTGCGATGCCTGCGCCTTTTCCGCAT
>JBJEUH010000018.1:6389-9507 GCA_051883735.1 Candidatus Ventricola sp.
CTCATTCGCCGGGGCTGCCTCCGCCCCGCCGGGCGCGGCCTCGGTCTTCCCGGCAGATGCCAGCGCGGCGCGGTTGTAATGCGCCACCGCCGCGTCGGTCAGCATCGCCGCGCCGCCATAGCAGACGACGGCCGTCATGCAGGCCGTCAGCACAGCCGCCAGGGCGCGCACGGCCGTGCGGCGAACCCGCCCCGTGCAGAGCACCGCGCCAAACACCATCACGGAGTAAGCGGCAATCAGCGCGTAGCGCGCGGTGCGGCTCTGGGTGAGCACGGTCACGAACGTCATCATGGCCGCGGATACAACGCACAGCAGGCGGAGCGGCCTGTTTCTGAAGCGGCCCGCGCCCGCCAGCGCCATCAGCGCGCAGCAGACCGCCAGCATGCCGGTGTTGTTGTAATGTCCGTTGGCGCACAGATACATGCCGTCGCACACGCCGAAGGCGAATTCCGCATCGCCGAATTTCCGCACGGCGGCGACGCAGTAGAGCAGCGCGGCGCCCAGCGCCAGCGAGCACAGCGTGAACAGCAGCGCGGTCAGATCAAACAGGCGCTCGCGCCGCACCGGAGCCTCCTCCGTGGTCAGCGCGTAGATGCCGAAAAAGAGCACCGCGTGGTTGTGCCAGCTTCCGGAGTTGTTGAACGTATTGCCAAAGCGCAGCGCGAACGGCACGACGATCCACGCCAGCAGGAAAAACAGCACGGCAATGTCCCAGCGCATGCCTTTCTGCTCCGCCCTGACGCGCCGCTCCAGGCGCAGCAGGCAAAGCGCCATGCCCCACGGAATCAGCACATAGCGCTCAAACATGTCGATATACTCGCGCCACCAGACGTTCGGCCCGAGGATCAGCAGGCCCGTCACAAAAAATGCCGTCGTCACAAACAGGCCTACATTGCCCGCCACGGCCAACAGCCCACGCCGCGTGCCTGCGGTTATTCGCTCGATCATGCCATTTCCTCTCTTCATCCAGGCTGAGAAGTCATTCGCCGTCCCGCCTGCAGGCGGGACGGCAGCCGGAAGCCCGCTGTCCTTCCTGCAAGCCAAAAAGAACGGGAAGATTTCTCTTCCCGTCTATGATATCATTCTTCTCCCTGTACGTCAACCGGCGCTTGCGCCTGTTCCGTAACAGCTGTCGTTTCCTGTGCGGCCGGCTTGGGGCCGCGTCCGCGTCCGCGGCGGCTCCGGCGGCGGCGGGAGGAGGACGGCTTGTCGCCGCGCTCGCTCTTTTCGCTCTTCTCTCCGCCTTCCGCCTGCGCGGCGCGCTCCGGCTGGTTCGCCAGCATGATGACGACGCGGCGGTTGGGCTCCTCGCCCTCGGAGTGCGTGGTCACCGCCGGATGATTCTGCAGCGCGGTGTGCAGCACGCGGCGCTCGTACGGGTTCATCGGCTCGAGCACGACCTTGCGGCCGGTCTTCTGCGCGCGGTTGGCCATGCGCTGCGCCAGGCGGCGCAGGCTGTCCTCGCGCTTGGCGCGGTAGTTCTCGGTGTCCAGCGTCACGCGGATGTAGCCCTCGCGGCCCTTGTTCACCTGCAGGCTGGTGAGGTACTGGAGCGCGTCCAGCGTCTCGCCGCGGCGGCCGATGAGGATGCCCAGCGTGTCGCCGATCATGTGGATGTACAGGCCGTCCTCCTGGGTGTCGTCCACGTAGACGTCCACCTTCACGTTCATCAGGCTGGTCACATCCATCAGGAAGCGCTGCGCCCTGCCCGCCGGGGTGTCCTCGGCGTACAGAACCGGCGGCTCGGTCGGGGTAAACGCCTTCGCCGGAACCATCGGCGCGAACTCGCGCGGCTCCTCCGGCTTGCTCTCCCTGGCCGGCTTTTCGCCCTTGGGCGCGCGCGGCTTCTTCTCGCGCGGGGGCTTGGGCGGCTTGGGCGCGGCCTCGGTCCGGGTCTCGGGCTTCGCCTCTGCCCGGGCTTCGCTCTTCTCGTCGGCCTTTGCTTCCGCCCTGGTCTCGGCCTTTGCAGGCTCCGCCTTCGGCGCGGCTTGGCTCCTGGCCTCCGCCTTCACCGGCTCAGCCTTCTTCTGTTCCGGCTTCTCGGCCGGCTTTTTCGGCTCGGGCTTCTTCTCCGCCTTCGGCGCGGCGGCCCTGGGCGCCGGCTTCTTGCGCGGCTCGTCCAGGCTGAAGGAGCTGAGCAGGTCGTCAAGGCCGTGGTCGTCTTCCTTCTCGTCGTCCATGACGGTCAGGCGGACGCACGCCGGCTTGCTGCCGAACAGGCCGAACAGGCCCTTCGCGCCCTCCTGGATCACGTCCACATGCACATCGGCGATGGTCACGCCCAGCGCGGCGAGGCCGGCGTCGATGGCTTCCTGGGTCGTCTTTCCGGTGAATTCCTGACTGCGCATCAGATGCCTACCTCCTCCGCCTTGGCCGCCTTGCGGTCCTGGGCCTTGAAATATCGGTCAAACGCGATGTTTTCAACAAGGGCATAGATGTTGGAGACCACCCAGTACAGCGCGAACGCGGAGTTGTAGATCGCGCAGAAGTACAGGGACATGAAGGTCATGACGTAGAGCATGGTCTTCTGGCTGCCCGCCTGCGGGTTGGCCTGCATGGTCTGCTTCATGGTCATGTTCTGCATGACGATCTGGGTCGCGACGGACAGGATCGGCAGGACGAACCAGCCATTGCCGTGCTGATAGATGGTGAAGCGAATGAGGCCGAGGATGCTCAGGTTGCCCAGGCCCGCCACCGGCGCAATGTACGGCGCGTACACATCGGAGGCGATGAACGGGGTGACCACGTCGGTGATGTAGGCCATCATGGCGTTGCGGTCAACAAAGCTGAGCGCTTCCGGGATGGTGCCGGCGGCAACCAGCTTGGCGCTGACGTCGTTCCAGACCTGGTAATCCACCAGCTGCAGGGACTTGACGTCCGGCATGTAGGTGGCGAACGGGCTGTCCGGCATCCACAGGTTCTTGATCCACAGGAAGCCGTCCGTCAGCGCGGACGGATCGATCTCCGGGTTGTGATAGAAGGTGAGGAACTGCGCGACGAGCTGCTCGTTGGCGAACGTGCGCAGCGCGTAGAACATCGCAAAGAGGATGAACATGGAGATGATCATCGGCAGGCAGCCGCCCATGGGGCTGACGCCCTCCTTGCGGTAGAGCTCCTG
>JBJEUH010000019.1:0-28980 GCA_051883735.1 Candidatus Ventricola sp.
CCTGGTCATCACCATGAGCTGCGGCAACATTCACCTGCTCAACGCGCAGATTCAGGCGCACGGGGATCAGGGCTGATCATATATGACAAGCAGCAGGGCTGCAAAGCGCATCGCTTTGCAGCCCTGTCTGATTCTGTCAGCCGACCTCGGCGGTCTCATTGCCCGCCGCGTCATCCGCGTTGCGCACATCCATGGAAGCAAGCATTCCCTGTACGGTCGCCTCGATCTGCGCGTCGCCCAGCGCCTCGGGGAACACCGCCTCGAACACCAGCACCCCGCCGTCCGCCTTCACCAGCACGATCGTCACATCAAACGCCGCCTGGCCGTCCTCCTGATAGGCAAAGCGCAGGCCCTCCGCCTCGCAGCCGCCGATCGTATGCACGCCCAGCTCGCGCACATCCGTGCAGCCCGCCCATTCGCTGGCGATGAGGTCGCCCAGCGTCATCTCAAAGGACGCGTAGCGCAGCAGCTGCACGGTCGCGCCGCCGCTGAGCTGATAAGTCTGGATGAAGTCGCCGTCGTCAAACTCGACGTTCTCCACCATCTGCGCGTCCTGCGGCAGCTCCACCATCAGGACGGAGCCCGCCGCCAGCGCGAGCGCCGGCAGCATGCACGCCGCCATCAGCAGCGCAAGAAAGCACTTTTTCATGTTCACATTCCTCCTTAGAGCGCATCTATTATACCATCCCTGCGCGCATCCGTCAAAGTTCTTCTGATTACCGCTTTCCGGCCTGCGGGCGGTGTGGTATAATCGCCTTGTCCACAGCCTTTTCCCGAAAGGATTTTTGATATGAAACGCATTCTGCTCATCGCCACCGGCGGCACCATCGCCTCCCGTCCGACGGACAGCGGCCTCGCGCCGCAGCTGTGCGCCGAAGACATCCTCTCCTGCGTGCCCGCCCTGCGCGATCTGTGCCATATCGATGCGCTGCAGCTGCTGAGCATCGATTCCACGAACATGACGCCGGACAACTGGCTGGCCATCGCCGGCTGCGTCAAGGAGAACTACTTCCGCTATGACGGCTTTGTCGTCACGCACGGCACGGACACCATGGCCTACACCGCCAGCGCGCTCTCCTATCTCATCCAGAACAGCGCGAAGCCCATCGTGCTCACCGGCTCGCAGAAGTCCATCTACGACCCGGAGACCGACGCGCGGCGCAACCTGTTCGACGCGTTCCTCGCCGCGCAGGACGAGGCGCTCTTCGGCGTGCTGCTGGTGTTCGACGGCCGGGTCATCAGCGGCACGCGCGCCCGCAAGACGCACACCAAGTCGATGAACGCCTTCTCCTCCATCGATTATCCCGATCTGGCGCTGCTGCGCGAGGGCCGCATCCTGCACTACATCCGCACCCCGCGCCCTGCCGGCCTGCCCGCGTTCTACGACAGGCTGAATCCGCGCGTGTTCGTGCTGCGGCTCATCCCCGGCATGAACCCCGCCGTCCTGCGCCTGCTGCTGAATGAATACGACGCGCTGGTCATCGAGAGCTTCGGCGTGGGCGGCCTGCCGTGCTATGAGCAGAAGGATTTCCTCGAGGCCGTGAACGCCTGGAGCGCCGAGGGCAAGCCGATCGTCATCACCACGCAGGTGCCGCACGAGGGCAGCGATATCGCGATCTATCAGGTCGGCGCGCGCGCGGCAAACCTGCCGGGCGTTCTGCAGGCGCACACGATGACGGTCGAGGCTGTGGTCACCAAGCTCATGTGGATTCTCCCGCAGACCAGCGACCTGGAGCGCATCGCGCAGCTGTTCTACACGCCGGTCGCGCACGATCTGCTGACGTTCGAGTGAGAAGGGGAGCGTTGGGCTGCCGCTTCAATCCCCGCCAAGGGGGGCTGCCCCTTGACCCCGCAAGGGATTTCATCCCTTGACCCTTCTTCGCTTCGCGGCGGCTTGATGCAGTCTATATACAAGACGAAACACCAGCCCGTTTTCTTCCAAGCAAAAAGGATGAATCCGTTTTTGGGATTCATCCTTTTGATTACAGCACCTTGTTGAGGAAATCCTTCGTCCTCGCGTTCTGCGGATTGGAGAAGACCTCCTCCGGCGTGCCCTCCTCCACGATGTAGCCGCCGTCCATGAACAGCACGCGGTCGGCCACCTCGCGCGCAAAGCCCATCTCGTGCGTGACGATCACCATCGTCATGCCCTCGCGCGCCAGCTCCTTCATGACCTCGAGCACCTCGCCGACCATCTCCGGGTCGAGCGCGGAGGTCGGCTCGTCAAAGAGCATGATGTCCGGGTTCATCGCCAGCGCCCGCGCGATCGCCACGCGCTGCTTCTGGCCGCCGGAGAGCTGCGACGGATAGGCCTGCGCCTTGTCCGCCAGGCCCACGCGCTCGAGCAGCTTCACCGCGCGCTCCTGCGCGGTCTGCTTGTCCGCTTTCTTCAGATCGACCGGCGCAAGCGTCAGGTTGCGCAGCACGTTCATGTTGCCAAAGAGGTTGAAGTGCTGGAACACCATGCCCACGTTCTCCCGGACCTTGTTGATGTCCGTCTTCCTGTTCGTGATGTCGCAGCCGTCCACGATCACCGTGCCGCCGGTGATGTCCTCCAGCCGGTTCATGCAGCGCAGGAAGGTCGATTTGCCGCTGCCGGACGGGCCGATGATGACCACGACCTCGCCCTCGTAGATGTCGGTGGAAATGTCCTTGAGGACCTCGAGCTTGCCGAAGTTCTTCTTGAGATGCTCGACGTGAATCTTCACGTTCTGCTTGTTAATGGCCACGCTTGAGCCTCCTCTCCATGCTTCTGGCGACGCGGGACAGCAGGGTGATGACCACCAGGTACATCACCGCGACGATCGTCCACGTCTGGAAAGACATGAACGTGTTCGCCACGACGTTCTTCGCCGTATTGACCAGCTCCGGGAAGCCGATGACGGACAGGATGGATGTGTCCTTGAGCGTGATGATGAACTGATTGATGATGCTGGGGATCATCGTGCGGATCGCCTGCGGCAGCACGACGCGCTGCATCGCGCGCCAGTACGGCATGCCCAGGCTTCTGGCCGCCTCCATCTGCCCGCGGTCGACCGACTCGATGCCCGCGCGGATGATCTCCGCCATGTACGCGCCGCAGTTGAGCGCCAGGCAGATGGTGCCCGCCTGCAGGGCCGTGAGCGTCACGCCGCCGATGCCGATGATGGTGTTCATCAGATACGGCATGCCGAAGTAGATGAAGTACGCCAGAACGATCATCGGCACGCCGCGGATCAGATCGACGAACAGGCGTGCCAGGATGTTGCAGACCCTGTTCTTGATGACGCTCATCAATCCGACGATCAGGCCGATGATGCAGGCAAAGAACAGACCGCACAGCGCCAGCAGCAGCGTCTGCCCCATCGCGGCCAGCAGCAGATTGCCATAGGTGGTCAGGATTCTCAGCACGAGGCATTCCCCTTTCGTGGGCCGTGCCGCCAGCCTCCTAAAAAGCCGGCCGGTACGTGATGGATGTTCCCTGCCCGCAGCGGGCGCCGCGCCCGCATGGAGCGAAAAAGAAGGGGCACAACGCGTGCCCCTTCAGGCTTGTTCAGGTAAGATCAGTTGAGATACTTCGCCAGGATCTCGTCGTACTTGCCGTTTGCCTTGATGCTCGCCAGGCCGGCGTTGAACATGTCGACCAGCGCCTGCTTGTCGGCGTTGAAGATGGCGAAGCCGTACGGCGCGCCCTCGTTCTCGGAGCCCTCGACGATCTGCATCGGCACGCCGTTCTCCTTGATGGTCGCCGCCATGATCGGGGTGTCCTCGAAGCAGGCCGCGCACTGGCCGCCGATGACCGCCTGATACATCGTCGGGGAGTCCTCGAAGTAGGTGATGGTGAAGCCGTACTCATCCTTCAGGCTCTCGGCGTAGGCCGCGCCCTGGGTGCCGGTCTTGACGGCGACGGGCTTGCCCGCCAGATCCGCGAAGGAAGCGATCTTCGCGCCCGCCGCGACGGTCATGCACTGGGTCGCGTTGAAGTAGCCGTCGGAGAAGATCCAGCCGCTCTCCTTGCGCGCGTCGGTGATGGACGCGCCGGCGATCATGCCGTCAGCCTGGCCGGCCTGGCAGGCGGCGATGGCCGCATCCCAGCCGAGGCTGTTGAGGTCATAGGTGAAGCCCTGATCCTCGGCGATGGCGGCCAGGATATCCACATCGATGCCCACGAAGTTGCCCGCCGCGTCGGTGTACTCGAAGGGCTTGAACACGGTGTCCGTCGCAATGACGAAATGCTCGGCCAGCGCGCCGCAGGCGAACAGGCACAGGGTCATGGCAAGAACAGCCGCGATAAACTTCTTCATAACATAGTCCCCCTTTGATCTGCCGGAATTTTCCACTCCGGCGAATGAGCCCATTATACGGCCAATGAACACGCTTGTCAAGAAAAATTCATGATCGTCGTGATCGATTTTCACTTTTTCTGCTTATTTTGCGTTTTTCCGCCTTCATTCCGAATAAAATGAAGTTTTCTTTTGGAATAAATGCAAAACTTCCGTCAGTCAGTACGCCGCCTCCATCTGCTTCACCCTGTTGTACAGCCAGGCGTTGACGGGAACCTCCACGCCGTGTTTGCGGCCCAGGCGCACCATCGTGCCCGCAAAGAGTTCGACCTCGCTCTTCCTGTGCGCCTCGCCGTCCTGGCGCATGCTGGGCTTGCCGCCGGGCGCGAGGCTGTCCGCCAGGGCCACCCAGCCGTCAAACTCCTCCTCCGTGATGGGATATCCCTCCAGACGGGCCAGCTGCTGCGCCTCGCGCATCGCGCCGAGCATCACCTCGCGCGGCCTGCCCGGCTGCTGCACGCCGCCGTAACCGCACTCAAAGACCATGCACGCCTGGTTGATGCCCACGTTGAGCATCAGCTTGCCCCACTGGCGGCGCACCATGTCGGCAACCGGGGTGACCTGCACGCCGTGCGCGGTCAGGTAATCCGCGACGGCCTGCACGCGCGCGGACACAGGGCCCGGCTCCTTTTCGCCCAGCACGATCTGGCCCGGATGCTCATAGGTCAGGCGGTTGCCCTCCTTGACCGCGTCCATGCCCTGCGCCACGCTGCAGAGCACGTTTTCCCCGCCGAAGCGCTCCGAGACGATCTCCTCGCTCGTCACGCCGTTGAGCAGCGAGAGAATGAGCGTCTCCGGGCCGACAAAGCCCGCGGCCGTTTCCATCGCGCCCCGCAGGCCGCTCTCCTTGGTCACGATCAGCAGCAGATCCACCGGCGCCGCGTCCTTCGGCGTCGCATACGGGAAATCGACCCGCACGCCGTTGACAAACACGCCCTCCTTCTCATAGCGCTGCCTGCGCGCCTCGTCCACGAGCACGCGCAGCTGCGCGCCGGAGGCGAGCAGCCGCTCCGCATACAGCGCGCCGACCGCGCCCAGGCCGATCACGCCGACGGTCTTGATTTCACACATCTTCCTTTGCTCCTTCATCGCCATGATACGCCCCGCGCAGCAGCCGAATCTCCGCTGCGTATCCATCCAGCTCGTTGGGCGTTTCCAGGTAAAACGGCAGGCCGCGCAGCGCGTCGTGGTTGATGATGCGCTCCATTGCCTCAAGCCCGATCGATCCCTGCCCGATCTTCTCGTGCCTGTCCTTGTGGCTGCCCATCGGGTTCTTGCTGTCGTTGAGGTGGACCGCCTTGAGGCGTTGAAGGCCGATCACCCGGTCAAACGCCTCCAGCACGTCGTCCAGATGGTCCACCACGTCGTACCCGCCGTCGTACACATGGCAGGTATCCAGGCAAACGCCCAGGCGGTCGCCCGCCCTGCTCGCGTCCATGATCGCGCGCAGCTCCTCAAAGCTGCGGCCCACCTCACTGCCCTTGCCCGCCATGGTCTCCAGCAGCACCGTCGTGGGCAGCTCAGGGGTGTAGACCTCGTCGAGCATCTCGCTGATGAGCCTGACGCCCATCTCCGCCCCCTGCTTCACATGGCTGCCCGGGTGAAAGTTGAGCATCGCGTTCGGGAGGTACGCCAGCCGCTCGAGGTCCTCGCGCATCGTGCGGAAGGCGAAATCGCGCACGCGCGCGTCCGCCGCCGCCGCGTTGAGCGTGTACGGCGCATGCGCCAGGATGGGCGCGAAGGCATGCGCCTGCATGAAGCGATTCAGCGCGTCCGCGTCCTCCCGGTCAAAGGGCTTCACCGAGCCGCCGCGCGGATTGCGCGTAAAAAACTGAAACGTGTCTGCGCCGATCTCTACCGCCTGTTTGCCCATGGCCAGATAGCCGTTTGCGCAGGAGAGATGACAGCCGATATGGAGCATATCAGATTCCTTTCTTCGCCTTTGCCTCGCGATGGTCCTGCCAGGCGCGCAGCAGCCTTCCGGCGACAGGGCGCTCAAAGCCGTAGGTGATCGCCGCCGCGACGAGCAGCGACAGGGCAAAGCATGCGATCGTGTAGCGCATCTGCCAGACGGGATCGCCCTCCCAGTTGGGGTTCTGGTATTCGCTCGGGATGACCCTGTAGGTGATCAGCCAGACGGCGATCGTCTGATGCCAGATGTAGAATTGAAGCGAGATGCCGGAGAAAAACCGGGTGACCGGGTTGCCGAGAATCCTGCGCAGCACCAGCCCCGCGTTCGCGCTTGAGACGAGGAAGCACGCGCCCAGCAGGCCCATCGCCAGCCGGTTGTTCATCTGGCCCAGGCGGATCGCCTCGACGTTCGGGCAGGACGCCTGCGCGCGCACCACCTGCCACAGCAGCGGCAGCAGGCCGATCGTCAGCGCCGAGCACAGGAGGCGCGAGAGCGCACCGTGCTTTTTCTGCGCCAGAACCGCGTGGACGCTCGCCGCCATCATGCCCAGCGCGAACGTGTCCAGATACGCCGGCAGCTGGTTGAAGTACATCGCCACGTCCCGGACGTTCGCGCCCACCCAGCCGCGAAAGCCCAGCGCGATGGCGACCATCGCGGCGAACGTCGTCGCCGGCAGCCTGTAAAATGCGCGCGCCAGCAGCGGAAAGAGCAGGTAAAACTGCATCTCGATCGCCAGCGTCCACAGCGCGCCGCCCAGATTGGACGCGTAATACGCATCGTAGAAGAACACATGCGTGTAGGTCAGGTGCGAGACGAGGTCGCGCACCATATGCCCCCGGTCGTAATAAGCGTTCGTCGCCAGCGCGACGGCGAACATGACCGCGATCGTCAAAAGGTACGACGGGTGGATGCGCGCCAGACGGCGCGCGTAGAAGTCCAGCGGCCGGGCCGGCTCCCCGCCCTCATAGCGCATGCGCGCCCACGGCAGATACAGGCAAAAGCCGCTGATGAGGATCATCATGTCGACCCACATGTAGCCCGAGCGCACCAGCGGGTCCAGGCTGATGTCCCTGCCCAGCACCGTCAGCCCCGGAAACATCCAGCTCTGCTGCCAGATATGAAACCACGCGACGATCAGCACCGCCATCGTGCGCAGGCCGTCGCAGGTTTCCACGTGCCTGAGGCTGGGCTTCGCCCTTGCGTCGTCCAGCCATATTTTGATTGGATTCATTGGTTTTCCTTTCGGGGAGGCATACCGATTTGCATCTGCATGCCTTGATGATCGAATCCGTCTCAGCGCATTTTGATTTGACGGAATGCGCTGCATCAGGCGCTTTGCATGAAAAGCAGCCTTACTGAATGATCACGTCCAGATCGCTGTTGTCGCTTTCCGGCGCGTCGCCCTCCAGCCGCACGACCACCTTGTGCGGCAGGCAGACGATGGTCTTCGCGCCGTTTTTCATCTTGCCCTGGCGGATGCACAGGCCGTCGCGGCAGTTAGCCTCCTCCATAAAGACCGCGCCGTCCTCGACGCGGATCACGTTGACGCTGCCGTCGTCCTGCGCAATCTCATAGCGGTTTTCAATCGCCAGCGGCTTGCGCAGCACCTCCTCGCCGTCAATCGTCACCACGACGAACGACGCCTTTGCGCCCAGCGAAACCTGGGAGACGAGGTACAGCGCGCCCGCCGCCAGCAGCGCGATCACAATGATGATGATGTCCTTTTTCTTCATAGTCCGTCTGTCATTCCTCGCTCAAGGCCTCGTCCTGCTGCGCGTCATCCGTCGGCTCGCCGACATAGCTGAGGCGCACGGTGGATTTCGTCTCCAGGTTTTTGAGCGTCAGCGTCTTGTCCTTCAGGCTCACCACGGAGTATGCGCCCTTCGTCGGGTACGGCTCGCTGCCCACGGTGATCTCGTAGCCGCTGCCGCCGAAGTAGCCCTCCCGTCCGGCGACGCTGCAGGTGCCGTCGCGGCGGAAGACGTACTCCACGCCCCGCGCGTCCTTCCAGCGGCCGATGATGCGGTAGACGTACGCCTCCAGCCGCTTCTGCGCAGTCTTGCTCACATCCCTGATCTCCTCAAGCAGCGTGAGCGCGTCCAGCGGCCTGCCCATCTCGATGAGCGCCTGCGCGCGCTGCAGGCACGCGCTTTCGTACATCTCCGCGATCGCCGCGTAGCGCTCGGGCAGCTCGCTCTGCCAGTACGGCGCGAGCGTGGCAATCACGCTCACATAATCCCCCAGCTCCATGTCCATGCGCGCGCTCAAGAACGCGTCCTTGAGCCAGGCGTCCTCGTTGCGCGTCACGCAGAGCTTCGCGTCCTCGTAGCTGCCCAGGCTGGCAAAGGCCCTGGCCGCCTCCTCGTACGCGCCCTCGGCCTCATACGCCGCCGCAAGCGCGTAGCGCGCGCGCATCGCGCGCTCCTCCGCGTCCAGATACGCGCCGCACGCCTCAAACAGCTCCGCCGCCTGCCCGTATTCCTGCGCGTCCATCTTCTCCGCCGCCATGGCATAGCGGCAGCGGCGAACCTGGGTCTGCGCGTCCTCGTAATCGCTCACGAGCGCAAACGCCGCAAGCGCCTCCTCATACGCGCCCTCGTCGTACAGGCTGCGCGCCGCGAGATAGCGGCATTCCTTCACCCGCTGCTGCGCGTCCTTGTAGGCGCCCAGCGCCTCAAAGCGCTCCAGCGCGGCCTCCGGCGAGCGCTCCATCTCCTGCACGGCCAGCTCGTATTCGATGGCCTTCGCCCGCTCGGCGCTGTCCTGATAGTTGCCCAGGGCCGCGTATTCCAGCGCGGCGGCCTCCATGCGGCCCGCGCTCTCCAGCTGCGCGGCGTAGGCGTACGTCGCCCTGTTCAGCGCGTCGCCGACCTCGCCCTCGCGCTCCAGCTGCTCCAGCCACGCGATCGCCGTCTCATAGTCCGCATTTTCCAGCGCCGCATAGCCCAGCGTCTTCGCCGCGTCGGCAAAGCGCTGCTGCGCGTCCTCGTAGTCGCCCGCAAGCCGCAGCTGCTCCGCCGCGGCCTCCAAATCGCCCGCGCTCAGCGCGTTCATGCCCGCCGTATAGCGGCATTTCTTCGCGCGGGTCTCGGCCTCCTCGTACACGCCCAGCGTCTCAAACAGCTCCGCCGCGCCGATGTAGTCGCCGCTTTCCTGCGCGCTGCACGCGATCGCGTAGCGGCAGGTGCGGATCAGCGAGATCACGTCGCCCCGGTCCGCCACCTTGAGCAGCTGTTCCTGCGCCAGCTCGTATTTTCCCTCGCGCATCAGCTGGCGGCCGTAGTCGTAGGTGCATTCCTTCGCCTGCTCCTGCGCGTCGCTGTATTCGCCGAGCGATTCAAACCGCGCGATGGCCGTCGCGTAATCCACGCGATCCCGCGCCGCCGCGGCGATGTCGTAGATCAGCGCGCGCAGCATTTCCTGCGCCGCCTCGCTCTCCGGCAGGCTTAAAAGCAGCGCCTCGGCCTTGTCCGTGTCTTTCGCGTCCACGGCCAGCTGTGCGCGCGCCAGCAGCGCTTCCTCGTAGAGCGCGGGCGCGTTCTCGGAGTCGTGCGCCTTCGCGCGCGCCATCGCCTCGTCGAGCGCAGCCTCCGTGTTCGCGCCGATGAAGCGCTCGATCATCCTGTCCTCGGCCTCGTCCGCGCGCGCCGCCGCGTCGTATTCGCCCGTCCAGTAGGTGTCGATGAACGTGAACACCGACCTGGCGCGCATCAGCTCGCCCTCGTCCATCAGCCGCTGGGCGTACACGCTCGCGCCGTAGGGCACGCCCCAGCGCGCCAGCGCCAGCAGCAGCGCCACGACCGCCAGCAGCGCAACCGCCGTCTTCATCGCGCGGCGCTGCTTTCTGCTCTTCTTCTGGAGGGCATTCTGCTCCTTCACCGTCTCCTCGCTGGAGCGGCGCAGCGTGTCCTGCGTCTTCTCCTGGCGCTCGCGCTCCTTCCTGCCCGCGGTCGAATCGATCGCGGCGAAGGAGTAATCGGCGAGCACCTGCTCGCGTCTGCGCTCGCAGCGCACGCACGTGTCGTCGCTGGTGCGGTTCGCCCGCCCGCAGACGCACATCCACACGATGTCGTCCTCGCGCGCATAGCCCGCCGCGTCCGGCCCGGCGACCGCGCGCAGGCGGTCCAGCTCCCGGCCCTCCGGCAGGTTGTTGGGCGTGTACTCGCGCACATTGCGCTCCTCGCGCCGCCAGATCACGCCGTCCTTGAACCAGACCTTCTCCACCGAGGCGTCCACGCGCACCGCGCCGTCCACCCGGTCGGGCATAAACGTGCCGGTAAAGTGCGCGCGCGCCTCGCCCGTCGCCGCCGCGCGCACGAGCCGTCCGCCCAGGCGCGCGCCGTCCTTGTCAAAGCAGATGATGTTCATCTGCAGGCTGTCGATCACCTTTTGAGACAGATTGAAAAACTCGATGAGACAGACAATCTGCTCACGCTCTTTTGTACCCTCAGTTTGCTCCCGACGCACGGTCACCTTCGTGATCTCCACCGGGCAGGTCAGATCGCTCTTCATCCTGTCACCTCTTCAGCTCGTCAATGTGTCGATCGGCTTTCCTTGTCCGCGCGCCTCACAGCCTGTGCAGCAGCGCGACCTCCTCCCCGCTCAGCTCGCGCCACTCGCCGCGGCGCAGGCTGCCCAGCTCCAGCGGGCCAAAGCGCACGCGGCGCAGCAGCAGCACCTTGTGGCCCACCGCGTCGAACATCCGGCGCACCTGGCGGTTGCGTCCCTCGTGGATCGTCACCAGGATATCCGAAAAGAGGCTCTCGTCGCGCACGACGCGCACATCCGCCGGATAGGTGCGGCGCTGGTCGCCCTCCATGTACACGCCCCGGCGCAGGCGGTCGATCGCCTCGTTCGAGGGATTGCCCGTCACGCGCGCGAGGTACACCTTATCCACCTCGCAGCTCGGGTGCGTCAGGCGCTGGGCGAGCTCGCCGTCGTTGGTCAGCAGCAGCAGGCCCTCGCTGTCGTAGTCGAGGCGGCCCACCGGATACAGCCGCACCGGGAAATCGCGGAAGCGGTCCATCACCGTCTCCCGGCCCTTCTCGTCGCTGACGGTGGTCACCTCGCCCGCCGGCTTGTGGTAGAGGACGTAGCGCTTCTCCTCCTCGGGCGTGATCCTCACGCCGTCCACGCACACCTCGTCATTTTCCTCCACCTGCGTGCCCATCTCGGTGACGGTCCGTCCGTTGACCGTCACGCGACCGCCGGCGATGATCTCCTCGCACTTTCTCCTCGCGGCAACGCCGCACATGGCCATGTATTTCTGAAGTCTCATCCAGATTCTCCTTTATAAAATCCAGTGCGCCACAATCCTGCGCACGTCCATTCGGATGCCGTCCGCGTTCACCCGCTCGCTGGCGACGACCTCGCCCGCAGCATAGACCTGACCGTCCACCACCAGCCTGGCCGTGCCCAGGTGCATGCCCGGATACACCGGCGCGCTCACGCTCTCCGGCACGTCGAGCACCGCCTGCGCGGCCTCGCCGATCTCAAGCGGCACGCTCAGGTCCTCCATCACGCACATGCCGCAGGAATCGCGCTCGCCGCCCGTCACGGCGATGCGCCCGGCCGAGAGCGTCGGCCCCAGCACGCGCGTCATCGCGTACGTCTCAAAGCAGCCGTCCAGCAGCCGCTCGGCCTCGTCAAACCAGTCGCTGCAGCCCAGCACCACGCCGACGAGCTCCATGCCGTCCCGCTGCGCGCCGAACACCAGGCACCGGCCCGCCTTGCTGGTAAAGCCGGTCTTCACGCCCGTCGCGCCCGGATAGCTGGTCAGCAGGCGGTTCTTGTTGGTCAACTGCCGGTCGTAGGTGCGGCCCGCCCAGGGGATGCTCGCGTGCTGCGTGGACACGATCCGCCGGAACGTCCCGTTGCCCATCGCCTCGCGCGCGATGAGCGCCAGGTCGTAGGCCGTCGTGTAATGGCGCTCGTCCGGCAGGCCGTGCGGGTTGGCAAAGTGCGTGTTCACCGCGCCGATCTCCCTGGCCCGCGCGTTCATCAGGCCGACGAATTCCTCGAGCGAGCCGCCGATGTGCTCCGCGATCGCCACCGCCGCGTCGTTGCCGCTGGAGAGCATCAGCCCCAGCAGCATCTGCTCAAGCGTCAGCCGTTCGCCCTCCTGCAGGTAGATCGACGTGCCGGACACGCCGAACGCGTTGCGCGAGCAGACCACCTCGTCCGCGAGGTTTCCCCGCTCGATCGCCAGCAGCGCGGTCATCACCTTGGTCGTGGAGGCCATCGGCAGCCGCGCGTGCATGTCGCTTGCAAAGAGCACACGGCCCGTCTCCATCTCCAGGATGCAGGCCGCTTTGGCGGAGGTTTCATCCTGCGCCAAAGCTCCACATTGATTATACATAAAAATCAGAGCCATGAAAAGCCCTGCCGCCCATCTTTTCGTCAAGAACGCCTCCCATCCTGACTTTTCCAGGCCGCATCAGTCTTTTTTCGCAGCCAGCCTCGCAGAAAAAAAGGCCCGGTTGGACAGCGCCGCCGGATCGTCCGGGCGCAGCAGCAGCGCCTGCTCGTTCATCTTCGAGGCCTCCACATCGTCGCCCAGCCGCGAGAGGATCACGCACAGCTGCATCAGCGGGATGTAGCCGTACGCATCCGGAAACGTGAACGCGCAGTTCGCCCTGGGCAGCTCGCACAGCAGCGCGGCGCGGTACCAATGCGCCGCCGCGTGCAGGTCCTCCTCCTCAAGGAAGCACGCGCCCAGCGCGCACAGCGCCTCCGCCCGCGGCGCGCCGTGCTCCATCGCCGCGAAAAACGAGCGCTTTGCCTCCTGCCCGCGGCCCAGCTGCATGAGGCATTCGCCCCGCAGGATCTGCGCGTCCACCCGGTTGACCGCCCAGCCGTCCATCCCAAGGAACGCGGCAAACGCCGCCTCCGCCTTCGCGGTCTCCCCCGCGCTCTTGAGCTCCCGCGCGTAGTAGTACCAGTCCCGCGCGGACAGCTCGCGCCCGCGAGAGAGCCAGGTCTCATAGATCGACAGGTTCCGCCGGTTGCTCTTCTCCCCATGCTGCCCCGTATGGCGGACGACGATGTCCTCGTGCAGCACATGCCCGCCCACGGCCATCGCCTCGTGCACCACGCCGGAGAACGCAAAGCCCGCCGCGCGCCGCACGATGCGCTCCCGCTCAAACAGCAGCGACGGCCTGCCGTCCGGCCCATAGGCGTAGGCGTACGGCAGCATCACCGCGTCCACGCTGCTGTCAAGCCGCGCCTTGAGCGCGATCAGCTTCTTCGCCTCGTCCGGATCGAGCACGTCGTCCGCGTCGAGCCACAGAATGAACGGCTTGCCCGCATAGGAAAACGATGCGTTCCGCGCATCCGCGAAATCGTCCTTCCAGGCATAGTCATAGACCCTGTCCGTATACCGGCGCGCGACCGCCTTTGTGCCGTCAGTTGAGCCCGTGTCGAGGATCACGATTTCGTCCACGGCATCCTTCACGCTGTCCAGGCACCTGCCCAGCCGGGCCTCCTCGTCCTTGACGATCATACAAAGCGACAGCTCCATGCAAACCCCTCCCGCTGCTCACACGCCCTGTTCCTTCTGCATAGAGTATGCCAGGGAACTGAAAACAAGTTCCCTGACTTTCGGGTGTGATTTCAGAAAGAGGTGTCGCTCTTGCCGTACTATGTTGCCAATCATGATCAGCGCAGCCAGCGCCTGCGCGAATGCGACGATGTCCAGGACGATTTCAGCCGCAGAAGCGGCTGCTGCCAAAACAACAACTGCTGCTGCCGCTGCGCGACCGGACCGACCGGTCCCACCGGCCCGACCGGTCCGCAGGGCGCGGTAGGCCCCACCGGTCCGCAGGGTCCCGTCGGCGCGACAGGCCCCACCGGCGCAACCGGCCCGCAGGGCTCCCAGGGCGCGCAGGGCCGTCAGGGCCCGACAGGCCCCACCGGTCCCACCGGCCCCACCGGCCCGCAGGGTCCGCAGGGCGCGCAGGGCCTCGTCGGCGCGACCGGCGCCACGGGCGCGACAGGCGCAACCGGCCCGACAGGTCCCACCGGCCCGACGGGCGCAACCGGCCCGACAGGCCCCACCGGCCCGACAGGTCCCACAGGTCCCACCGGCCCCACCGGCGCAACCGGCGCGATCGGCCCGACCGGCCCCACAGGCCCCACCGGTCCTACGGGTCCGACGGGTGCGACCGGCCCGACGGGTCCCACCGGCCCCACCGGTCCCACCGGCCCCACCGGTCCTTCCGGCACCGGCCTGGCGGCCTTTGCCACCGGACACACGACCGGCACGGTCCATGTCGCCGCCAATCAGGTCGTCCCGTTCGCGACGTTCACCGCTCAGCCCGCCGGCGCGGTGACGCAGAACACCGGCCTGTTCACGCTCGTCTCTCCGGGCACGTATCAGGTCACCGCCATCCTCAACACCCCGTCCTGTACGCGCCGGGACGCCGCGCAGGACAACGGCCAGGGCTGTGACCGCTGCTGCTGCTGCGATCGCCGCTGCGACGACGAGACCGAGACCGACGTGTACCTGCTGGTCAACGGCGCGATCCTGCCGTCCACGCAGACGCACCTGCGCTCCGGCCAGCACACCGGCACGACGTCCATCCAGGCGCATATCGTCTCCAACGGTCACACGACCGTCGGCCTGGCCGCAGCCGATGCGCTCCACTACACCGGCGCGCACGCCACGGACGTCCTCGCCTCGATCGCCTTCCTGCGCCTCACCTGATTGCAAAGAAGCCGCCGGGCTGCCGGCGGCTTTCCTGCTTGATCGAAATTGCGCAAAAAACTGTGCAGCGGGCACGGCCCGCTTTCCTGATCTGTTCCTTTACGCGTCGGCCCTGCTGTCCAGCATCGCCCAGGTCTTCGGCCCGACGATCCCGTCCACGGCGAGCGCGGTGTTCTGCTGGAACTGCCGCACCGCCGCGCGCGTCACCAGTCCGAAGGAACCGTCCGCGCCGTAGGGCTCCAGCGGGTAGCCCAGCGCGATGAGCTTTGCCTGCAGCGCGCGCACGTCCTCGCCCGACATGCCGTTCTTCAGCATCCGCCTGCTCTCCACCGGCGGCTGCGGCTGCTCCTCGCCCGTCTCCTCGTCGTAGGCCACGTTCAGGCGCGCCCAGTGCGTAAACGACGTCTGGGCGATCTGCCGCCGGACCACGCCGTAGGCATGCCCGCGCGCGTCGATCTCCTCGCCGCCTCCGATGGACACGCCCGCGTGCGACATGCTGCTGCCCGTCATCGTGAACAGAAACAGGCCCGCCTCGTCGGGCATCGTGTCGATCGTTCCCTTTTCCTTCCATACGTTCTTCGCCCGCCACTGGCTGCTTGCGCCGCTGGGCAGGGCGATTCCCGCCTCCCTGGCCACCGCGCGCGTGAGCTGCGCGCAGTCATAGCAGGGCTTGCCCAGCCATCTGGGGCCGTAGCGGTCGATCAGGCTGGCGTATTCGGGGTACTGCTTCTTCTGCTGCTCCATCCGTGCGCGCGTGCAGATCCAGCCTGTCGCGCCGTAAATATATCCGCTGCCCAGCAGCGAAATCGCCTTGGCGGTCATCGCTTCGCGATTTGTCGGCATCAAAAAACGCCTCCCTTCGCTTCATCCTATGAAGCAAGGAGAGGCGCCGTTATTCACCGCTTTTCCTTCACCCAGGCGCGCAGGGACGCAAACATCGCGTCCTCGCCCTCGTCGCGCAGCTGTGTGAGAAAGCGCGTCAGCAGCGCAAGCGTCTCCGGGTGCATCTTGTCGCGCATGCTGCCGCGCGTCAGGTACTCCAGCGGCGCGCCGTCCGTATACGCCGCGCCCCTGTAGATCTTGCTGGCCGCCATGCGGTCGCACAGCATTTCGGCCAGATACCTGCGCGGCATCGGCACGGCGGCGTAGCCGCCCTTTTCCACGCTGAAATCCGTCCAGTATTCCCAATGGTGGCGGTTGCGGCCCTTGTGGTGCATCCAGGCCTGCGAGCAGCCGTTTGTGCGGCGCTCGTCCTCCGTGGGCGAATGCGTGCCGTCGTAAAAGCGCACGCCCGGGATGAACTCCGTCGGGCTGTACTTGGACAGGTCGTGTCCAAGCCCCTGGAGGAGAATCCCCGCTCTGGCGCAGTGCGCGATCACCTTGTGCCGGTGGCGCGTGACGGTGGACAGATGTCCCCAAAACCTCTGCAATCCGTTCATTTATCCCACCTGCCCCGCGTCGAGCACCGCTTCGCACACCGCGCCGCCCAGGCAGACTGCGCCCTGATAGAGCACCATGCTCTGCCCCGGCGTGACCGCGCGCTGTCTGTCCCTGGCCGTCACCTGCAGCCTGCCGCCTTCGAGCACCCGCACGTGCACCTGCTGATCCGGCTGCCGGTAGCGGTACTTGCAGGTGCAGTCAAATTCCATCGCCGGCGGCTCGCCCGCGATCCACGTCGCTTCCTCGCCCAGCGCGTTTTTGCTGTAAAGCAGCGGGTGATCCGCGCTGCGGGTGACGATCAGCCGGTTGCCCTCCATGTCCTTGGCCAGCACAAACCAGCGCCCGCCGTCCGTTTCGCCGTCCACGCCGCCGATGCCCAGCCCCCGGCGCTGGCCGAGCGTGTAGTACATCAGCCCGTCGTGCTGTCCGACCACGCGTCCCTCCGGCGTCACCATGTCGCCCGGCTGCGCCGGCAGAAACTGCTTGAGGAAGGGCTTGAAGCGCCGCTCGCCGATGAAGCACACGCCGGTCGAGTCCTTCTTGAGCGACGTGACCAGCCCCGCATCCCGGGCGATCTCGCGCACCTGCGCCTTGGTCAGCCCGCCGACCGGGAACATCGCCCTGCAAAGCGCCTTCTGCCCCAGCATGTAGAGGAAGTAGCTCTGATCCTTGTTCGCGTCCAGGCCGCGCAGCAGCTGCACGCGTCCGTCCGCCGCCGTGCTCAGGTTGCAAAAGTGGCCGGTCGCCAGCCTGTCCGCGCCCAGCTCCATCGCGAAGTCGAGGAAGGCCTTGAACTTGATCTCCCGGTTGCACAGCACGTCGGGGTTGGGCGTGCGCCCGCGGCGGTACTCGTCAAGGAAGTAGGAAAACACGCGGTCATAGTATGCCTTCGCGAAGTTGACCGCGTAGTACGGGATGTCGATCCTCTCGCACACCTCGCGCACGTCGGCCCAGTCCGCCTCGCTGGTGCACACGCCGTTGTCGTCCTTCTCCTCCCAGTTCTTCATGAACACGCCGATGACCTCGTGACCCTGCCGCTTGAGCAGCAGCGCCGCCACCGACGAGTCCACGCCGCCGGACATGCCGACTACGATTCTTGCCATGTTTCCTCCGTCACAAATCATGTGTTCAGCCGCGCATCGACGGCTGCCAGCATGTCGCGCGTCACATCCTCAATGGGCTGCGATGCGTCCACCACGGCCACGCGCGCCATGCCCTCCCGGCCAAAAAGCGCCTCGTACGCCCGGTACGTCCGCTCGAAGAAGCTGCTCCTTTCGCGCTCCAGCCTGTCCGGCTCGGAGGCGCTCAGCCTGCGGGACAGCGCTTTTTCCGGCGGCATGCGCAGGTATACCGTCACATCCGGCAGCGTGTCCCCCACGGCCAGACGGTTGAGCGCGGCGACCTCGTCGCTGCCCAGCGCCCTGCCGCCGCCCTGATAGGCGATCGAGGAGTCCACAAACCGGTCGCAGACGACGGCCCTGCCCGCGGCAAGCGCCGGGCGGATCAGCGCGCGCACGTTCTGCGCGCGGGCCGCGGCGTAGAGATATGCCTCCGTCTCGTCAAACATCCCCTTGTTTTCCGGGTCCAGCACCAGCTCGCGGATCTTCTCCGCGATCGCGTCGCCGCCCGGCTCGCGCGTGCGCTGCACCTGCCAGCCCAGCTGCTCAAGGTGCTCGGCCAGCGCGTTCAGCTGCGTCGTCTTGCCGCAGCCGTCCATGCCCTCCATCGAGAGGAACACGCCCCGCGCGCGCGGCGCGCCGCCAAGCAGCAGGTCCGTCAGCTCCTCCACCGACTGCACGATGTGCGTTGCCCCGGCGCGCTCAAGCTCCCCGCGCGTGCCGTAGCCGTAGCACACGCCGATGGTGTCGATGCCGTTCGCTCTGCCGCCGTCGATGTCATAGCAGCGGTCGCCGACCATCACCGGCACGCCGCCCAGCTGTGCGGCGGCCTTTTTGACGATGTCCGCCTTGCTCTCGTGCTTGACGGCGAAATCCGGGCCGACCAGCGCGTCCAGATACGGCGCAAAGCCGAATTTCTTCGCGATCCGCTCGGCAAAGACCTGCGGCTTCGCGGTCGCCATGGCGATTTTCGCGCCGCTCAGCTTCAGGCTGCGCAGAAGCAGCGGAATGCCGGCATAGACCTCGTTCTCCGCCCAGCCGACCGTGGAGAAGCGCTCGCGGTAATATGTCACCGCCTGATCCGCCTGCTCGTCCGTCATGCCGCAGACGCGCTTGAACGACGAGAACAGCGGCGGCCCGATGAACGCCTTGAACTGCTCGAGGGAATAGCCGGTAAAGCCCAGCTTTTCCGCAGCGTACAGCGCCGAGCGGGTGATGCCCTTCTCGCTGCGCGTCAGCGTGCCGTCCAGATCAAACAGGATCGTCGTATACTTCATGGTTTCATCCCTGCTTTCTGCGGCGGCGCGGCGCGTCCCCGGCCTGCGTGTCTTCGCCCGCAGTCTTCTCTTTCTTCTGCCCGGCCGCGCGCTTCGCCCGCTTTTCAGCCTTCTGGCCGGCGATTTCCTCGCGCGCCCAGGCGACGTCCTCCGGCTTCACCAGCGGATCGACGTACGGATACAGCGCGGGGAACGCGCGCTCCAGCGCCCGGGCATAGAGCGTGTGCACGCGGCCGCGCGTCATCCGCTCGTCAAACCCGCAGCGCTCGCCAAGGCGCTGCGCCAGCGCATCCAGCATCTCCTGATCGGGCCGGAAGGTGCACGCGCAGCGGAGGCTTCCCTCGTCGTAGACCAGCACATGGCCGATCACGTCCTGCGCGCGCCCGCCCGCCAGCAGCCGCGCCAGGCGGCTGGAGAGCAGGCTGACCCCAAACGCCGCGCGCACGCGCAGCACCGGTCGGGTGTCCGGATCGATGTGCGTCACCTGGCGGTAGGTCGTTTTGAGGTTCTCCGCCATGCGCACCTCGCGCAGGCTGACCACGCGCTCCAGCGGAATCTGCACCAGCGTGATCGTGCTGTCGCCCAGACGGCGCTCCAGCAGCAGCTCGCCCTCCTTGAGCGTGTAGACGTAGCTGGCCACGGTGGAGCGCATGAAGGACACGAGCAGAAGAATTGCGTACACGTAGAACGCGATGTTGAGCAGGCCCGCGCCCGTCGCCGCGATCAGCAGATTGACGGCGATCTGTGCGATCGCCAGGCGCAGGAGAATGCCCGCGATGCGCAGCAGAAAGGATTTGCCCGACAAGGGCTTGGCAGCGCTGCGCTGCTGCAAAATGATACCCTGCATATGCTTTTCTATCTCCGCCGTCAGTCCGCCAGTCCGCTCTCCTCAAGGAAGTCCGCCTGCGCACTCATGTAGCTGTCCAGCCGCTGCGCGAGCCGGTTCATTTCGTCCTCGTCCGCGATGCCCTCGCCCAGCGCATCCAGCAGCGCCTCAAACGCGTCGTCCTCGTCGTACTCGCCCTCGCCCATCAGGCCCTCTTCGTCGATCACGCGGGTTTCACGCATGTACGCCATGTCGGCCTCGATCGCGCGGCGGATGAAGCCCTCCAGCTCCTCCTGCGCCTCCCTGTGGCCCGCTTTGCGCATCGCTTTGGCAATGAACAGCACCGCCGCCTCCGCGTCGTATCCCTGCATCATCATGCGTCTTCCTCCTGGCTGAGCAGACTGCGGTATTCCATGATCAGCTCGGCGAAGTAATCCAGCGCCTCGCACACCGGCTGCGGCGTGGACATGTCCACGCCCGCGACCTTCAGCTCCTCGATGGGCGGCATGCTCCCGCCAAGCGTGAGGAATTTGCGGTACGCCGCCACCCTGTCCGCGTCGCCGCTCAGCACGCCCCGCGCCAGCGCTACCGCCGCGCAGAAGCCTGTCGCGTACTTGTAGACATAGAACGGGCTGTAGAAATGCGGAATGCGCATCCACTCCTGCGCGACCTCGCGATCCACCTTGACCGCCTTGCCGTAGTACAGCTTGTTGAGCTCCAGATACATCTCGCAGAGGCTTTCCTTCGTCAGGCTCTGCCCCTCCTCGGCCATGCGGTGCGCCTTGTGCTCGAACTCGGCGAACATCGTCTGGCGGAACACCGTCGTGCGGAAGTGCTCGAGCATGGAGCCGATCAGCGCGATCTGCGCTCTGCGGTCGCCCGCGTGCTTCTTCATCAGGTGCTCGTAGAGCAGGATCTCGTTGCAGGTCGAGGCGACCTCCGCCACGAAGATCGTGTACTCCGCCTTGGCAAACGGCTGCGCCTGATTGGAGTAATAGCTGTGCATCGCGTGGCCCATCTCGTGGCAGAGCGTGGAGAGGCCGTCGTACGTCTTTGTATGGTTGAGCAGCACATACGGCGTGGTTTTGTGCACAGAAGTGCTGTATGCGCCGCCGCGCTTGTTCTTCGTCTCGTACACGTCGATCCAGCGGTCAGCCAGCGCGCGGGAGGCGTCGGCGACATAGTCCCCGCCCAGCGGCTTCACCGACTCGAGGAACGTCTCAAACGCTTCGCCGACGTCCATCTTCACGTCAAAGCTGTCGCCCGTCTTCGCGTACAGGTCGTACATGTGCAGCTGGCTAAGGCCCAGCTGCTCCTTGCGGATGCGCAGGTACTCGCACAGGGTATCGATTCCGCCGTGCACCGCGTCGATCAGGCTGTCGTACACGCTCTCGTCGATCTCGTCGGGATACAGCGCCGCCTCGCGCGCGCTCCTGTAGCCGCGCACGGTGCTCTCAAAGATGTCCGCCTTCACCTGTCCGGCGTAGAGGCTGGCGATGGTGTTGCCCATTTTGCCGTAGCCGTTCATCACGCCCAGGTACGCGGCCTTGCGCACGGCGCGGTCCGGGCTCTCCAGGAAGGAGACCAGGCGCGCGTCGGTCAGCAGGGTCTTTTTGCCGTCCTCGCCTCGGGTCTTGCCCAGGTCGAGATCCGCGCCGCTGAGCATATCGTACGCGTTCTCCGGCACGCCGGACATCTCGGCGGCCATCGCCAGCAGCTGCTCCTCCCGCGGGGTCAGCGTGTGCGCCTTCATGCGCAGCACGCCCCGCAGGAACGCATCGTACGCGGCAAACGCCGGATCGGCGATCATGCCCGCGAGCTCGCCTTCCTCAATCGTGAGCAGCTCCGGCGTGAGGAACGCGGTCTTTGCGCCCACCTCGCTGCAGAGCGTCTGCGCGCGGCTGTTCATCGCCTGATAGCGGCCGACGGTCGTGTCCTCGTGCTGCTTCATCATCGCATAGCAGTAGACGTCGCCCATCTTCTCCATCAGCGCCATGTAGCGCTCAAGCGCCTGCCGCACCGAATCACGGCCGGCATGCAGCGTGCCTTGGCAGGCGGCAAACGCGTCCGCGTCCGCCTTCACGCTCTCAAAAGCCTGCTCCCAGGCCTCGTCGCTTTCGTAAATGCGCGTCAGATCCCAGGTGTACCGGGGATCGACCGTCGCGCGGGTGAGCTGATTGTCCATGTTGTCTTTCCTTTCTGCAGAAAAAGGACGATGGGGCTGCCGCCCCATTCCCCGCCTGAGGGCTTTCATCCCTCAGACTCCCTTCTCCGCTTCGCGCATACTAAAGCGAGTTTGTCAGTTCTTGAGGCTCTGCAGCGGCGCGGGGATGCGGCCGCCGCGGGCGATGAACTGCTCGGCGGAGTACGGGCTCACGCGCATGATCGGCGCGCGGCCGAACAGGCCGCCGAACTCGACCTCGTCGCCCACGTCCTTGCCCGGGGCCGGGATGATGCGCACGGCGGTCGTCTTGTTGTTGACCATGCCGATGGCCGCCTCGTCCGCGATGATGGCCGCGATCGTGCTCGCCGGGGTATGGCCCGGCACGGCGATCATGTCAAGGCCCACGGAGCACACGCAGGTCATCGCCTCGAGCTTTTCAAGGCTCAGCGCGCCGCGCGCCGCCGCATTGATCATGCCGATGTCCTCGGACACCGGGATGAACGCGCCGGACAGGCCGCCGACGTGGCTGGACGCCATGACGCCGCCCTTCTTCACCGCGTCGTTGAGCAGCGCGAGCGCCGCCGTGGTGCCGTGGCAGCCGCAGACCTCCAGGCCCATCTCCTCCAGGATGTGCGCCACGGAGTCGCCCATCGCCGGGGTCGGCGCGAGGGACAGATCGACGATGCCGAACGGCACGCCCAGCCGGGCGGACGCCTCGCGGGCGATCAGCTGGCCCACGCGCGTGATCTTGAACGCCGTCTTCTTGATGGTCTCGGCCACCACGTCAAACGGCTGATCCTTCGCTTCCTTTTCCAGCGCGTGCTTGACCACGCCCGGGCCGGAGATGCCCACGTTGATGCAGCAGTCGCCCTCGCCCGGGCCATGGAACGCGCCGGCCATGAAGGGGTTGTCCTCCACAGCATTGGCAAAGACGACCAGCTTCATGCAGCCGGAGGCGTCGGTGTCCTTCGTCGCCTCGGCGATGTCCTTGATCGCCTGGCCGCACAGGCGCACCGCGTCCATGTCGATGCCCGCGCGGGTGGAGGCCACGTTCACGGAGGAGCACACGCGCTCGGTCGTGGAGAGCGCCTCCGGCAGCGACGCGATCAGCGCGCGGTCAGAGCGGGTCATGCCCTTCTGCACCAGCGCGGTGTAGCCGCCGATGTAGTTGACGCCGGTCTCCTTCGCCGCCGCGTCCATCGCGCGCGCCACGACGACGGGATCGCCGCAGCTGGCGGCCACCAGGCTGGCCGGGGTCACGGAGATGCGCTTGTTGACGATCGGGATGCCGAACTCGCGCTCCAGCTCCTCGCCGGTTCTGACCAGGTGCTCGGCCTGCCGGGTGATGCGGTCATAGACGTTATGGTAGAGCGTGTCCTTGTCCGGATGGCAGCACTCGTAGAGCGAAATGCCCATCGTGATCGTGCGGATGTCGAGCTTCTCCTCGGTAATCATCCGAACGGTCTGAAGAATCTCAGAAGTGTTGATCATCGTGCCCCTCCGAATCAGATTCTGTGCATCGCGTCGAAGATTTCGCTGCGCTGGATGCGGATCTGCAGGCCCAGCTCGCCGCCCAGCGCCTCCAGCTCGTCCGAGAGCTGCGCGAAGCGGGAGAGCGAGATATCCACGATCATGATCATGTTGAACATGCCGGAGAGAACGGTCTGGGAGATGTCCAGGATGTTTGCCTCGTGATGCGCGAGCGCCGCGCTCACGCGGGCGATGATGCCGATGGTATCGTTGCCCACGACGGTGACAACGGCGGTATTCTTCTTTTCCATAGTGTCCTCCAAAGACTTTGTGATGTCAATCTTTCCGCAAGGCTCCGGCCTCTGGCACAGAGCAGCAAGATGTTCACGGTTGCGTCGGTCATGCCGGTTTTTTCAGATTTCCTCGATCACGCGCAGGCAGGCCAGCGTCACCTGCCGCGCCGTGTCGCACAGCGCGTCCGCGCCGGAGAGCTCCTCGCGCGTCCCCATGCCGAACGTCACGCCCACGGCGTAAGCGCCGGCCGCGCGCGCATTGTCGATGTCCGTGCGGCGGTCGCCCACGACGATCACGCGCCGCGCGCCGAGCTCGCGTTCCCACATGCCGATGCGCATCGCCTTGCTCACGCCGCTGGCAAAGCCCGCGCTGCGCCCGATGTACGGCGCAAAGCCGTAGTGCTCGATGCACGCCTCACAGTATGCCGCCGCGCCGTTGGTGAGGATCGCCAGGTGCGCGCGCTGCGAAAGGTCCGCGAGCATCTCGTGCACGCCGGGATACACCTTGCCGACGGTGCGCACCAGCTCCACCTCGATCTCGTCGATCAGGCGGTCGTACATCGCTCGCCGCTCGGGGCCGATGCCCATGATCCGGCAGACCTCGTCCGCGCTGGGGCCGTTGAAGGAGTCCGCCAGCTCGTCGCTGATCTCGCCGCAGCCCATCGCGCTGAAGACGCGCTTGAAGAGCATGCGGCCCAGCTCGGCGCTGTCCGTCAGCGTGCCGTCCAGGTCAAAGACGATCAGCACCGGCCTTTTCGCCGCCAGCACGCCGGCCCCGCAGGCCCCGCAGGCGTCCGCCGTCTGCGCGCCAAAGAGCGCTGTGTTCATAGGAACCTCCGATCAGTACTCGTTTCTGACTTCCTTGATGACGCCGCTGCGGTACGCGGAGATCAGCAGCATCAGGTCGTCGATGCGGCCGCGCAGCGCATCGCCTTCGTCCGTGTCGGCGATGAGCAGGCGGTGCGGCATGTTCTTGACGATGGTGTGCACGCTGTGGATGTCCTGCTCGGCGGAGATCGCGCTCGCCCTGGATTCAAACGGCTGATGCGCGACGAGGCTCAGCTCGTGCGAGGAGAAGATCAGCGTGTAGCCCGCGATGCCGGTCACCGGCTGATACGCGCGCGAGAGGCCGCCGTCGATCACCAGCAGCTTGCCGCCGGCCTTGATCGGGCTCTCGCCCTGGCCCAGCTTGACCGGCACATGGCCGTTGATGATGAAGCCCTCGTCCGTCAGGTCAAACTCGCGCAGGATGCGCAGCGCTGTCTGCTCGTCGTCCTGATAGCTGTAATACGCGTTCTTGACCTCGACGTGCGGCTTCTTGTCCTTGATGAAATAGCGCTCGAACGTCGCCATCTTGCTCTTGCCGAACAGCGGGGAATACGGTCCGCAGCCCAGGTACCACAAGAAGTCCTGGCCGTCCGTGCGGGACCTGGAGCCCAGGCTGGCAAAGTAGCCCTGGCGCGCCAGCAGATCCGCCGCGTCGATGCCCGCGCGGCCGCAGAGCGCCTCGCCGCCGGAGACCGGGATGGGCGCGAAGCTGCCGTCCTCCCGCATCGGGATGCAGCCGTGATACAGCAGGTTGCCGTTGCAGCGCAGGTACATGCCGCCCGTGCTGTAGAGGAACTGGACGTGGCGCTGCAGCTTTTCCGAGTGCGCGAACTCGAGCACCAGGCGGTCCATCACCTCGCGCTCCAGCGGCGTGAGCGCATAGGGGTCCGCCGGGTCGATCGTCGGGAAGTGGCAGCTGCGCAGCGGGTACGTCTCGCCCTCGACGTTCACCGTGCCCGCTTCAAAGTCGATGCGGTGGAGCAGGCGCCTTCCCTCCATGCCGTACTCCGGATGGCGCGCGAGCAGCTGGCCCTCGAGCTTGAACTGCAGAATCGCCGCCGCCTTGTGCATGCGCGCCAGCTCCATCTCGTCCTCGTGCACTTCCTCGCCGTTGTCCTTCGGGCGGAACTCGGCGCACGGGTCGTCGGCGTAGCAGCTCATGGCCAGCGTGGAGAGCGGGCGCAGCGAGATGCCGTAGCCGACCTCGAGCGTCTCCAGGTTGCCGTACTTGACGGAGGTCACGATCACCTGCGCGATGCAGGCCTCGGAGAGCGCCGCCGCGCCCATCCAGGCGATGTCGTGGTTGCCCCACTGCACATCGACCTGATGGTAGTTTTCCAGCGCGTCCATGATCAGGTCGGCGCGCGGGCCGCGGTCGAAGATGTCGCCGATGATGTGCAGGCGGTCGATGGCCAGCGCCTGAATGACGCGGCTGAGCGCGATGATCATCGCGTCGGCCTGGTCGGTTTCCAGGATCGACTGCATGACCTCGCTGTAATACCCCGCCTTGTCGGGCGTGCTGTCGCTGAGCATGAGCTCCTCGATCAGCGCGCCCATCTCCCGGGGCATCGCGTCGCGCACGCGCTTGCGGGTGTACTTGACCGAGCACTTGCGGCAGACCTCGACCAGCCGGTAGATCGTCAGCCTGTACCACTCCGGCGAAACCACGCCCTGCTTCTTGAGCAGCGCCAGCTTCTCATCCGGGTAGTAGATCAGGGTGGACAGCATGTCGCGCTCGTGCGTGGAGAGGATGTTGCCGTACAGATCGTTGATCTTGAGCTTGATGACGCCGCTGGCGTTGTGCAGGATGTGCAGGAACGCCTGATGCTCGCCATGCAGGTCCGAGAGAAAATGCTCCGTGCCCTTGGGCAGACGAAGCACCGCGCGCAGATGCGCGACCTCCGCGGACGCCTCCTGAATCGTGCGGTACTGCTTGCGCAGCAGCTTGAGATAGCGGATATCCTGAGGGGTAAAGCTTTCCATGTTTTTTCCTTTCTATCTCCGGTAGTTTTCGGATGATTTGCCGACCCGGGGAACTCGCATGGTCGCGCCATCGGACGCTCCCTGCGATTCCCGACGTTCCGCCTGCCTGCTTCGCTCACTGAGCGCGGCAGGCTTCAGTCCCAGACCTGCCTGGGGATTTCATCCCCAGACCCCATTGCGCTTCGCGGCGGTATTAAGCAGATTTATTCGCGGCAGCGCGCGATGCACTCGACCTCGATGGAAAGGCCCATCGGCAGACGGGAGACCTCCACACAGGAGCGGGCCGGATAGTTCGGTCCGAAGTACTCGGCGTAGAGCTTGTTCACCTCGGCGAAATCGCCCAAGTCTGTCAGAAACACCGTGGTCTTGAGCACGTCGTCCATGCTCAGGCCCAGCTCGCCCAACACCGTGCGGATGTTCTCAAACACCTGCTTTGCCTGCGCCAGCGTGCCGCCCTCGACCGGCTTTTGCACGGCCGGATCGACGCCGATCACACCGGACATATACACGGTGTCGCCATAGACGGTCGCGGTGCAGTACGGGCCGATCGCGGCAGGGCCCTTCTGCGTCTTAAAGCAAATCTTTTCCATTCTGTTTTCCTCGCTTTCCGTATTCATCCACAGGGAATGTCCTTTGGGGAAACGCCGGCCCTACTGCGCGTCGCGCTGCTGCACGCCCACGTAGATCGTCGGCGGTACGGCCTCATAGACGCTGTCGCTGACGATCTCGGAAGCGATTTCCAGCCCGCTTTCGTCGAGCGTCACGCGCTCCACGCTCACCTCGTACCCGGCAAGCGCCTCGCCGACCGGCACGCGCTCGTCGGTATACGTCGCGTATTTTCCGTCGCGGTCGCGCACATACACCGGCTCCTCGACCGTGCCCGTCTCGTCAATCAGCGAGTTCAGCCGGCAGCGCCTGCCCAGCGCCTCGCCGATAAGCACCATTTCCAGATACGTCGCGCCGTCGTCCTCGTACACGCGCGCGTTCACGAACAGCGGGGCGTCCGTCTGGTTGACCAGCACCAGGTCAAGGCCCTGGTCGGAGACCGCCGCCTCCTGGCCCATGTCGCAGTAAGCGACCGGGCGCACGGCGGCGCTGCGCTCGCGCACGTCCACGCCGCCCAGCAGCGCCGCGCGATGCAGCGCCGTGGAAACCTGGCACACGCCGCCGCCCACGCCGGACACATCCTCGCCATACGCCGGCTCCGGCGCGGCAAGATACCCGTTCTCCTGCGTGCGCGCGCCGACCGCCTCGTTGAACGAGAGCGTATCGCCGCTGTCCACGCGCAGGCCGCAAAGCGCCTGCGCCGCCAGCTGCACGTTGTGCAGCGTCGCCTCGTCGCCCGTCACCTGCGCCACGACGCGGGCGCGCAGGGAGATCGAGCTCTCCAGCACCGCCCGGTAGACCTGCGGCTCGATCGCCGCAGCCTCCAGCGTCATGCTGCCCGGGGCGAGTTTCGCGAGGCTCTGCTCGACATCAAAGCGGACGTCCTCCGGATCAGCCTCAAGCGCGCAGCCCGTCCGCTCGTCCGTGAACGCAAACGGCGTTGCGCTGCCCGGCGTGTAGGTGACCGTCGCGTCCACCGCGTCGCATTCCACATCCGCGCGGATGCGCGCAAGCAGAGCGTCCACGGCGGCCAGGTCATAGGTCAGCACCGGATAGGGGAGCACGAGGCCGTCCCTTGCCACGCGCCGCATCTGGCGATACCGCGTGAGCATGCCGCCCTCGTGGCCCGCCGGCCACAGCAGCGCAAGCGTCTGCTCCTTGTCGATGCCAAGGCCCAGATCCTGCGCCGTCAGCGTGTACGTCCGGTCCATGCAGGAGATCTCGTACTGCCAGGTGTCCACATGCTCCGCAGCGATCGCGTCCAGCAGATTCTCCGCGTCCCCGCGCGTCGCGCCGGCAAGCGGATAGCCCATGAGGATCGTCCCCGGCACGAACGCCTGCCGGTACGGCTGCGTCTGCGCGTAGACGTAGAGCGTGCCCGCGCCGATCGCCGCCGCCAGCAGGAAGACCGCCAGCGATGCGACCGCCGCGCCGCTCAGGCCCTTCCTCCGTTTGCCCTTTTTCTTCTTTTTCTTTTTTGGCGGCTGCGGCTTCGGCTCCTTCTTCGGTGCCTGCCTCGGGGGCGTATAGCCCGCCCGCGTCATCGTCGGCATATCCTCACCTCGCTTGACAAGCCTTGCTGATTCTGTCCAGCAGCGCCTGCACGTCGCTTTCCATCGTCTTCCAGCGGTCCAGCCCCTCGCCGATCCCGCTCTTGCGGACCGCCTCGCCGTGGAAGTCGCTGCCGCCGGTCACGAGCAGCCCCTCCCGCCTGGCCAGGCGATCCAGAAAGGCGGCGTGATTGTTCTGCGCGCTGGGGTGATACGCCTCCAGGCCCGCGAGCCCCTGCGTCTTCCATTCGCCGATGAGCGATTCCAGCTGCGTCTCGCCCAGCTTCAGCTCCATCGGATGCGCCAGCACGGCGACGCCGCCCGCCTGCTCAATCACGCGCACCGCCTCGGCGACCTTCACGTCCTCCTTGGGCACATAGGCGGGCTTGCCGGGCTTCAAAAACCGGTCGAACGCGTCGGACACCGACGTGACGTAGCCCGCCTCCAGCATGGCGCGCGCGATGTGCGGCCTGGCGATCACGCCCCG
>JBJEUH010000019.1:29080-40024 GCA_051883735.1 Candidatus Ventricola sp.
CGTAGCCCGCCTCCAGCATGGCGCGCGCGATGTGCGGCCTGGCGATCACGCCCCGGGCCAGCTCACGCACGCGCCGCATCTCAATCGGCTTGCCCAGCTCGCAGAGCCTTTGCACCATCGCCTCGGCCCGCGCCTCGCGCTGCGCCTTGCGCCTCTCGCAGAACGCGCACAGCGCCCCGTTCTGCGGATCAAGGCCGTAGCCCAGCACATGAATCTCCCGCTCCGCGCCGCAGCTGAGCTCCACGCCGGCAATCAGCTGCATGCCGTGCCGCTTCGCCGCCTCACGCGCCGGCAGAATCCCCGCCGTGCTGTCGTGATCGGTCAGCGCCGCATGGGTATAGCCCAGCCCGGCGGCAAGGTTCATCAGCGCCTCCGGCGTATACACGCCGTCCGACGCGGTGGAGTGCATGTGCAGATCGGCCTTCATACTTCTCCTCTTTCTATCCGAATGGTTCCGAATAATATGAACGAAGCCCGGTCGGGTTTGGCGCACCAGACCGAGCCGTATTCACAGCGCTACCTGATCCCGTAGCGCGCATCAAAATCCTCCGTCGGCACGATGGACCCCGTGTGGTACTCGTGCTCGAGAATCCCGTGCTTGCAAAGCGTCTTCGTGAAATTGTAGAGCATATACGTCGGGTGCGGCCAGTTGTCGTTGTCATCGCCCACGGGCACATACAGCCGCAGCGCCTCCGCGTCCGTCTGCCCGGCTTTCTCCAGCTCCACCATCTGCGCGATCATCGCATCGGACACGGCCCTCGCCGTCTTCGCGGGAATCCTGCTGATGTTGGGCTCGGCAAACGTCTGCTGGCGGGTGTCCGTCTCAAACACGATCAGCACGAGCGCCAGCGGCAGCAGCGCCAGCAGCCGCGGACACTTCCTGATCAGATACGCCGCCGAAGCGCTCAGCAGCAGAAGCAGGTAAAACACCGCGCCCAGCAGCACCTGCGCGGACTGGATATACGACGGCTTCGTCGCCGCGCACAGCAGCACCAGATACACAGATGACAGCGCCAGGCATAGCATAGACCGCACGGCGCTCTGCGCAAAGGCCCTGTCCGCCTCCGTCCGTCCTCTGGAGATCAGCAGCACGGCTGCGGCGGCCGCCGGCACCAAGACGGCGATGGTCAGGAACAGATTGTTGAACTTCCAGCGGACGCTGGGCAGCTTCCAGTAGACCTTCTTCAGGTTGTCCACATAGGACGCATCCGCCGTCAGGTTGCCCGCCCGTCCGCCGTTCGCCTCGAAGATCAGCGCGATCAGCCACAGCAGCAGCACGGCCCATTCCCATGCATGCTGCGTGAATGCGCCGCGGAGCGCCTTTGCCGGCTTCCCCGTTCGCGCCATCTGCGCGCAGACGTCCGTCACGATGCGCACGCCCGCATAGATCGCCAGGATCTGGCTGCCGAACAGGTTAGAGAACACGCTCATGTAGACCGCCAGAATCAGCAGGCCGTCCCGCACGGGATGCCCGGGGTCGGCCAGCCGCTCAAAGCATCCGCCCGCCTCCCACAGCAGCACGAGGCTGGCGTTCAGCAGCGCGGGCAGCGTGTAATAGAAGAACGTGCAGGTGTTGTCGGCGTAGAACAGATGCGCGTTGCCGGAATCCTGCGAGCGGAAGCACAAAAAGTGCAGCGCGAGAAACAGCGCGGCGATCAGGATGGTCGCCGGCGTGTCCAGCGAGAACCGCCGCTTGGCAAACCGCCTGAGCAGGCCAACATACGCCGTGATGAACGCCGCCGCCGCAACGGCGAAGATCAGCGACATCGCGCCGCTGTAATCGCCGGTCAGCGGGTAGATGACATGCGCCGCCAGGCTCGTGCACAGCGGCATGAAGACCTCCGGGAACACGCGGCATGGGTTCCAGCCCTGCCACTTCGGCAGCGCGCTGCGCTGATAGGACGCGGTCGCCCAGTCGTCCCCGTCGTAGAGCACGAGCGGATGCACCTGGGCAAAGAACACAAACACAAACACAAAGACCGCCAGGGCAAACAGCCCCGCCATCCATCTGCTGCGTCCCGTTCTCTCCATCGTGCTCTCCTCTCGTCCGCGTTACGCCTGTTCCGCCTCCGCCGCCAGATCGCCGGCCTGCGTCCGCTCCGGCAGCGCCTCGCCCCTCATGAACGCCTCAAATTCCCTGCGGTCGAGGGTCTCGCGCTCCATCAGCAGCGCCGCCAGACCGTCGAGCTTGTCGCGGTTCTCGGCAAGGAGCTGCTTGGCGCGCTCGAACGCGCCGGTCATCTTCTTCTGCACCTCGCCGTCGATGCGGGCCGCCACGCTCTCGGAGAACATGCGGCTCTGCTGGCCGTAATCGCGCGCGAGGAACACCTCGTCGTGATCGCCGCCCAGATAGATCGGGCCCATCTCGTCGCTCATGCCGTACTGCATCACCATGCGGCGGCAGATGTCGGTGGCGCGCTGCAGGTCGCTGCTCGCACCGGTGGACATTTCGCCCATCACGAGGGCCTCGGCCGCATAGCCGCCCAGCGCCATCGCCACAAAATCGAGCAGCTGCGTGCGGGTGGTGAAGTCGCTCTCCTTCTCGGGCAGCAGCAGCGTGTGGCCGCCGCTGGAGCCGCGCGGCATGATCGTCACCAGGTGCACGCTGTCGCAGCCCTCCAGCAGCTCGCCCACGATCGCGTGGCCGGCCTCGTGCACGGCGACGAGCTTCTTGTCCTCGTCAGAGACGATATGGCTCTTCTTCTCCGGGCCCATCTGCACGCGCTCGATCGCGTCGTTCAGGTGGCGTGCGGTGATCTCCTCCTTGCCCTCGCGCGCGCAGAGGATCGCCGCCTCGTTCATCACGTTCTCCAGATCCGCGCCCGCAAAGTACGGCGTGCGCTTGGCGATGTTCGCCAGGTCAACGTCGCCGGCGAGCGGCTTGTCCTTGGCGTGCACCCTCAGGATCGCCTCGCGGCCGCGCACGTCCGGATAGCCCACGGAAATCTGGCGGTCGAAGCGGCCCGGGCGCAAAAGCGCCGGGTCCAGGATGTCCTTGCGGTTGGTCGCCGCCAGCACGATGACGCCCTCGTTGACCGCGAAGCCGTCCATCTCCACCAGCAGCTGGTTGAGCGTCTGCTCGCGCTCGTCGTGGCCGCCGCCCATGCCCGCGCCGCGGCGCCTGCCGACGGCGTCGATCTCGTCGATGAAGACGATGCACGGCGCATGCTTCTTGGCCTGCTCAAACGTGTCGCGCACGCGGCTGGCGCCCACGCCCACGAACATCTCCACGAAATCGGAGCCGGAAATGGACATGAAGGGCACGCCCGCCTCGCCCGCGACGGCCTTGGCCAGCAGCGTCTTGCCGGTGCCGGGCGGGCCCACGAGCAGCACGCCCTTGGGGATGCGCGCGCCGACCTTGGTGAAGCGGCGCGGATTCTTGAGGAACTCGACCAGCTCCTGCATCTCTTCCTTTTCCTCGACCGCGCCGGCCACGTCCGCAAACGTGATCTTGTTGCCGTCCGGCTCAAAGATGCGGGCCGTGCTGTGGCCAAAGTTCATCATCTTTCCGCCGCCGCCGTTCTGCTGGCGCATCATGAACATCCAGAAGAGCATCAGGCCCAGCGTCATGATGATGTAGGGCATCATCTCCAGGAACCACGGCGTGCTGGGCTCGGGCAGATAGGTGATCTCAAAGCCCAGATCGAGCTCGGAGATGCTTTCCACCGGCTCGCCGGTGCGGCGGGCCGCCAGCTGGCGGCAGGTATCGACGAACGTGTCGCCGTTGGCGTAGGCGACATAGTCGTACGCCTCGGCGGAAAACTGCGCCCTGGGGATGCTGCTGCCGCGCTTGCGCGCATAGACGACGTCCTGCTGGATCGCCGCCTGCTCGATGCTGTCCTGCTCGATGTACGCCAGCAGCTCGCTGTATGCAACCCGGGTACCGGTCTGGCTGGTCATGGACGTGGTGAACATCTGCGCGACGGCAAACACCACCAGGATGATCAGCAGATAGACCGGAAAGCCCTTATATGACTTCTTCAATGGAAACCTCCAACCCTGCGGCCCCGGCCGCGTGTGATGATGTGATTACTTCTCGTAGACCTCGGGCCTGAGCACGCCGATGTCCGGCAGATTGCGGTACTTCTCGTCGTAGTCAAGGCCGTAGCCGACGACGAACTCGTCCGGAATCGTGAAGCCGGAATAGTCCACGTGCAGCGGCACGCGGCGGCGCTCCGGCTTGTCCAGCAGCGTCGCGATCTTGAGGCTCGCCGCGCCGCGGCTGAGCAGGTTCTCGCGCAGGAAGGACAGCGTCATGCCGGAGTCCACGATGTCCTCGATGACCAGCACGTCCCTGCCGTTGACCGGCTTGTCCAGATCCTTCATGATGCGCACCACGCCGGAGGACTTGGTCGCGCTGCCGTAGCTGGAGATCGCCATGAAATCCATGCTCATCGGCAGATCGATCTCGCGCACCAGGTCCACAAAGAACACCACCGCGCCCTTGAGGATGCAGATGACGGTCAGGTCCTTGCCCTGAAAGTCCTCGGTGATCTGCCTGCCCATCTCCTTGACGCGCGCGGCAATCTGCTCGCGGGTGAGCAGCAGCTCGTCCTTGAGATCCGAATACATTGATCTGTTTTCCATGATGACGTCATCCTCCCGTTTCATCCATCGCCGTCCGTCTTCCCGCCGGGCCAGGCCCCCAGGAACCGCACGAGCATCCGTTCCTCATCTTCATGTCCCCGGCAGCCCTCGGCGGGCCGCAGGCCCACGGCGAAGAGCGTCTCCTCGCCGCTGCGCACCACCGGCACGCTGCGGCGCATCGCGCGCTCCACGCCCGCGTCGATCATCAGCTTTTTGAGCTTGACCGGCGAGCGCCCTCCAAAGGGGACCATCGTCTCGCCTTCCCTGCGGCAGCCCACGCGCGCATCCAGAAGCCTTCCGGCCGGGATGCTCTGGGCGGTTTGGCCGTCGCCCCATTCTCCGCATCGCGCGCTGCGCACCTCAAACCGCCCGAAGGGCGTGTCCGTCACGCCCGGCACGCGCAGCGGCACATCCGGGCACGGGGCGTCCGCGCGGATCAGACACAGATACGCCCGCCCGATCACCGCATGCGCGCCGCCCGTCAGGTTGACCGCCGCGTCCGCCTGCGCCAGCGCGTCCATGATCCGGCTGATCGCCTCCGAGCGCTGCGGCGCAATCCCCGCGCGCAGGATCAGCCGCACCAGCACGCGCGACAGGAGCGCCGGATGCAGCCCGGTCAGCGCGTCCTTTCTGACCGCAGCGCCGTCCACAAGCGGCAGAATCCGCAGGTTCAGCGCATCGATCTGTCCGTCAAAGTAATCCTCGTCCCGCTGCGCCGCGCCGGACAGCCGGCAGAGCGCGTCGCCCGCGCCGGGCACGGCCAGCTCCATCTGCGGCAGCACGTCGTGACGGATGCGGTTTCTCGCGTACGTCCGGTCCGCGTTGGTCGCGTCCTCGCAAAACGCCTGGCCGATCGAGGCCAGATAGGCGCGCAGCGCGTCGGGCCTGACGCCCAGCAGCGGCCGGATCAGCCGTCCGCTGCGCGCGCGCATCGCGCACAGCCCGCGCATATCGCTGCCGCGCAGCGCGTGCAGCAGCACCGTCTCCGCCTGATCCCCGGCGTGGTGCGCCAGCGCGATCGCGTCCGCGCCGGTCTCATCCGCCATCTGGTTCAAAAAAGCGTAGCGCAGCGTGCGTGCGGCGTCCTCCAGCCCGCAGCCGTGCGCCCTTGCGTACGCCGGGGCGTCCACATGGGCCGCATAGAGCGGGACATCCTTCTCCTCGCACAGCGCCCTGACAAACGCCAGGTCCGCCAGCGACGCTTCGCCGCGGATGCCGTGCTCCACATGGGCGCAGGAGAGCGCGAGCGGCATCCGCTGCCGCGCCTCCAGCAGCAGGCAGAAAAGCGCTACCGAATCCGCGCCGCCGCTGAGGGCCAGCAGCACATGGCTGCCGGGCGCAACGCCGCAGTCCTTCGATAAGCGCAGGCAAAATTCATCCGCCGTCATGATCCGTCTACTCCTGTCCATACAGATTCTATTGTACCTTGTCCCGTCCAAAATAGCAAGGTTTCTGCACAAAAAAGCGGGCTGTGCCCGCTCCCACTTCCGAACCGCTTTGCAAAATCACGTCATTCGGCGCCCGCTGCACGGCTTTTGCACAATTTCCGACAAAGCAAAAAAAGCGCCGGAAGTCCCCGGCTTCCGGCACATCATCGGCGGATTATTCCAAAATGGCCCGGCTCACGCGGGCGCAGAGCACCGCCATGTCGTCCCTGGCCTCGCCCGACTGCAGGCACTGGCCGATCAGGCGCTCGCCCACCGCCTGCGGGTGCAGCCAGTAGAGTTTGGCAATCGCCGCGCGCAGCGCCTCCTCCCCGCCGGGATACGCACCCGCCACGCCGTCGGTCAGCAGGATCACCACGTCGCCCGGGCGCAGCGTCATGCGCAGCGATTTGGATTCCACATCCGGCAGCACGCCCACCGGCAGCGTGTCCGCGCCGATGGCGCGCACCTCGCCGTCGCGCACGACGTACGACGCGCACGCGCCCAGCTTTTCAAATGCCGTCTCGCCGGTGTGCAGGTCGCACACGCACAGGTCCATCGTCGCGTACATCTCCCGGCCCGTGCACATGAGCATCAGCGCGTTCACCACGTCCAGCGCCTGCGCCCTCGTGTAGCCCGCGCGCAGGCTCTCCACCATCAGGCGCAGCGCCGCGTGGCTCTCCTGCATCGCGCTCACGCCGCTGCCCATGCCGTCCGACAGTGCCAGCACATGCCGCCCGCCCGGCAGCGTGCGCGAGACGTAGCTGTCGCCCGCCACCTCCTCGCCGGAGCGGCTGCGCGTCGCCGCGCCGATCTCCAGCGTCAGCGCCGGCGCCTGCTCAAACACCGCCTGCGTGCTCAGCATCCCCTCCCGGACGCACGCGCGCATCGGCACGCCGCACGCGGAGGACACCAGCTTTTCCAGCGTCACCGGCGCGATGTGCTCGGGCTTGAGCAGCATCGCCTCCATCCGCCCGCCCATCCGCAGCGCATAGGCCACGCGCACCTGCTCCATGCCCGCGCGCACGAGCGCATAGCGGATGCGCCGGTACGCCTCGTCGTCCGGGCGGATCTCGCTGAGCGTGCGCTCGCACACCTGATGCGCCGCCGTGCTCGTCTTGGCCAGCAGCTCCACGCACTGCCGGATCAGCGGATTCTCCTCCTCCGGCGCGCTCAGCCCCCGCATCATCTGCGCCGTGTCCTCATACAAGTGCGCCCAGGCGTGGATCATCGAGGCGCAGCGCACCGCGATCGCCTCGGACTGCGTCATCTCGTCCGGCACCGTCCGCTCGATCAGGCCCGTCACCGCCGCGCGCCGCACGCTGGAGAGCACGAGAAACGGCACCGCGCCCGGCAGGCAGATGACCAGCAGGCGGATCGCCGCCAGGTCGCCGCGCAGCAGCGCGCAGGCCGCCGCCATGCCGCTGAGCATCAGCAGCAGGCACAGGCTCCTGTGGCGCGTCTTGATCTCGCCTGCCAGAAAGCCGCCGCACAGCAGCATCGCGCAGGTGTTCACGCTGCCCATGCCCAGCGAGACCGCGCCGCCCAGCACGCCCGCGCACAAAAGCGCCTGCGACGCGCCGCCGACATACGCGTGCTCGAGCGTCAGGTACAGCGCCAGGCTGCCGGCAAGGATATCGCCGTGCGGCAGGTGCAGCATGCCCGCCGCCAGCGACGCACACACCGCCATCACGCACAGCGGCCGCGTCTCGCCGTCCAGCTCGTCCCGATGGCAGACGGCCAGCGCCGCGCCGTCATACAGCGCGCTCAGGCCCGCGCCCGCCAGCGCGGTGAGCGAAAGGTTCAGCGCGTCCAGCCACGACGCGGCGCCCGTGAGCGCTCCGGCGGACAGCTGCGCGAGCAGCACCGCCGCCGCCATGGTCATCCGGCTGCCGGGGCGCACCCACAGCCCGCTGAAGAGCCACAGCAGCGCGCAGACGGCCATCTGCCAGCAGCCCATCAGATTGCCCGAGGCAAAATGGACCGCAAAGCTGATCGCAACGCCCGCAAACGCCGAGGGCACGCAGAAGCCCTGACGCAGCAGCACGGCGAACATCGCGGCCTGGCAGGCATAGCCGCCGCCCGGCAGGTTCGCCGGGGCGAGCAGCGCCATCATCAGCAGGCACAGCACGCGCTGCGCCGCCGTGCCGCGGTTCCTGAGCGTCCGGTCAATGCCCGTCAAAAAGCCCGTCCGCTCCTTCTCCTCTTCCCGAATCGCCTCGTACGCCGTCGCCGCGCGCTGTGCCATACGATCCCCGCCTTCATGCTCAGAATATGGAATCATTGTATAGGCGTTTTCGGCTTGCCGCTGTCGGTGCCGCGCGCAAAAAAAGAAAAGCGCTCGACACGCTTTTCCATATTCTTTGTCAATCCCAGCTGTCATCGTCGTCGTCAAACGGGTTGTCCGTCTCCGCCGTGTCCTCGCCCAGCAGCGCCCTGGCCTGCTCGCCGGGCAGCTCGCCCACGTCGGACAGCCTGCGCGCGATGCTCTCGCTGTGGCGCTGCGCCGTCTCGATCGTCTCGCTCGCCTGGCGCAGGCGCTTCTGCGTGCGGCTGAGCAGCCCCGCAAAGCCGCCAAAGTCCGTGCGCACGGCGCTGAGCAGCGCCATGATTTCCTCCGTCCGCTGCTCGATGGCCAGCGACCGGAAGCCCATCTGAAGGCTCTGCAGCAGCGCGGCGAACGTCGTCGGGCCGGCGATCACCATGCGGCTCTCGCTTTGGATGCGCTCGGCCAGGCCGCTGATGCGCAGCACCTCCGCGTACAGCCCCTCGCTTTGCAGAAACAGCACGCCGTAGTCCGTCGTATACGGCGGCGCGATCATCTTTTCGCTCATGCGGCGCGCGTGCATGCGCACGGCGGATTCCAGCAGCCCGCGCGCGCTGTCCACCTCCTCGCGCGAGCCGTTTTCCAGCGCCGCGCGAAGCTCCGTGTACTCGCGCATCGGCAGGCTCGCGTCGATCGGCAGATACACCGTGTGCCCGTGGCCCTGCCCCGGCATCACCACGACGTAGTCCGCCGCCGGTTCGCCGCCCGGGCGCACCGGCGCATGCTGCGCGTACTGATCCGGCGCGAGCATCTGGGCCAGCAGCGTGCCCAGCTGCATCTCGCCCCACACGCCCAGCGGCTGCGCGCCGCCCAGCGTGCGGCTGAGCTCGTCCACGCTGCCCGCCAGGGACTGCATGGCACTCAGGCTGCTGGTCACCTGCTCCAGCCTGCGCGTCACCTGCGCAAACGACGCCTCCAGCCGCTGATCGACCGTCGCGTTCAGCTTCTCGTCCACCGTGAGACGCATCTGCTCCAGCTCGCGGCGGTTGTCCTCGCTGATGCGCGTCAGCCCGCCCTCGAGCGTCTCGCGCATGCGCTCCATGCGCTCCTCATTGCCGGAGAGCTTGTCGTCGAGCGTCCTGCTCACGCTGCTCAGGCGCTCCTCATAGCTGCTCAGCCGGCGGTCCATCGTCTGGCGGATGCGCTCCATGCGCTCCTCCTCCTGGCGGCCCGCCGCGCGCATCTGCCCGCCGAGGGCGTCCATCTGGCCCTGCTGCGTGCGCGTCATCTCGCCCATCATCCGCACGACGCTGTCGTTCACCGCCTGCATCGCCTCGCTGTATTCGCGCTGCGTCTGCTGGCTCGCCTCGCGCGTCCTCGCGTCCGCCTGCGCCAGCTGCTGCGCGATCTCCCGGCTCATCTCGCGCACGCTCTCCTCCGCCTGCTTCGTGCGGCGGTGCAGCAGCACCAGCGCAACCAGCATCAGCAGCACCAGCAGAAGGCACAGGATCAGCATCGTCTGCTGCGTGCCCATGCCCGCGATCACCTGAGCGGCCTTCTCCAGCATCTCCATAAATTCACGCTCCGTATCCTCCCGGCAGTAGCGCGCGGGAGGCAAAGTATGCTATAATGTTCTGGCTTCATGAGCAAAGGAGGGATCCCCTATGGCCCAAAGACGCAGAAAAGAACAACAGATGAAAAAACAGCAGCGCATCATCACCGCGCTTTGCATTGCAGGCGGCATCGGCGCCGTCCTGCTCAGCCTCGTGGTCTGCATCCTGATCTTCGATCCGTTCGCCGACAGCGCGCCCGTGTCCGCGCCTGTTGCGACCGCGCTGCCTTACAGCGCGTCCGAACCGTTCTCGCTGTCCGATCTCACCGCCGAGCAGATCAGCCAGATCCGCAAAAGCGGCCGCATGACCGTCAGCGACGGCCCCCGCGGCGTCAGCGTCGGCGACACGCTGGAAAAGCTGATCGAGCGCCTGCCCACCGACGTGGGAAAAACGGCGCAGACCTCGCAGCAGACGGTCATGCAGTCCGACGAGGAGATGGCGCTCTACTGCGCCGAGTACCTGGAAAAGCAGAACACCGGCGCACAGACCGGCCTGCAGTCCGACGAGGAGATGATCCTCTACTGCGCCGAGTACTTTGAAAACCAGAACGGCATGATGACCGCTCTGCCCCCGCGCGGCCTGATCAATGTGAACAACGGTCAGATCGTCGTCACGCTGCTCGCGCCCACGAGCTCCTACCCCGCCGACACGCGGGACAGCTACGGCGCCTACGAGCACGTCTACTGCCTGTACACCATCGACCCGGAGAGCATGACGATCTCCTCGATCGTGCTGGGCATCGACCAATGAAAGCGCCAGGACCGTTCATCGTTCTCATTATATAGAAGCGACCACCGGTTGTCAACGCTAATTGTTACGCACTTCATAATTTTGTAATATTTCTTCGTCAGCCGCCTCAAAAAAGCCCTTGACAAATCCTCCCGTTGTGCTATAATGTTCTTTGCTTGACAGCATCCGCCTGTCATCCGGGGTGTAGCGCAGTTTGGTAGCGTGCTTGAATGGGGTTCAAGAGGCCGCGAGTTCGAATCTCGCCACTCCGACCATGCGGAGTGTCCTTATAGGATCTGAGTATCCTGTAACGGGCACTCCGCAT
>JBJEUH010000020.1:0-2005 GCA_051883735.1 Candidatus Ventricola sp.
AGCAGAAATCGCCGCTCGTGCCGATGACCGTCACCGTCTCGCCGACCATGAGCATCGTCACCGCGTCGTAGGAATTGGACGGCCTGTCGCGCAGCACGACGGACTGCGTGCCGTACGGCGAGGCCACCTGGCGGCTCTCCCGCGCGTCCACGCTGCTGGCGCTGCGCAGGTACTGCGTCATCATGTAGCCCGTCACGGCGTTCTTCCCGCCGCCGATCTTCACCTGCGACCAGCCGTCGCCCGCGTCGGCCAGGATCTCCACCCGCGTGCCGCTGACGAACTTGCCCACCGTCTGCGCGTCGCGGCTGGGCGCGCTGCGCAGGTTCAGCCGGCTTCCCGGATCGCTGCCGTTGTCAATCACCGCGCTCTGCGCCAGCGCCAGCGCCGGCATCAGCGCAAGCAGCGCGCAGAGAACCGCCATGCGCATGATCCTCTTTCCCATGCTCTCACCTCATCCCGTCGTCGGCCCCCTCCGGGGCGCTGGGAAAACCTTTCCATTTCACCCATATAGACGTTCAAGCCGCCGCATTTCTTCCCGGCAAATGCAAAAATCGACCGTCTGCCGGTCCCGTTTCCTTTCCCTATTCTACCACGAAATCGGCGCCCGGCAAAAGGGGAACATTCCGAATTTTGAACATTTTTGGACATTATGAGGACTGATATGAACACAATTTGAACTTTCGTGGATTTTGACGAGTTTACTGTCCGATTGTTTTCGGCTATACTATGCTTGTTCGTTCAGATTTCTGGATGGCGGGCCGTGCCCGCTGTACGTTTTGGGCGCAATTTCCTATAAGACGGGATACCGCGCGGGATGCGCGCATGCAGGAGGTACGCATGAAGCTCTATTTGACAGGAGAGCCCTGTAACCAGCAGCGCCACTGTTATTTCATTGAGGGCACCCAGATCTCGTTCATCGTGGACTGCGGCTATCAGCGCTGCTACGCCGGCGACGAGCTGCCCCACCTGACCCCGGAGCAGATCCGCTCCGCACGCTACCTCTTTTTGACCCACTCGCACGAAAACCAGTCCGGCGCGCTCGAGTATCTGTACAACATGGGCTTCCATGGCCGCGTCGTCACCACGACGGAGACCGCGCGCCAGCTCACCGCGCCGATCGACCAGCCGGTCATCCTCGAGGGCCTGTGCCTGCCCTACACGGCGGCGGAGCTGCCCGGCGGCATCTCGCTCATCTGGGGCCGCAGCGGCCATTGCTCCGGCAGCGCCTGGTTCTCCATCAGCGAGGGCGGCCGCACCATCTTCTTCTCCGGCGACTACTACACCTCCGCGCGCGTGCACATGGCCGATCCCATCGTGGGGATCAAGGCCGACCTGGCCGTGCTGGACTGCGATTACGGCCATCAGACGGGCAGCAACGTGCGTGCCGATCACGTCGACGTGCTGATGGGCCTGATCCGCGAGGCGCTGGACGACGGCCGTCCGGTGCTGCTGCCCGTGCCCAAGTATGGCCGCGGCCTGGGCATCCTCACGCACATCAGCGAGCGCCTGCCCGACGCCTGCATCTTCGGCGACGAGCACTTCATCAACGAGATCAACCACCTGGACGCCTCCGCCATGTGGGTCAAGCCCAGCGCGCTGGACATGCTGGCCGGCGTGCTCGTGCGCCCGTATCCGGACTTTGTGGCGCTGGGCGTGTACTTCCTGAGCGACCCGCAGCTCGACGCGCCCGGCAGCCATCGCCTGGCGGACGAGCTGCTCACATACGGCACGCGCGTGATCTTCACCGGCACCGTCGAGCCCCAGACCTACGCCGCGCTGATGCTGCGCGCCGGCACCGCGCAGAAGGTCCGCTACGGCGTGCACTGCACGCAGGACGACATGCTGCGCATCGCCGCCCAGAACGAGTTCGGCAGGATCATCGCCTACCGCTCCGACTACGAGCCCACGCAGAGCGTGTATGACGTATAACCGCCAAAAGCGAAAAAACACGAAGGGGCTGTCAAGCCAAAAACTTGATGGCCCCTTTTCCATGCTTCAAATTGTG
>JBJEUH010000021.1:0-39461 GCA_051883735.1 Candidatus Ventricola sp.
CTTTCTTTTCATTCTTCGTCGTGCACTTCTGTGCATGGAGTTTGTTATGCAAATCCTTCTGCAGGGCAGCGGTCCCAGGTACAGCGCCTCAGGCTTTACAGCGCTTTGTCGGCCATGCAGCCGATTTCCCTGAGATACCGGCTCAGCGCGTCCCGCCAGTCCGGCAGCGGCGCAAAACCGCTCTCCACGAGCTTTGTCTTGTCGAGCCGGCTGTTGTACGGCCGCGCCGCCCGCGAGAGGCCATACTCGCTTGTGGTCACCGGCACCACCTTCGTCGGCATGCCCGCCTGGCGGAAGATTTCCTTCGCGAAGTCCGCCCAGGAGATGTAGCCGCCCTCGTTGGTCGCGTGATAATAGCCGTACTTGTCGGTTTCGATCATGTCGACCAGCAGGCGCGCCAGGTCCAGGGTGTACGTCGGCGTGCCGATCTGATCGCAAACCACGCGCAGGCGCTCGTGCTTCTGCCCGAGGCTGAGCATCGTTTTGATAAAGTTCTTGCCATTCACGCCGAAGACCCACGCGATGCGCACGATGAAATACGCGCTGAGCAGCGAGGCGACCGCCTGCTCGCCCTCCAGCTTCGTGCGGCCGTAGACGGAGAGCGGCGCATAGTCCCTGCAGTCCGGCTCCCACGGCGTCTCGCCCCGGCCGTCAAAGACATAGTCTGTCGAGAGGTACATCATCTTCGCGCCGGTCGCCCGGCAGGCCCTGGCAATGTGCTCCGTGCCGCCCGCGTTGATGGCGCGCACCCTGTCCTCGTTGTCCTCGGCTGCGTCCACTGCCGTCCAGGCCGCGCAGTGAATCACCGCGTCAGGCCTGGCCTCGCCGAGCACGCGCGAAACCGCCCCGGCATCGGTGATGTCCAGCTGCACATACGGCGCGCGCGTCACCTCCGTGCCATCCGCTGCGCCGCTGTATGCGGGGGTGATGTCGCTGCCGATGGCTTCATGGCCGCGACCTGCCAGCTCGTTGACGACGTCGTGGCCCAGCTGGCCGCAGACGCCGGTGACCAATACCTTCATCATTCAAGTCCTTTCCCTCACGGCATCTTCAAACTGCCGCGAAGCGAAGAAGGGAGTCTGAGGGGCAAGTCCCTCAGGCAGGTTTTAGGGCGGCAGCCCTAACGTTCCCTCCATTCCTCACCTGTTTCCGTACATCTTCTCGTAGTAGTTCTGGTACTCGCCGGAGATGATCTCCTCCCACCAGCCGCGGTTGTCCAGATACCAGGCGATCGTCTTCTGAATGCCGTCGGCGAACTTGGTCTCCGGCAGCCAGCCCAGCTCGCTGTGAATCTTCGTCGGATCGATCGCGTAGCGCATGTCGTGGCCCTTGCGGTCGGTGACATAGGTGATCAGGGATTCCGGCTTGCCCAGCGTTTTGCAGATCAGCTTCACGATGTCGATGTTGCGCATCTCGTTGTGGCCGCCGATGTTGTAGACCTCGCCCACGCGGCCTTTATGGATGATCAGGTCAATCGCCTTGCAGTGGTCCTCGACGTACAGCCAGTCGCGCACATTCTCGCCCTTGCCGTAGACCGGCAGCAGCTTGTCATTCAGGCAGTTGGCAATCATCAGGGGGATCAGCTTCTCCGGGAAGTGATACGGGCCGTAGTTGTTGGAGCAGCGGGAGATCGTCACCGGTAGGCCATAGGTGCGGTAATACGCCAGCACGAGCAGGTCAGCGCCTGCCTTGGAGCTGGAATACGGACTGCTGGTGTGAATCGGGGTCTCCTCGGTAAAGAACAGATCCGGGCGGTCCAGCGGTAGATCGCCGTAGACCTCGTCGGTGGACACCTGGTGATAGCGCGCGATGCCGTATTTGCGGCAGGCATCCATGAGCACCTGCGTGCCCATGATGTTGGTCTGCAGAAACACGCCCGGGTCCTCAATGGAGCGATCCACATGGCTTTCCGCCGCGAAGTTCACGACGATATCCGGATGCTCCTCCTCAAAGAGCCGGTTCACCGCCTCGCGGTCGCAGATATCCGCCTTCACAAAGCGGAAGTTCGCCCTGTCCATCACGGGCCTGAGCGTCGAAAGATTGCCCGCATAGGTCAGCTTGTCCAGGCAGACGATGCGGTACGCCGGATACTTGTCCAGCATGTGAAAGATGAAGTTGGAGCCAATAAAGCCGGCGCCGCCGGTGACGATGATGGTCATCATGTTCCTCCGTAAGTCGTGAGGAGACGTTCGCGGCTGCTCAAGCCGCCGCTTTCATTCCTCGTATGTAAAATTGCAGTCCGAATCCGCAAGCATTGGGGAGGTCATGTCCTTGCTTGAGAGAATCGGGCTTTCCACGCCCCATGCCACGCCGATGGCCGGGTCGTTGAAGCGGATGCCGCGGTCACACTCTCTGGCATACAGGTTGTCGACCTTGTAGCAGAACTCCACGTCGTCCGTGAGTGTCACAAAGCCGTGGCCAAAACCGCGCGGGATGAACAGCATGCGCTTGTTCTCCGCGGACAGCTCCACCGCGACCCACTGCTTATAGGTCGGGCTGCCGCGGCGCAGATCGACCGCCACGTCGAGCACCGCGCCGCGCGTCACGCGCACCAGCTTCGCCTGCGCCATGGGCGCATTCTGGAAATGGATGCCGCGCAGCGTGCCCTTCCTGGCCGTGAAGGACTGATTATCCTGCACGAATTCATTCGTGATGCCGATCTCCGCAAACGCCTTCGTGGAATACGTCTCCATGAAATACCCGCGATGATCGCCGAACACCTGCGGCTCGACGATGCACACGCCCGGCAGCTTCGTATCAATTCGCTTCATCAGTAACGCAGTCTCCCTTCCGCAACCGCCCTGAGGTGCGCGCCGTACGGGCTCTTGCCGTAGCGATCGGCGCTCCCCAGCAGCTTTTCCTTCGTGATCCAGCCATTTTTGTAGGCGATCTCCTCCGGCGCGCTGATCTTGATGCCCTGGCGCTTTTCCACCATGCGCACAAAATCCGCTGCATCCACGAGGCTGTCCATCGTGCCGGTATCCAGCCAGGCAAAGCCCCTGCCCAGCAGCCGCACGTCCAGCGCGCCGTCTTCCAGATACATGGCGTTGAGCGTCGTGATTTCCAGCTCGCCGCGCGCAGACGGCTTCACATCCTTCGCCCGCCTGCTGACGTCGCCGGGATAGAAGTACAGCCCGGTGACCGCGTAATTGCTCTTTGGGTTCTCCGGCTTCTCCTCCACGGAGATCACATGGCCATCCGCGTCAAATTCGACCACGCCGAAGCGCCCGGGATCGGTCACATAATAGCCGAACACCGTCGCGCGAGCGTTTTGCTCGGCGTTTTCCGCAGCCGCGCGCAGAATCCTGGAAAAGCCGTTGCCATAGAAGATGTTGTCGCCCAGCACCATCGCGCAGGCGTCGCCGCCGATGAATTCCTCGCCCAGCAGGAAGGCCTGCGCCAGGCCGTCCGGGCTTGGCTGCACGACATAGCTGAAGCTGACGCCGAACTGACTGCCGTCGCCCAGCAGATGCTCAAAGCGCGGGGTGTCCTCCGGCGTGGAGATGATGAGGATCTCCCTGATGCCCGCCAGCATGAGCGTGGAGAGCGGATAATAGATCATGGGCTTGTCGTAGACGGGCAGAAGCTGCTTGCTCGTCACCATCGTCAGCGGGTAGAGCCGGGTACCGGCGCCGCCGGCCAGAATGATGCCTTTCATGGTGCTCACGAATTCCTTTCCGTACGCATACTCTATGTCCATTATACACAAATCTCCTGATTCTTCAACCCAAAACACAACGCTTTGTTCTTCGTGTCCTGCCGAACCGCTTCCGCCCTTCATGCCATCAGAAAAGCGGGGCGTGTCCGCTGTGCAGCCGTTTACGCCATTTCGCGTACAATCAGAAAAAGGACCGCCGCTGCGATCCTTTTATCATGCACTTATTGCTCCATCTGCCGGCCGACGATGCTGGCCGTCGTCTCCGCGACCTTGAGCTCCGTATCGCCCATCTTGGCCGCAGGCTCGCGCGACAGGAGCACCACCGCGCCGATCGACTCGCCGTCCGCGATGATCGGGCAGATGACCTGCGCCGTGTACGCCTGCGCGTCCTCCTCGTTGGTCACCGGCACCAGACGCGTGCCGCTGCCTCGGTTGGCCGTGACCACCTGACGGCTCTGGATCGCCTGCTCCAGATCCCGGCTGATCGGCTTCTCCCAAAGCTCCTTGCGCGAAACACCGCTGGCCGAGACGATCATGTCCTTGTCCGTGATGCACGCGATGTGCCCCAGCGACCGAAACAGCGATTCGGTATAGTCCTTTGCGAAGTTTGAAATCTCCCCGATCGGCGAATACTTCTTGAGGATCACCTCTCCGTCCTTATCCGTATAGATTTCCAGCGGGTCGCCTTCCCGAATACGGAGGGTTCGCCGTATTTCCTTGGGAATCACCACTCTGCCCAGTTCGTCGATGCGACGAACGATGCCCGTTGCTCGCACGAATGCCGCCTCCTTCTGATCTGCTTTGTGTCGGCTCTCCTAGTATGATTCGCGCAAATGGGAATATTCGCTTGGGCTGGTGGCAATGGTTGTCATTGTTTGACGCACGGCAGCTTACCGGGCAGTCTCCGCGCCGGTATTCATCGCATGCTCACGCTTCAAACGGATACTTCATGCCCCACTGTGCGCGCAGCGCATCCATGAGCTCCATCACGCGGATGGTCTCGCTGTGGGGCATCTGCGGGCATTCGAGTTCGCCGTTCTGAAGCGCCCTCATGCAGGCGCGCACCTCATACTCATAGCCCGTGATCTGCTCGGGCACCGGATAGACCTTCGGCTGCGCGAAGCCATCGGCGTCGGTATACAGCTCAATCCGATGGATGTTGTTGACGTTGTCGGCGACGATGTAGCCTTTGGTTCCGCTGATGAGGCAGCGGCGGTCGCAGCGCGAGCCCATGCCCGAGGAGAGCACCGCCATGCGCCCATCCGCATAGTGCAGGGTGAAGCTCTCCTGAGCATCCACCCCGGCATCGGTCATCTGCACGCTGCTGTCCATGCGGACGGGATCGCTGCCGAAGATCATGCAGGCGAAGTTGAGCGGGTACACGCCCACATCCAGCAGCGCGCCGCCTGCCAGCCAGGAATTGATCAACCGCTCCACGTGCTCAATGGGGTAAAACAGGCTGGCGGAAAGCATCCTGATATCGCCCAGCGCGCCGCTTGCGATGATCTCCCGCAGCATATCCAGCGAGGGCATGTAGCGCGTCCAGATGGCTTCGGTGACGAGCACGCCGCGCTGCTTCGCCAGCGTCAGCACCTCGCGCGCCTGCTGTGCATTGGCCGTAAAGCTCTTTTCGCACAGGACGGCCTTGCCGTGCTCGATGCACAGCTTCATCTGCTCGGCGTGACAGGCGTGCGGCGTGGCGATATACACCAGATCCACCTTCGGGTCGCGGAGCATCTCCTCGTAGCTGCCGTAGGCCACCTCAAAGCCCTCTTGTGCGCAGAAGGCCTGCGCTCTGGAGAGCTCTCTTGCCGCTACGGCATACAGGCAGACCGGTTCGCCCTGCGCCTTCATGCCGCGCAGGGTTTTTGCCATGGCCAGCGCGATTTTTCCCGCGCCAAGGATCGCAATATGGGTCATACAGGTTCCTCCTTCATGTTTGCTGCGCATGCTTTGCAGCGGGTATTCCGTCATTCATATACGCAGGACAGCGCAGGCTGCTCCGGATTCGCGCCATTCCTCACATAGACCTTCACGGCGTCTGCTCGGCTTGCCTGCTCCACCCTCACCTCCCTGCTTTTCGCGTAATCCTGCAGAATCGTCTCATTTCCATCCGCATCCACCAGAGCGAACCGATACTCGCAGCTGACCTTCGTGCCGCAGAGCGCATGCGCCGTATAGACGCGCTGGCTTCCCCGCTCCTTTCGGGTCATCCACACATCCGTCACCCGGTCAATCGAGGCGAGCCATTCCTCCTCGGTCATCAGCCGGTCCATGACATCCTCGCCGTCCAGGAATGCCTTCATGGTCTGCGCAAAGGACGCATTGAACAGCTCAAGTCCCTCCGCGTCCAGATGATTGTAGCCGTCGCGATAGTGTCCCGTGAGGTCCGGCATGCTTTTTCCCTGCGCATAGGTGAAGTTCAGATACGCAATGCCCTCCTCCCGGCCGAACGCCTTCATCGCTTCCATCGAGGAACGCGCGCGGCCGTCAGAGAGCACGTTGTCACGCATCATCGGCGTCGTGACGACCACCATCTTGCAGTCATTCTGGTCGCAAAGCGCCTTGACCCTCTTCAAAAAGCCCGCCACCCGATCGTCAAGCGGCTTCTCTTTCTCTGCGCTCACCCGATGGGACGATCGCTTCAGCGAAGCGACGTCATGCTCCCCCTGGATGACATAATAGCCGCGTCCTCTGTACATCTTGTTCTCCCGATTGATCTTGTCCAGCCTTTTCTCATAAATTGCTTTCTGATTGATCCCCAGCTTGTATTGGACGCGCTCTGCAATCTGCCCGGGGCTGCACTCCATGCCCATGCGCCACAGGAAAACCCGGTTCAGATCGTCAATCGAGCATTCCATCCGATCAAGCAGATAGCGCATCCGGTTTTCCAGCGTGCTCAGCAGCGGGGAAAGCTTCGCCATGACTACGGTATCTTCCTTGAGCGCGATGTCCCATTCAGGGTCATAGACAACCAGCAGAACCTCCGGGCGGTGGACGGTGAAGGCCTCGGTCGCCATGGCTACCAGGCTCTGCGCCTTGGAGGCGGAGATGCCAAAGTTGAGCGCATGCTTGCCGGTCGCGTATTCCAGCTGATAGGGATCGATCTGCTCAATGCACAGGGAATTGCCGATGGCGACGATTTGCGCGTTTTCCGAATGGGTGAAATCATAGGAGCACACCAGTTCCTGCGTCCTCAGCGGCACCAGGACAAAGTCCGCAAGGCAGACCAGGGCCGCAAAGCCCGCCAGGAACAAGCCCAGCTGCACATACCATCTTTTAAAAAGCCGCATACATGAACCCCTCTGCATCCAAAACATCCGCCCTGGCAAATGTGATGATCAGGAAAAGCAGGCCGTATGCCAGCGCCCACCGGACCCATTTGGGCTGCTTTTCCATCCAGTCCCGCACGCTGCCCACGCGTTCCTGATAGAGCGATACCGCGAAGACGAGCAGCAGCAGCCCGATCATCCATTCGCCGATCTCCTTGCGCGGACGGAGCGCATACCAGGTGCCATCCGTCATCTGGTGAAGCATCGGATAACGGATCGCGCGATGGATCATTTTGAGCGCGCCCGTCACCGTCGGCGCGCGGTCAAAAAAGTAGCCGATGCAGACCACGACAAACGTGCGGATCACGCGAAACACATGCCAGAAGCCGGAGGCCGTCAGCTTCGGGAACTTCGCGCCGAACGCCTTGAACGCCGGCGCAAACGCAGCGCTCAGCGCCAGCACGACGCCGTTGTACAGGCCCCAGAGGATATAGCTCATCTGTGCGCCATGCCAGACGCCGACCACGAAGAACACCACGAGGTTGCCGACGATGGCCGGCAGCGTTCTGGACAGGTACAGGCTTTTTTTCTTCAGCCTTTTGCTCATCGCCATCATGGGCCGAGACATGGCCAGCGGATAGAACAGGTAGTCCCGCATCCAGTCGCCGAGGCTGATGTGCCAGCGGTGCCAGAAATCGCCCATCGAGGCCGCAAAATAGGGCCGCTTGAAATTCGGCGCAAGGCGGATGCCGAACATCTCCGCCGCGCCGGTCACAATGTTGATGCCGCCGGCGAAATCCATGTACAGCTGAACCGCATAAAACAGCACGCCGATCACGGCGATGCATCCGCCGTAGCGCTCATAGCCGGCAAAGATGTCGCCGGTGATTCTCCCCAGCCGGTCGGCAATCGCCAGCTTCATCAGATAGCCCCAGAGCATCAGCACCGCGCCGCGCCACAGATTGCGGCTGGCAAAGGCGTGCTCCTCCCTGAGCTGAACCCCCAGCTTGTCATAGCGTCCAATCGGGCCCTGGACCACCTGCGGAAAGAAGGAGACAAACAGCAGGAACCGCGCCGGATTCTTCTCCGCGGCATATTTGCCGTTGTACACGTCAATCAGGTAGGAAACCGCCTGAAATGTATAGAACGATATGCCCAGCGGCACCAGAAAGCTGACCTTTTGAAAGCCGGAGACCCCGCGGCCCATGGCTGAAAGGACAAGCTCCGCCGTGAAGTTGTAGTACTTGATCACAGCCAGAATGCCCAGGTTTGCCAGCAGCACGCCCCAGAAGACGCGCTGCTTTTTCCTTTTGGCTTTTGCCTTCAGGGCCTTTTTCTCCTCCGCGCTGAGCAGAGCCTTCTTTGCCTTCAACTCAGCCTTGAGGCTGTCTTCCATCTGCTCCAGCACCCTTGCGCCCGCCCAGACGGTGGCCGAGGTGAAGAGCACATAGGCGACCTGCGTGACGCCGCCCCAGCAATAGAAGACCAGGCTCAGGCCGAGCAGGACCACCCACTGTACCCTTTTGGGGCACAGATAATAGAGGATGAGCCCCGTGAACAGAAAAATGAAGAATGCCCCTGACACAAATGACATGCTGTCTTCCTTCCCCGCCGGCAATCAACGTGGTGATCTCCGGATTGTCTTTCGTGATTCCGCCGAATTCAGGATGCTCAGCCTGATTCAGGAAACCCGCGCTTCCATCTGTCATCCTTTATACAGGCTGCGCCTGGCATTGTCAATGCATCATCCGGCTTTTTACAGCAGAGCCCGCATCACGCCCGCACCGCCGCCTCCAGCACATGAAGGCTGCACGCGTCCGCATCCATGCGGCAGCGCACGCCGAGCGGCAGCGTCAGCTTGGGCGTGCAGTGGCCGCTCTGCAATCCGGTGAAGACGGGCCTCCCGCAGGGCGCGACGACGTCGCGAATGATCTCCTCAAGCGTCAGCCCGAACTGCTCATATTCAATCTCGCAGTTGTTGAAATCGCCGAAGACCACGCCGGCGCAGTCCTCAAACTTGCCGGCCAGGCGCAGCTGCGTGAGCATCCGGTCCACGCAGTAGGTATGCTCGCCGATCTCCTCGATGAAGAGGATTCGGCCCCGCGTGTCCAGCTCGTACGGCGTGCCCAGCAGGCTGGCAATCAGCGTCAGGTTGCCGCCGACCAGCCGGCCCTCCGCCCGCCCCGGATTCACGGTCTTTCGCACGGGATAGTCCGGCGCGTTTTGAAGCGCGCCCATCGGCTCCGCCGCGCCGACCGCCTGCATCATCGACGCGAAGCTGAAGGGATGCATCCCCTCCGTCCAGTCCGCCGTCGCCATCGGGCCGTGGAACGTCACCAGCTCCGTCCTCTGCAGCATGGCGATGTGCATCGCCGTGATGTCGCTGAAGCCCATGAAGACCTTGGGATGCGCGGCGATGGCCGCATAGTCGAGCCGGTCCAGCATGCGCGTGGTGCCGTAGCCGCCGCGCACGCACATGATCGCATCCACCTCATCGTCGAGGAACATGCGGTTCACGTCGCGCGCACGCACCTCGTCCGTGCCGGAAAGATAGCCGTATTTTTGGCCGCAGCTCTCGCCCAGCTTCACGCGGAAGCCCGCCTTTTCCGCCTCGGCCACGGCGCGCTCGATCGCGCCCTCTGTGCGCACCGCGCCGGACGGCGCGATGAAGCCGATGGTGTCGCCCTGTCTCAGTCTCCTGCCGTAACGCATAGGCGCCTCCTCACTGGCCGTCCAGCACGAGCGCGACGTGCATCATCGCGCCGACGGTCAGGCAGTCCTCATCGAGATGAAAATCGCGGCTGTGCAGCAGCGGCGCGGGCATGTCCTCCTTCTTCACGCAGCCCAGGTGAAAGAACGCGCCCGGCACGCGGTCGCAGAAGAAGGAAAAATCCTCGCCGCCCATGCTCGGCGCGGCCTTCTGCATCACGTTCTCCTCGCCCAGCAGGCGCGCGCCCACGCGCATCACGCGCCCGGCCTCCGCCCCGTCGTTCACCAGCGCCGCATAGCCGGAATGGATGCACACCTCCGCCGTGCAGCCCATGGCCGACGCCACGCCGCTTGCCGTCTCCGCGATGCGCCGCTTCATCATGGCACGGATTTCGCTGTTCGCCGTGCGCAGCGTGCCGCGCATCGTCACCCTGTCGCAGATGATGTTGCCCGCCGTGCCGCCGGAGATCATGCCCAGGCTCAGCACCGCGCTGGCCAGCGGCGAAACGTTGCGCGAGACCAGCGTCTGCAGGCTCGTGATCACCTGCGCCGCACAGACGATCGCGTCCGCACCGCTCTCGGGATATGCGCCGTGGCTCGAGCGGCCGTGGATCGTCAGCACCACCTCGTCTGTCGAGGCGTTCAGCGTGCTCGCGCGCGTCTCGATCACGCCCACCGGCAGATACGGCTGGACGTGCAGGCCGTACACGCGATCGACGTGCGGGTTTTCCAGCACGCCGCGCTCCACCATCGGCTCCGCGCCGCCGTCCGTCTCCTCCGCCGGCTGGAACAGCAGCTTCACCGTGCCCGGCAGGCGGTCCCGCATCTCCATCAGCACCTTCGCCGCGCCCAGCACCATCGTCATGTGCGCATCGTGGCCGCAGGCGTGCATCATGCCCGGATGCTCCGAGCGGAAGGGCAGTCCCTCCGGCTCCTCGATCGGCAGCGCGTCCATGTCCGCGCGCAGGGCGACCACCCCGCCCGGCAGCCTGCCCTCAATCACGCCGACGACCCAGGTGCGCTCCGTCGTGTACGGAATGCCCAGCGCATCCAGCGTCTCCATGATGACCTTCTGCGTCTTGACCTCCGCAAAGCCCTTCTCGGGAATCCTGTGGAGCCTGCGGCGGATGTCCACCATCCAGTCCCTCTGCGCCTCCACCAGCGCCCTCAATTCACGATCGTCCATCTTGTCCTCCGCCCAATTCATTCATGCCGCCGCGAAGCGAAGAAGGGAGTCTGAGGGATAAAATCCCTCAGGCAGGTCTTAGGGCGGCAGCCCTAACGTACCCTGTCGTCCCTCACTCCATCGCTTCCGTCACGCCGACGACCTGTCCGTTCTCCAGATACACCCTCGGCACGCGCCTGCCCGTGCGGGCCAGGGACTCGTTGCGGTTGAGGCCTGCCCACTCGGCGTACTCGTCCACGCCGATGCCTCCGCCCAGCAGGATCACCTCGTCGCCCTCCTGCGCCTCGGGAATGTCCGTCACGTCCACCATCATCTGATCCATGCACACCAGGCCCACGACCGGCGCGCGCCTGCCGCGGATCTCGACCTCGCCGCGGCTGTTCTGGCGCGGGTAGCCGTCGACATAGCCCGCGGAGAGCGTCGCCACCACGCTGTCGCGCGCGACGGGATGCGTCTCGTCATAGCCCAGGCACTCGCCTGCGCCGACGCGGTGCAGCTGCGCAATGCGCGTCTTCACCGTCATCGCCAGCCGGCTCTCCTCGGGATGCGCATAGCCGCGCGGATAGACGCCATACAGCCACGCGCCGGTGCGCACTGCGTCCATCTGGTCATCGGGATAGCGCACCATGCCGATGCTGTCCAGCGCGTGCACCATCGGGATGCGGATGCCGCGCGCGGCCAGCGCGTCGCGCACGCCGGTCAGGCGCTCAAGCTGCACCCGGTCGCTCGCCGTATCGCGCAGCGCCAGGTGCGTGAACAGGCCCTCGATCGCCGCCCAGCCGCTCTCCTGCATGGCCTGCACGACGGCCGGCGCGTCCTGAGGCAGCAGGCCGATGCGGTTGAGGCCGGTCTCGATCTTCACATGCACGCGCGCCGGCCTGCCCGCTTCCTTCGCCGCGGCGATCACGCGCTGCGCGTACGCCGCTGTGAACACCGTGATCAGCATGCCGCTTCGGATCGCCTGCACCAGCTGCGCCTGCCCGCACAGGCCGAGGATCAGCACCTCGGCCTCGGGCAACGCACGGCATATCTGCGCCGCCTCGTTGTAGGAGGCCACGGCAAAATAGCGCTGCCCCTCCTGTCCCAGCCGCCTGGCGACCGCCTTTGCGCCCAGGCCATACGCGTCCGCCTTGAGCACGCAGATGAGCTGCGCGCCGCCGCGCAGATGCGAAAGCGCATTGCGGTAGTTTTGCGCCAGCTGCGACAGATCGACCTCCGCCCAGCAGCGGGAAACCGCCTCTTCGTAGGATAGCTGCAAATGAATCCCTCCAAACAAGAGCAAATCAGGGAGATTGGGGGAGCAAACTCAGACAAAAGGAGCTGCCGCTGTCTCATACGGCAGCTCCCTGACATTACGCCCTGAGCATTTCGCGATACTTCCCAATTTCCTTTTCGTTGCCCCAGATCATGTGGCCCTCCTCGATCTCCACCCAGGAGGGCTTGTCGACGGAGTAGTCGTGCTGCGTGGGATCATAGACCTCGAGCTTCTTGTTCTTCTCGCGGGCCGGGTCCGGCAGCGGAATGGCCGAAAGCAGCGCGCGGGTATACGGGTGCAGCGGATGGGCAAAGAGCTGCTCCGTCTGCGCCAGCTCCACCAGCACGCCCTTGTGGATGACCGCGATGCGGTCGCAGATGAAGCGCATGACCGACAGGTCGTGCGAGATGAACAGGTAGGTCAGGCCGCGCTCCTTCTGCAGGTCGCTGAGCAGGTTGAGCACCTGCGCGCGGATGGACACGTCCAGCGCGGAGATCGGCTCGTCCGCGATGATGAAGTCCGGCTGCATGATGAGCGCACGGGCCACGCCGATGCGCTGGCGCTGGCCGCCGGAAAACTCATGCGGGAAGCGGCTGGCGAACTCCGGCAGCAGGCCAACCTCAGAAAGCGCCTTTTCCACGCGCGCCTTGCGCTCCGCCTCCGGCAGCTTCTCGCCATTCAGCAGGCCCTCGGAGACGATGTAATCGACCTTCGCGCGCTCGTTCAGGGACGCCATCGGGTCCTGGAAGATCATCTGAATCTCGCGGGTGACGCGGCGGTCCAGCTCCCTGCTGATTCTGCCGTTGATCCTCTCGCCCTTGAAGATGACCTCGCCGGAGGTCGTCGGATTGATGCGGATGATCGCGCGGCCGATGGTCGTCTTGCCGGAGCCGGACTCGCCGACCAGGCCGAACGTCTCGCCCTTGTAGATATCAAAGCTCACGTTGTCCACGGCCTTGAACAGGTGCTTGCCCTTGCCAAAGCAGATGGACATGTTCCTCACCGAGAGAAGGAGCTCTCTGTTGTCAGGCATAGCCCTTCACTCCTTCCGTTGCCAGCTTGCGGACGGCCTCCGGCGGCTCGATCTTCGGCGCGCGCGGGTCCAGCAGCCAGGTGCGCGCCTTGTGCGTTTCCGAAACCTTGAAGTACGGCGGGCGCTTCACAAAGTCGATCTTCAGCGCCTGCGGGTTGCGCGGAGCGAACGCGTCGCCCTTCACCTCGCCAAAGAGGTTGGGCGGCGTGCCGTGGATGGAATACAGCTTTTCGCCCTTCACGCCCAGCTGCGGCAGGGAGCTGAGCAGCGCCCAGGTATACGGGTGCTTGGGATCATAAAAGACCTCCTCGCACAGGCCGATCTCCACGATGTCGCCCGCGTACATGACCGCGATGCGGTCCGCCACGTTGGCGACGACGCCCAGGTCGTGCGTGATATAGACGGTGGTCAGGTTGTACTTGTCCTTGAGGCTGCGGATCAGGTCGAGGATCTGCGCCTGAATGGTCACGTCCAGCGCGGTCGTCGGCTCGTCGCAGATGAGGATCTGCGGGCGGCAGGCCACGGCGATGGCGATGACCACGCGCTGGCGCATGCCGCCGGAGAACTCGTGCGGATACTGCTTCGCGCGGCGCTCCGGCTCGCTGATGCCCACGTCGGTGAGCACGGAGAGCATTTCCCTGCGCGCGGCCTCGCCGTGCAGGTTCTGGTGCAGCTCGATGGCCTCCATGATCTGCGCGCCGATGGTTTTGAGCGGGTTGAGGCTCGTCATCGGGTCCTGCAGGACCATGGCGATCTGCTTGCCGCGCACCCGCAGCCACTGCTTCTCGGTGGTGAATTTCGTCAGATCCTCGCCGCCATAGAGGATTTCGCCGCTGTCCACCCAGCCGTTCGCGTCGAGCAGGCCCATGAAGCTCTTGACGAAGACAGACTTGCCGGAGCCGGACTCGCCGACGATCGCCAGGCTCTCGCCCTTGTACAGGTCCAGCGACACGTCGCGGATGGCGTGCAGCGTGCGGCCGCGCAGGCTGAATTTGATGTTCAGATCGCGGACCGAAAGGACAGTCTCTCTTTCTTCCATGCCGATTCAGCCTCCTCAGGACTTGTACATGTGGTTCTTGGGATCGGCGGCGTCCGCGAAGGCGTTGCCGATGATGTAAAAGGAAATGGTCACGACGGACAGCACGATCGCCGGGAAGATGAGCTGATAGCGCAGCGTCTCGGAGGTGACGAGCTTGCGGCCCTCGTTGATCAGGTTGCCTAGGGACGGCATGTCCACCGGCAGGCCCAGGCCGATATAGGTGATGAACACCTCGTTGCCGATCGCGCCGGGGATGGACAGCGCCAGGCGCAGCATGATGACCGAGACCAGATACGGCAGCAGGTTGCGGGCGATGATGCGCGCTGTGCCCGTGCCCAGGCAGCGGGAGGCGAGGTTGTAGTCGCGGTCGCGGATGATGACGATCTGGTTGCGGATGAAGCGCGCCATGCCCAGCCAGCAGGTCAGGCTCATGGCGAACACCAGCGTGCCAAAGCCTGGGCGCAGGATGTAGGAGATCAGGATCAGGATGATCGTCTGGGGAATGTTGTCCACCACGTTGTAGATCTCGGTGAGGATGCGGTCGAGCCTGCGCACATAGCCCCAGAGCACGCCGACGGTGATGCCGACGACCGCCTCCACCAGCGCGACGATGAAGCCGATCAGCAGGCTGGTGCGGGTGCCGCTCCACACGCGGGCCCAGAGGTCCTGGCCGATGTTGTTGGTGCCGAACCAGAAGGCATGCTCGCTGGGCAGCACGCGCAGCTCGGCCTCGGCGCAGGTGGCCGCCGTGCCGTCCTCCGCGATGGTCAGCAGGCGCTCCTCCACATAAAGGGCGGTGCCGTTGTTGGTGTAGTCCTCCGGCTCCATGTACATCTCCAGCTTGAAGTTGGAGCGGCTCTCGTACGGCGTGGCCGTCGGATCGTCCGGCAGCTTCAGCTTCGTCTGGAAGTTGTTCTTGACGTAGCCGGTCTTGCCCTTGTACTCGATTTTGCACCACGTTCCGCCGTACTCGACGATCGTGAACTTCGTGCGGGCCTGCAGGGTTTCCAGGACGTTGTCAACCGCGTACCAGCCCGCGGCGTCCTTGACGGGCGCGGCATTCAGCGCCGTGCCCTGCGGCGCGGTGACCAGCACGGTCGTCAGGCTCGGCGAGAGGTTGGACAGCTGCTTGCCGGTCTGCGGGTTGTTGTTGATCTGGTTGGCCGGGTACTGGCCCGGCAGGTACGGCTGGATGAACGTGAACAGCAGCAGCGCCGCCAGCACGAACAGCAGGAACACCGCCACCTTGTTCTTGAGAAACACCTGCAGCGTGGAGCGCCAGTAGGAGTAATTGGAGTAGCCGGTCTTTTCGCCCGCCGCCTCATCGTACTGCGCCTGCACGAACAGCTCGTCCTCATTGACCTCCTGCTCCGCCTCCAGCTCCCTGGCGAGCTGCGCCTCCAGCGCGGCCTCCAGCTTTTTGCTCTTGCTTTCCTTGATGCTCAGCATATCAGCGCGCACCTTCCTTCTTCACAAAGCTGATGCGCGGATCGATCAGGCCCATGAGCAGGTCGCCCAGCAGCAGACCAACGATGCCGATACAGCTGTAAATGATGACGATGGCCTGCACCATCGGGTTGTCCTGCCGACCGATGACGTCCACCAGCAGGCCGCCCATGCCCGGAATGGAGTAGAGCGATTCGATGTAGATGGAGCCGCAGACGGTGTAGAGCAGCGAGGTCGGGATGTACTGAATCATCGGCACGAACGCGTTGCGCAGCACGTGCTTCATCATGATGCTCTTGCCGGAGACGCCCTTGGCGCGCGCCAGGCGGACGTAGTCCTTGTTCAGCTCGTCCACCATGTAGCGGCGCAGCCACATCGCGTAATACGCCGTGTTGCCCAGGGACATGGAGAACACCGGCAGAATCCAGGTGACCAGGTTGTTCTCGTCAAAGAGCATGGGGATGCCCATGAAGCTGGTGCCGTAGAGCTGGATGAAGATGTGGTACACCGCCGCAGGCACCGCGTTGATGAACACGATGTACACCGTGCCGAACTTGTCCCAGAACCTTCCCTTGCCCTTGGCCATGGCCGCGCCCAGCGGGATGCCCATCACCAGCGACAGCGCCATGGAGAGCACGCCGAGCTTGATGGACAGCGGGGCCTTCTTGGCGATGATGCCGGAGATCGGCGCGCCCACGCTGTAACGGGCGGAGGTGCCCAGATCGCCGTGCACAAGGTCCTTGAGGAAGTTCCACAGCTGCACGGGAATCGGATCGTTGAGGCCGAGCTGGTTGAGCTTGGCCTGGATCATTGCGGCGTCCGCCTTCTCGAAGTTGTCAAAATAGCCCTCGATCGGCATCTGGCGCAGCAGAATAAAGACCACCGAAATGATGATCAGCAGCGTCAGAAACGAGGAGGACAGCCTCTTCAGGGAGTATTTCAGCATGCTCTTTTCACAACCTTTTTCATTTTCGCATGAGCACGGCCTTCTTCGGCACCGCGCGCAATGGGGTTTTCTTCATTTGGGCTGCCGTCCAAGGTGAATTCTGAAGAAAACCCCATTCCGCCAATGTGCAACGATAGCCCGGACGGCGCCACAGCGCCGCCCGGGCGATTGCAATCGACCGAATTGACAGGATGATGGGATAATCAGCTTACTTGTCCGCCAGCGCGGCGCGGGCCTCTTCCCACGCGTCATACGCCTCGAAGTACTCGTCGGTATTCATCGGCTTGTCCAGCACGGTCTGGCCCTTGTAGCGCTCGATGGAGATGCCGAACGGCGCGAACTGGGTCTCAAACGGATTGAGGCGGGAAGCGGTGTAGCCGCCGTTGCCGTAGCCGAACGGGATGATGAACGCCTTGTTGATCAGGAACGCCTCCGCCTCGGTAAAGGCCTCGTAGCGGGCGGTCAGATCATTCGTGATGGCGCGGGCAGCGTCGACCAGGTTGTAGTAGATGCTGTTGCCGTTCTCATCGTTGTACTCGGTCGCCTTCTCCGGCCAGTTGTAGTTGCCGTCATAGAAGGGATCGGTGTAGGTGTTCGGGTCGGCGTAGTCCGGGCCCCAGTTGCACTTGAGCAGCGCGTACTTGCCGCTGCGGCGCACCTCGCCCAGGAAGCCGGAGGACGGGCCGGCCTCGACGATCACGTCGATGTAATCCGTGCCCAGCAGGCCCTCGAGCTGCTGCTCGACGACCACGCACTCCTCGGCCCAGCCGGTGACGGCCGGGTTGTAGCTCATCAGAATCTTGACCGGGAAGGTCGCGCCCGCGGCGGTCAGCTCCTCCACGGCAGCGGCCTTGTACTCAAGGGCCAGCGCCTCGTCGAAGGTGTCCGTGCCCTTGGCGGTGATCTCCGCCAGCGCGCCCATCTCGGTGTAATCGACGCCGTCGATGGAGACGAACTCCGGCGGGGTCACGGTGTTGAACATCAGGGCCTCGGGGTTGTCCGGATCGGTGACGAGCATCGCCTTCACGCGGTCAAGGCCCGCGGCGATGGACAGGCGGAAGTTCTCGTTGTTGACCGCGAGCTTCCAGTTCTCCGGCTCATACGCCGCGTCGAAGTTCGGGTCGAAGTTGAACGCGTAGAAGTAGGTGTAGAAGCCGCTCTGACGGACCGGGTGGATCAGATCCGCGGTCTCCTCGTCGGCGAGCCACTCGGCGGCGATGGTGGAGCTGATGCTCGCCTCATCGATGTCGCCGCGCCTGTACAGCTCCGGCGCGATGGTCTCCGCTTCCTTGTTGTAGGTCTGCTCGATGGTCTCGATCAGCACGTTTTCCGCATCCCAGTAGGAGGCGTTCTTGGTGTACACGCGCTTCTGCTGCGGCTCGAAGGTGGAGAGCACATAGGCGCCGTTGTACAGCAGGTTCTCGTTGCTGGTGGCCACGCCGAAGTCCGCGCCCTTCTCAGCCAGGAAGTCCGCGTTCACCGGCATGAAGCACACATAGGTGACCATGGACAGGAAGTACGGCACCGGCTCGACCAGCGTGTACTGCAGGGTGTAATCGTCCAGCGCCTTCACGCCGACGGTGTCCCAGTCCATCACCGGATAGGGCTCCTGGCCCTCCTCCGGGGTGCTGGTGCCCAGGTAGTAGGCCTCGGCGCCGTCGATGACGGAGTAGAAGATGTTGGCGGTGGAGGAGGCGTTGTTCGCATCCAGGATGTACTGGGCGGCGGTCACGAAGTCGTGCGCCGTCACCTTGGCATACTCGGTGCCATCGGCCTTCACCCAGGTCGCGTCCTCGCGGAGCTTGAAGGTGTAGGTCAGGTTTGCCTCGTCATATTCCCAGCTCTCGGCCAGGGACGGCTGCACCTGGCCGTACTTGTCGTACTCCACCAGGGTGTCGATGACGTTGGCGGCCATCGCAAACTCGTTGGTCGTCGCGGTGGTCAGATAGTTGAGCGAAGTGAATTCACCAGAATACAGCGTGCGGTAAGCGGTGCTCTCCGCAGCGGCCGGCATCACGGCCATGCTCAGCGCAAAGGCCAGGCACAGCGCAAGCGCCATCAGTTTCTTCATGTGAGTTCCCCCTTTTCAAGATTCTCCCAGCTCATTTGCCAGTATTGTCCTACATTACCATACTTTGGAGAAAAATGCAATCTTTGCCGAAGGAAAATTTCATTTTTTCCAACTCATTTTTCGGCATGGCCGTGTATTCCGTCGCTTCTATAAGGTTTTTCTGTTTTGAATCTGGATTTTTACAGCCTCTGGCATGCAAGAAGCTCCACGTCGCAGTCCAGCTGCCGCATGGTGAAGGGGAGCTGCGCCCCGATGCGCTCGATCTCGCCGGACTGGTTGTCAAACGGATCGGCGCGCAGCTGGGTCTTGGGCGGCGTCAGCTCCGCCTGATACTCGCGGTTGGCCGCCATGCGCATGGGATCGAGGTTGCCGAAGTAGAACCGGTGGCGCTTCTCGCTGCCCGCGCGGTATGCGCTGCCGCCGTAGCTGGGGTCCGCGAAAAGCCAGCCCCAGCCCGGAAGATAGAACTGGGCCCAGTCGTGGCTGCCCACATAGTGCTCGTCGATGGACAGGCCGCTCTGCCAGCGCGCCGGAATCCCGCTTATGCGGCACAGGATGATGAACAGCAGCGCCTGCAGGCCGCAGTCGCCCTTGAGGTTCACCGCGCAGTATTCGCCCTGGCCGTCCAGCTGGAAGTAATCGCGCACGAAGGAATAGGTGACCTTCGTCGTCACGAACGCGTAGATGCGCCACGCCTTCATCACGTCGCTGGTCTCTCCCGCCGTGAGCTCCGCAGCCAGCTGCCGCAGATACGGCGTGAAGCGCAGATAGGCGCCGCGCTCGCCGAGGTCCTCCGCGCAAGGCGCCGCGCAGGCGGGGTACAGCGGCGCATCGGGCGCGGGCCTGCCCAGCGGATCGGCATAGCGGATGTGGCTGACATAGCTGTACGTCGCGTCAAACGAGCGCCAAGCATCCAGGGTGCGATGCCAGTACGCCGTGCGCGCCGGCGCATGCGCGTCGCCCAGGCCGTCCGGATCGCCGTCAAGCAGCCGCACCTCGCTCTGCTGCGCGTCCTCGATGGGCAGCGGCAGGTGCGCCAGGTACTCGCCGGGGACAAACGCCTCTTTGTCGACATACAGGCTGGCCTTCAGCGTGATGCGGCGCCTGGCCTCGCCCTTTTGCATGACCTCCTCGATCATCGGGTCCAGGTATGCATGCGCGGGGTTTTTCTTCTGTCCGGTCAGGTGCGAAAGCGCGCCGTTATGCATCATGCTGCGGTGGAAGCGGACAAAGTAGCGCTTTTCGCCGTTTATATAGATGAAGTCCACCCAGCCGGCAAGCTCCAGCCGGTCAAATTCCTCCCCGCTCACCTCTTTCCCGACCAGCTCGTTCAGCTTCTCAAGCGCCTCGGCACGGTTGTAGGGGTACTGCGTGGGCAGGCGGCGGATGCGCTCCTTTTCGCACACCAGGCGCGCGCGCAGCATCTCGGGCAGCGGCGTGTCCAGGCGCATGTCGATCGCCGCGAGCGCCCCGTCCAGGTCGCCCGCCCACTTGCGCTTCATGATGTCCTCGGGCAGGGGCATGCTCAGGGAAGAAACGCATTGTTCAATATTCATCGTCGTCTCGCCTCCGCAATGGCATTCATTGCTTTCCATTATAGCATACTTTTGCCGCGTGCAACAGCGCCGTTTCGCACCTTCTGCGCATGAAACGCAGGCCGGTCAATTCTTGTCTCCATTTTACAATTCTTTGCGCAAACCGGAAGGGTTTTTTAACAGATAAATCAAGTTTTCCCCTTGTCATTTTGTCAGAAATATGGTATTCTTACAGGCAAGAAGCGGATATGGCAAATTGTCCGCTGCGAAACCGGAACTCAAAACAGAATAGGAGGCAAATCTTATGAAGAAGTTCCTTACCCTCGCCCTGGCCCTTGTGCTCGTGCTCGGCTGCGTCGCCAACGCGTCCGCGCTGACCATCGGCTTCTCCCAGGTCGGCCAGGAGTCCGACTGGCGCACCGCCAACACCGACAGCCTGAAGGCCATGGCCGAGAAGGAAGGCTGGACGATGGTGTATGACGACGCGCAGCAGAAGCAGGAGAATCAGGTCAAGGCCCTGCGCAACTTCATCACCCAGGGCGTCGATTACATCCTCTTCACCGGCGTCGTGACCACCGGCTGGGACGAGGTGCTCAAGGAAGTCAACGAGGCGGAGATCCCGCTGCTGCTGATCGACCGTATGCCTGACTGCATGGAGTCCATCGATTACGTCGGCGCCTTCGGCGGTGACTTCATCGAGGAGGGCCGCCGCATGGCCCGCTGGACCGTCAACTACTTCAACACCACCGACGAGGTCAACGTCGTGATCCTGGAAGGCACCACCGGCGCCGCCGCTGCGACCGACCGTACCACCGGCATCAACGAGGTGCTCGCCAACTATCCGAACTTCAAGGTCATCGCTTCCCAGACCGGCAACTTCACCCGTGCTGAAGGCCAGGCCGTCATGGAGAGCTTCCTGAAGGCGCATGACGACATCGACGTCCTCCTCGCGGAGAACGACGACATGGCCCTGGGCGCCATCGACGCCATCAAGGCCGCCGGCAAGGTTCCGGGCAAGGACATCATCATCGTTGGCTGCGACTCCGTCAAGGCTGCGTTTGACGCCATCGTTGCGGGCGACATGAACGCCACCATCGAGTGCAACCCGCTGTACGGCGACGCCGTTGCCGAGCTGATCAAGAAACTCGAAGCCGGCGAGCCGGGCACCCGCGAGCTGCTGCATCCGGCCGAGGGCGTCTTCTGCGCCGAGGGCGGCATCGCGTATGACGAGGCTGGCGAGCTGCTGTCTGTGAAGGCTGCGGACGTCATCGCTGAGCGCAAGTACTAAGAACCCCCCATCCGTTGACCGTTGACGGATATGTAACTAAACCCTTGCAGCGGATGGGAGCCTGTCTCCCATCCGCTTATTGAGTGGTTCGAAGGGATGATGAACGTTGGATCGAGACGTGATCCTGACCATGAAAGGCATTGAAATCCAGTTCCCGGGCGTCAAGGCGCTCGACGGCGTGGATTTCTCGCTCAGGCGCGGCGAAGTGCACGCGCTGCTGGGCGAAAACGGCGCGGGCAAGTCCACGCTGATCAAGTGCCTGACCGGCGTCAACAAGATGGACGCGGGCAAAATTGAGCTTGAGGGCAAGGAAATCCGCCCCACCGATCCCAAGAATGCCATGGACCTTGGCATTTCCACCGTTTTCCAGGAAATCAACCTGTGCGACAACCTGTCCGTCGCCGAAAACATCTTCATCGGCCGCCAGCCCATCCGGCGCGGCCAGATCGATTGGAAGGAAATCAACCGGCGCTCCCAGGAGCTGCTTGAGCGCTTCAAGATTCACATCGACGTCACCCGCCCCCTCTCCCAGTATTCCACCGCCATTCAGCAGATGGTCTCCATCGCCCGCGCCGTGGACGTGGACGCGAAGGTGCTGATTCTCGACGAGCCGACCTCGTCCCTGGACAATGAGGAGGTCAAGCGCCTGTTCGACGTCATGCGCGACCTGAAGGCTCAGGGCATGGGCATCATCTTCATCACGCATTTCCTCGATCAGGTGTTCGAGATGAGCGACCGCCTGACCGTGCTGCGCAATGGCCATCTCATCGGCGTGTACAACGCAAACGAAATCACCAAGCTGGAGCTGGTCTCCAGCATGATCGGCAAGGATCTGGACGAGATCTTCGACCTCAAGCGCGCCACGCAGAAGCCGGACGCGAAGATGATGCTCGAGGCCGATCACATCGGCGTGCCCGGCAAGGTGGAGGACATTTCCTTCAACCAGAAGCAGGGCGAGCTGCTCGGCTTTGCCGGCCTGCTCGGCTCCGGCCGCACGGAGACCGCCGAGATGCTCTTCGGCGTGACGAAGATGCAGAACGGCGATCTCAAGGTCGCCGGCATCCCGGTCAAGATCGGCGAGCCGATGGACGCGATCAACCACAAGATCGCCTTCTGTCCGGAGGACCGCAAGCGCGACGGCATCATCGGCGACCTGACCATCCGCGAGAACATCGCCCTGGCCCTGCAGGCCCGCCGCGGCATGATGAAGCCCATGAGCCGCAAGGAGCAGGACGAGCTGGCGGACAAGTATATCAAGATGCTCTCCATCGCCACCCCGGACGCGGAAAAGAAGATCAAGGAGCTCTCCGGCGGCAACCAGCAGAAGGTCATCCTCGCCCGCTGGATGGCGACCGAGCCGGACCTGCTGATCCTCGACGAGCCGACCCGAGGCATCGACGTCGGCGCGAAGGCGGAGATCCAGCGCCTGATGCTGCAGATGTGCGAAGAGGGCATGTCCATCATCTTCATCAGCTCCGAGCTCGACGAGATCATCCGCTGCTCCAACCGCATCATCGTCATGCGTGACGGCAAGAAGGCCGGCGAGCTCTCCGGCGAGAACTGCACGCAGGCGGACATCATGCGCATCATTGCAGGCGAAAAGGACGGTGAGACCGCATGAAAAAGAGCAAGGAATCCATCTTCAAGAGCAAACTCGCATGGGCGGTCGTCGCCGAGCTTCTGATCCTCCTCGTCGCCGGCATCCTCGAGCCGAACTTCTTCCACATTGAGTACAACGCGACGACCGGCATGCTCTACGGCTCGCTGGTCGATATCGTGAACCGCTCTGCGGAAATCACCATCATCGCGATGGGCATGACGATGGTCATCGCCCTGGGCGGCACGGACATCTCCGTCGGCGCGCTGGTCGCCGTGGCGGGCGCGTTCGCCCTCAAGCTGCTGCGCTGGGACGTGACGCAGTATCCCACCCCGGGCGACTTCACCGTCAAGCCGTTCATTCTGGTCATCATCGTTCCGCTGCTCATCTGTACGGCCATGGGCCTGTTCAACGGCGTGCTGATCGGCAAGTTCAAGCTGCAGCCGATCATTGCGACCCTGATCCTGATGGTGGCGGGCCGCGGCATCGCCCAGATCGCCACCAACGGCAAGCAGTTCACCACCGGCTATACCCCGTTCCGCTTCATCGGCCAGGGCAGCCTGTTCGGCCTCCCGTTCCCGATCATCATCACCATCGTCGTCTGCGCGTCGGTCATGATCTTCGTGCGCAAGACCGCGTTCGGCACCTTCGTCGAGTCCGTCGGCGTCAACCCGAACGCCAGCCGCGTCACGGGCCTCAAGTCCGACAAGATCATCATGATCGTCTACACCCTCACCGGCTTCCTCTCCGGCATCGCGGGCCTGATCTACTCCAGCCGCATCTCCTCCTGCGACTCCAACAACGCGGGCGTGAACTACGAGATGGACGCGATTCTGGCCGTCGTGCTGGGCGGCACGAGCATGACCGGCGGCAAGTTCTCCCTTGTCGGCACGATCATCGGCTCCCTCATCATCCGCACCATCACGACCCTGGTGTACTACTTCGGCATCACGTCCGAATCCATCATGGCGTTCAAGGCCGTCATCATCCTGATCGTCATCGTCATCCAGTCCGAGCCGGTCGGCAAGTGGCTGGCCACGCGCCAGGCCCGCAGGCAGAAGGTAGGTGAGCTCCGTGGATAAGAAGAAAAGCAACAAGTTGGTGAACTTTGTCACCAACCCGAAGTACCTCATGGTGCTCGCCACCATCGGCATCTTCCTGGTCGTTTACGGCGCGGGCATCATCATGTACGGCGACAAGGGCTTCTCCAAGCTGCGCACGTTCATGATGCTGTTCGTGGACAACGCCTACATCGGCATCTCCGCCGTGGGCATGACGATGGTGCTCATCACCGGCGGCATCGACCTGTCGGTTGCGGCCGTCGCCTCCCTCACCGGCATGTTCATCGCCTACGGCACCACCGTGCTGGGCCTTGATCCGCTGCTGTGCATGGCGTTCTCCATCCTGGTCGGCGTGCTGCTGGGCCTGGGCATGGGCGCGCTGGTCACCTACCTCAAGATCCCGCCGTTCGTCGCGACGCTGACGGGCATGTTCCTGGCGCGCGGCGTCTGCTCCCTCATCAGCCGCGAGTCCATCTCCATCAACAACGAGCTGATCGACAAGATGGCCGGCTGGAAGATGTACTTCATGACGTACTCGAACGGCGAGTGGGTCAAGATCAAGCCCGTCGCCTACATCAACCTGAACGTCGTGATCTTCATCGTGATGATCCTCGTCGGCACCATCATCCTGCAGAAGACCCGCTTTGGCCGCAACGTGTACGCTGTCGGCGGCAACGAGCAGTCTGCCCGCCTGATGGGCCTGCCGGTGGACAAGACCAAGATGATGGTCTACGGCTTCAACGGCTTCTGCTCCGCGCTGGCGGGCATCGCGTACGCGCTGTACGTCAAGTCCGGCTGGAACCTGGCGCTGCAGGGCGGCGAGCTGGACGTCATCTCCGCCGCGGTCATCGGCGGCGTGCTGCTCTCCGGCGGCGTCGGCTACATGATCGGCACGTTCTTCGGCGTGCTGCTCAAGGCCGTCATCCCGTCCCTGATCACCTTCAACGGCACGCTGTCCTCCTGGTGGGGCAAGATCATCACCGGCGCGCTGGTGCTGCTCTTCGTGGCGCTGCAGCAGATCGTCATGCACGGCAAGCTCTTCAAGAAGAAGTCCGGTCCGTCGCACAAAAAGGAATAAGTCATCATCCCTTATCTTGGCGGGAGGCTGGCGCGACACGCTTCGGCGCTCGCCCGGCCTTCCGTCATCTTTTAGGGCGAAAGAAGGAGTCAACATGAACAACATCGCCTCTGTCATTCAGTCCGGCCGCGCGGTGCTGGGCCTGGAGCTCGGCTCCACGCGCATCAAGTGCGTGCTCATCGGCGAAGACCACGCGCCCATCGCCTCCGGCGATCACACCTGGGAAAACCGCCTGGAAAACGGCGTGTGGACCTATCACATGGACGACGTCTGGGCCGGCATTCAGGACGCTTACGCCGCGCTCACGAAGGACGTGGAGAGCAAGTACGGCGTCAGGCTGACCCGGCTCGCGTCCCTGGGCGTCTCCGCGATGATGCACGGCTACCTCCCCTTTGACAAGGACGGCAATCAGCTGTGCGAATTCCGCACCTGGCGCAACACCATGACCGCCGAGGCGGCCGATGCGCTGACCAAAAAGTTCGGCTTCAACATTCCCCAGCGCTGGAGCATCGCGCACCTGTATCAGGCCATCCTGAACGGCGAAAGCCACGTGCCGCAGATCGCCCGCCTGACCACGCTCGCCGGCCATGTGCACTACATGCTCACCGGCAAACACGTCCTGGGCGTCGGCGAGGCCTCCGGCATGTTCCCCATCGACAGCGAGACAGGCGCCTACGACGCGCGCATGGTGCGCCTGTTTGACGAGGCGATCGCCTCCAGGGGCTATGGCTGGAAGCTGCCCGACATTCTGCCCGCCGTGCTGAACGCGGGCGAGGACGCGGGCTGCCTGACGGCCGAGGGCGCGAAGCTGCTCGACCCGACCGGCACGCTGGAGGCCGGCGCGCTCGTCGCGCCGCCCGAGGGCGATGCGGGCACCGGCATGACCGCCACGAACGCCGTCGCCGTGCGCACGGGCAACGTCTCCGCGGGCACGAGCGTGTTCGCGATGGTCGTGCTGGAAAAGCCGCTGAGCAAGGTCTATCCGGAGATCGACATGGTGACCACGCCCACCGGCAAGCCCGTCGCCATGGTGCATTGCAACAACTGCACCAGCGACATCAACGCCTGGGCCGGCATGCTGAAGGGCTTCTGCGAGGCCGCGGGCAAGAGCGTCTCCATGGGCGAGATCTACACCGCGCTGTTCACCTCCGCCCTCGCAGGCGAGAAGGACTGCGGCGGCGTGATCAACCTGCCGATGTTCTCCGGCGAGCCGGTCGTGGGCCTGGACGAAGGCCGTCCGATGATGGTGCGCACGCCGGACGCCGCGCTGACCTTCGCCAACTTCTCCCGCAGCCTCGTGGCGGGCGCGATGAGCAGCCTCAAGCTGGGCATGGACATCCTGGCCAGGGAGAACGTGAAGATCGACTCGCTGCTCGGGCATGGCGGCTATTTCAAGACGCCCGTCGCCGGACAGACGATTCTCGCCGCAAGCCTGAACACCCCGATCTCCGTCATGGAGACCGCCGGCGAGGGCGGCCCGTGGGGCATGGCGCTGCTGGCCGCTTATCGCGCGAACAAGCAGGAAAACCAGACCCTGGAAGCGTATTTAAACGACAAGGTATTCGCCCAGGCCAAGAGCGTGTCCATCTCCCCGGATGAGGCCGACGTGGCGGGCCTTGAGGCGTACACCAAGCAGTTCGCCGCGTGCCTGGACGCGCAGAAGGCCGCGATCGCCAACCTGTAACCGGCATGCTGCCGGCGGCATCGCCGACAACGTGCTGAAAAACCCGAGGCTTTGTGCCTGAGACCGGAGCTGAGGGGGAAGATTTACACAGCAAAACATTGACAAGGAGAGATTCACCATGAGCATGAAGCAGTACGAATTCTGGTTTGTCGTCGGCAGCCAGTTCCTCTACGGCCCGCAGGTGCTTGAAACCGTCGCCGAGCGCGCCGCGGAGATGGCCGACGCGCTCAACGCCTCCGGCAACCTGCCCTGCAAGCTGGTCTACAAGGTCACCGCGAAGACCAACAAGGAAATCACCGACATCGTGCGCGAGGCGAACTACGACGAGAACTGCGCCGGCATCATCACCTGGTGCCACACCTTCTCCCCCAGCAAGATGTGGATCAACGGCTTTGCCAATCTGCAGAAGCCCTACTGCCACTTCGCCACGCAGTACAACCTGGAGATCCCCAATGAAGAGATCGACATGGACTTCATGAACCTGAACCAGGCCGCGCACGGCGACCGCGAGCACGGCTTCATCGGCGCCCGCCTGCGCATGCCGCGCAAGATCATCGCCGGCTACTGGAAGGACGAGGCCGTTCAGAAGCGTCTGGGCAGCTGGATGCGCGCCGCCGTCGGCGTAGCGTTCTCCAGGAGCCTCAAGGTCATGCGCTTTGGCGACAACATGCGCGAGGTCGCCGTCACCGAGGGCGACAAGGTCGAGGTGCAGGCCAAGCTCGGCTGGCAGGTGAACACCTGGGCCACCGGCGATCTGGTCAAGGAGATGAACGCCGTGACCGAGGCGGAGATCGACGCGATGATGGCGGTCTACACCGCGCAGTATGACATCGCGACCGAGAACGTCAAAGCGATCCGCTATCAGGCGCGCGAGGAGATCGCCATCCGCAAGATGCTCGACGCGGAGGGCTGCAAGGCGTTCTCCAACACCTTCCAGGACCTCTACGGCATGGAGCAGCTGCCGGGCCTGGCCTCCCAGCACCTGATGGCCGAGGGCTACGGCTATGGCGGCGAGGGCGACTGGAAGGTTTCCGCCATGACGTCGATCCTCAAGGCCATTTCCGAGGGCCAGAGCGGCGGCACCACCTTCATGGAGGACTACACCTATCACCTCGTTCCGGGCCAGGAATACAGCCTGGGCGCGCACATGCTCGAGGTCTGCCCGAGCGTCGCCAGCGCCAGGCCGCGCATTGAGACGCATCATCTGGGCATCGGCATGAACGAGAAGGACCCGGCGCGTCTGGTGTTCGAGGGCCGCGAGGGCGATGCGATCGTCGTCAGCCTGATCGATATGGGCGGCCGTCTGCGCCTGATCTGCCAGGACATCAAGTGCGTCAAGCCGATCATGGAGATGCCGAATCTGCCTGTCGCCCGCGTCATGTGGCGCGCGATGCCGGACCTGACCACGGGTCTGGAGTGCTGGATCACCGCGGGCGGCGCGCACCACACCGTGCTCTCCTACGACGTGACCGCCGAGCAGATGAAGGACTGGGCCAACATGATGGGCATCGAGTTTGTGCACATCACCAAGGACACCACGGTGGAGAAGCTGGAGCAGGATCTGTTCCTCGCCGATCTCGCCTGGAAGCTGAAGTAAGCGGGCTGTGCCCGCTCCCGCATCCGAACAGCTTTGCAGAATCAAGTTGTTCGGTGCTCGTTGTACGGGTTTTTGCACAATCTCCGAAAACAGCATGCGGGCTGTGCCACATCCGAACAGCAGGAAACCAAAAGCAACTGCGGGCGGCACGCGCCGCCCGCGACATTCTTTAGCAGTTGAGGTACAATATGCTGGAACAACTCAAACAAGTGGTCTATGACGCAAACATGGAGCTGCCGCGCCGCGGCCTGGTCACCTATACCTGGGGCAACGTCTCGGGCATCGACCGCGAAAAGGGTCTGGTCGTCATCAAGCCGTCCGGCGTGAGCTATGAGGACCTGAAGCCCGAGGATCTGGTCGTGCTGAGCCTCGACGGCAAGGTCGTCGAGGGAAAGCTCAACCCGTCCTCGGACACGCGGACGCATCTGGAGCTGTACAAGGCCTTCCCGCAGCTGGGCGGCATCGTGCACACGCACAGCCCGTATGCCGTCGGCTGGGCACAAGCCGGCGAGGACATCCCCTGCTACGGCACCACGCACGCCGACTACTTCTACGGCCCCGTTCCCTGTGCGCGCCATCTGACCCAGGCGGAGCTGGACGAGGACTATGAGAAGAACACCGGCACCGTCATCATCGAGGAATTCACCAGGCGCCAGCTCGATCCGGTCGCCGTGCCGGGCGTGATCTGCCACAGCCACGGCCCGTTCGCCTGGGGCAAGAACGCCGTTCAGGCGGTGTACCACGCCGTCGTGCTCGAGGAGGTTGCCAAGATGGCCACCTTCACGCGCATGGTGAACCCCAATGCCGCGCCCGCGCCGCAGCACATCGTCAATAAGCACTACATGCGCAAGCACGGCCCAAACGCCTACTACGGACAGAAGTAAGGAAATCCATTGACGCAGCGAGGCTGTCTCCTTCGGCTTTTCATGCCGGAAGAGACAGCCTTTTTTGTCCCGTCTGTTCCTGAACTTGACCTTGTCCATCGCACCCGTTTCAATCGCAGGCTGCAATGCCCTGTGAGGTGAATTCCAATGGCCGATTCAGCTTTTGATAAGTGCCATCCCCGTTCAGCAAGAACCCCTCGCCAGGCTTGACCTGAAAGTCGAAGTATCCGCCCCGGGGAACTGCATATCGCTCCATGATCGCCATGATCGTCCCGCCGTGGACGATCAGCGCGCAGTCCTCCCGGACATCCTGCGCGCGCAGGCGCTCAAAGGCGCGCACGCAGCGCGCTGCAAACGCCGCCTGGCTCTCCCCGCCCGGGAAGGGCAGCGCGCCGCCGGAGTCGATCCACGCCTGATAATCCGCCCGTCCGCTGAGCTCGGCATAGCTTTTCCCTTCAAACGCCCCGAAGTCGCACTCCCGAAAGTCCGGCACAATCTCCGGCTGGATGCCGGGATACAGGACCGCCGCCGTCTCAATGCAACGGCGCATGGGGCTTGCAAACACGCGCGAAACCGCCGGATAGCGCCGCAGCCGCAGCGCCTCCCGACCTACCGCGCAGAGCGGCTCGTCCGTGCGGCAGCCGATGTAGCGATGCTCCAGGTTTCCCTGCGTCTGGCCGTGGCGGATGAGCACCCATCTCATTTGAGGCGCACCCCGATTCCGCAGACCACATGCGTCACCTGCTGCGCCTCCTGCGCGATAACGCACAGCGCCCGGCCAACCGCCTCGCGAAAGGCGCGCTCCTGCGCCTCGATGGGCACCACGCCCGCGCCGACCTCGTTGGCAACGATCACCGCATCCGGGTGCGCCGCGACAACGTCTTGCGCAAAGGCACGCGCATCCTCCCCGCGCTGCATGGCCGCACGCACGTCCTCGTGAAAGTCCGCAAGGATCAGCGCGTCCGGGTTATCCGCGCGCGCCAGCTCAAGCTGCCCCTGGTACGCGCCGCCAATGTAGAGCTTCATTTCAGCATGCCTCCCATCACGATGACCGCCGTCAAACACAGCTCCGCAGCCTGCACAAGCCAGCCCGCCAGATCCCCCGTGATCCCGCCGAACTGCCGCTGCGCCATGCGGGCAAAGCCCAGCGCGCACAGCGCCGCCGCGAGCAGGCAGGCGCCGGACAGCGCAGGGCCGCCAAGGACGAGCCAGAGCACGGCGCACAGCGCGGCATACGCACCGCTGCTCAGGCAGACCGCGCGCCGGTGCGCCGCCCTGGCAAAGCCGTCAAGCATCCCGCCGGGGCGCGCGCTTCTCATCACGGTCAGCACCGCCGCGCTCATCGCGCGGGAAAGCACAAAGCACGGCGCGAGCAGCCGGCCATCCGCCGCGTCCGCCTCGCTGAGCAGGCCAGCCGTCAGCAGCAGATACCCCGCGCAGGCCATCACCGCGAACGCGCCGGCGTGGCTGTCCTTGAGGATCTCCAATCGCTGCTCCGGGGGCTGCCAGGAGGCCAGCGCATCGCTTACGTCCATCAGGCCGTCCATGTGGATGCCGCCCGTCACCAGCAGCGGAATCAGCGCGCCCGCCGTCCCGCGCAGCACGGGGCCAACGCCCAGCGCGTCGCAAAGCGCCAGCCAGCCCCACAGCAGCAGGCCGACGAGCGCGCCGACCAGCGGAAAGAAGCACATCGCATAGCGGCGGCTTTCCTGCGACCACGCCGCGCACGGCATCGGGATGCGCGAATAGGTCGAAAACGCGATGACAAACGCATTCATCACACGCATGGCAGCGCTCCTTTCAGCGCGACGGGGATGGAATAGACGACCTCGACCACGCAGTCGGCCAGCGCCGCCGCGCTGCGGTTGATCTCCGCCAGTGCGCGCAGATAGGCCTGCGTCGATTCGTCGTAGCATATACCGTCGGAAAACACGTCGTTGGTCACCATCACCAAATGGCTGCACCGCCGCGCAAGGTCATGAAGGGCGGGCACGACGCGCGACACGTCCCCGCCGGAGAACATCTCGTTGGCCGCAAGGTTCACCAGATCCTCCAGCAGCACGACGCTGCCCTGCGGGATCTCCGCCCCCGCCAGATCCTTCTCGCATTCGATGGTCGCAAAGCCCAGATGCGCCCGCTGCGCGCGGTGGCGCGCCACGCGGCGAACGGATTCCCCGTCGCACACCCGCATCGTGGCGACATACACGCGCCCCTCCTGCGGCAGACCGGCGATCAGCCGCTCAGCCCAAGTGGACTTTCCACAGCCGCTGCCGCCCGTCACCAGCACGATCATGCCTGTCCCTCCTGCGGCGTGCAGGCCTCCATGCCCCGCCGGTCAAACGCGTGCGGGCCGCGAGGCACCGCCGGCTGCACAATCAACCCCTCCAGCCGCCTGTCCATGCTCACACGCCCTCCTCGTCCGAACGCCGCACGACCTTCATGATGTCGCCGTAGCGCGCAAGCAACCTGTCGTAGTTTTCCGGCCTGTGCGGGAAAGCGCAGCCTGAGCAGTCCTTGATTCCCCGCTCGTTGTAGGCATAATCGCCCCCGCAGGCCCTGCCCAGCGCATAGAGCGGGCAGTAGCAGAACAGGCAGTTGAATTCCTCCCCCTCCATGCCCGCGTGGCAGGGGAAGCACGCGCAGTCCCGGTTTTCAAAGAACCGGCTGCTGTGTTTTACATCCTTCATGCGCTCGTTTCCTCCTTCACAGCATCAGCGCAGCGGCGCAGATTGCCGCCATCATGAGCAGACTTGCCGCGATCAGCAGGCGCACGGCGCGCGCGATGTCCGCCCGCTCGGCCGAACGGTCCGCGTCGCCGATCGTCGGTTTTGCCATGGGCCTTCCGAAGTAGTCGTGCGTACCGCCGAGCTGGATGTGCAGCGCGCCCGCCGCCGCGGCCTCGCTCCAGGCGCAGTTCGGACTCTTGTGGCACGCATGGTCGCGCCGCATGACGCGCCAGGCATTCTTCCCGTCCAGCCCCGTGAGCGCCGCCGCCAGGCAAAGCAGCGGCCCGGTGACGCGCGCCGGGATGAAGTTGAGCAGGTCGTCCAGCCGCGCGCTGCTCCAGCCGATGTCCCGGTAGCGCTCGTCCATGTAGCCGACCATGGAATCGAGCGTGCTGGCCGCCTTGAAACCCCACAGCAGCACCGGTCCGCCCAGCGCCGCATAGAGCATCGGCGCGATCACGCCGTCGGTCGTGTTCTCCGCGACGGTCTCCACGGTCGCCTTGATGATCTCTTCTTCATTTAAGCGCTGCGTGTCCCGCCCGACGATGCGCGCCACCTGCGTGCGCCCGGCCTCGAGGCCGCGATCAAGCGCCCGCTCCACGCCGCGCGCCTCCCGCGCCAGCGACGTCATCGCCAGCCCCAGCCAGTCAAGCAGCGCCATGCCAACAAGGCGCGGTATCCGTCCAAGGCACCCCAGCAGGGCCAGCAGCGCGCCCGCCGCCGCCATCGTCAGCAGCACGGTGGAGGCGGTCAGCAGCAGCGCGCATGCCCGCAGATTGCAGCCCCGCGCGCGCAGCCGCTTCTCCGCGAAGGAAATGTATCTTCCGATGATGCACACCGGATGCACAAGCCGCTGCGGATCGCCCAGCAGCGCGTCGAGCGCAAAGCCGAGTACCAGCGCCAGCACATGTTCGCCCATCGTCAAGCCTCTCCCCGCAGGATGCGGTAAATCGCGTCCATATCCACGCTCGCGCGCACGATGGACGCGATGCGGTCAAACTCCTGCTCGCGCAGCTGCGCCATGCTGACCGGGGACTGCGCGCCCGCGTCCATGCCCTTCCGGGCGCGGATGTGCGCAGCCAGCAGCGAAAAGAGCTGCCCGTCGTCAAACAAGCCGTGCAGGTGCGTGCCCAGCACGTTGCCCCGCACGTTCATCACGCCGTCCGTGCGCCCGCCGATGCGCAGCCACGGCGCGGCCTCCGGTCCGAAGGCGCAGCGCCCGGCGTGGATCTCGTAGCCGTCGAGCAGCAGCCCCCGCGCGTCCTCAAGCCAGCCGTCCTGCGCGCAGACCTCGCCCACGGCCTGCGCCGTGCGCTTTTCGCCCGAGAAGACGACCTCCATGTCCAGCAGCCCCATCCCCGCCGCCTCCTGCACGCGGGATTCCACGTGCTCCGGGTCGCGCAGCACGCGCCCCAGCATCTGATAGCCGCCGCATACGCCGACCACCATGCCCCCGCGCCGCGCGTGGCGCACGATCGCCGCGTCCATGCCGCGGCGGCGCAGGTCGATCAGATCCTCGATGGTGTTCTTCGTGCCGGGCAGCACGATCAGGTCGGCGCTTTCAAGCTCTGCGGCCGTCCGCGCATAGCGCACGCGCGCGCCCGGCTGCAGCGCAAGCGCCTGAAAGTCCGTGAAATTGGCGATGTGCGCGAGCTGCACCACGGCGATGTTGAGGTCGCCCGCGCCGCTCACGCGCGAAAAGCGCGCGGTGACGCTGTCCTCCTCCTCCAGCTCCACGTCCATCCAAGGCACCACGCCCAGCACGGGCACATGGATCAGCGCCTCCAGCATCCGCAGCCCCGGCGCGAGGATCGCCGGGTCGCCGCGGAACTTGTTGATGACCACGCCCTTCACACGGGCGCGCTCCGCGTCGCTGAGCAGCATCATCGTGCCCAGCAGCGAGGCGAACACACCGCCCAGGTCAATGTCGCCCACGAGGATCACCGGCGCATCCGCCGCCTCGGCCATCGCCATGTTGACGATGTCGCCCTCGCGCAGGTTGATCTCCGCTGGGCTGCCCGCGCCCTCGATGACCACGCAGTCAACGGTGCTTTCCAGGTCGTCGTAGGTGGCTTTGATCCGTCTGCGCAGAGCCGGTTTATACTGATGGTATTCCATGGCTGTCATGGTGCCCACGGTTTTGCCGTCCACGATCACCTGACTGCGCCGGTCGCTCGTGGGCTTGAGCAGCACCGGATTCATCCGCACGTTCGGCTCCAGTCCCGCCGCCTGCGCCTGCGTCGCCTGCGCGCGGCCCATCTCCAGCCCGTCGCGGGTGACGTACGCGTTGAGCGCCATGTTCTGCGCCTTGAAGGGCGCAGCGCGCAGCCCGTCCTGCTTCATGATGCGCAGCAGCGCCGCGCACAGCACGCTCTTGCCCACCGACGAGGCCGTGCCCTGGATCATCAGCGATTTTCCCCGCATGTGCTCTCCTCCCGTGGTCGGCGGATGGCGCGTCCGCTCATACGCAGCCCTCCGCCAAGCCGACAGCACTCATCCCTTTGCCCACAGCGCATCCACCAGCCGGTCGTTCTCCGCATCCGTCCGCACGGCAAGGCGCAGCACGTTTTTGCCCAGTCCAAAGGACGCGCATGTGCGCACCAGGATGTGATGCCTCTTTAGCCTGTCCGCCTCGGCGCTCATGTCCCGCCCGAAATCGACCAGCAGGAAGTTGGCCTGCGACGGCTCCACGCGCGCACCGTGCGCCCGAAGCATGCCGGCCAGCCGCTCCCGCCGCTGTGCGCTGCGCTCTGCGTCCCGCCGGATGTCCTCCATGTGCGCGGGCAGCTGCGCGGCAATCTCCGCCGCGAGCATGTTCAGGCTCCAGGGCAGCGCCTGCCTCTCCATCTGCGCGATCACCTCCGGCGCGGCACAGATATAGCCCAGCCGCACGCCCGGGATGCACAGCGTCTTGGTCAGCGATCCCACGACGGTCAGCCCCTGCGAAACGTCCCGCCGCACGCTGTGCTCCGGGCAGAAGTCGATGAACGCCTCATCGACCGCCAGCGCCGCGCCGCTGTGCATCGCCTGCGCGTGCAGCGCAAGGATCTCCGCCCGGCTGCGCACGCTGCCCGTCGGGTTGTTCGGGTTGCCGATTATCAGCAGATCGCCGGAGGCGAAGCATCCATCCCAGAGAACGTGTTCCCTGTGATGGGCGGCGGCGCGCTCAGCGTACTCGCCGAACGCCGGCACCTCCGTGCGCACACGCCCCGGATGCAGCGCCATGCACAGGTCGATGGCGGCCACGCCGCCAGCCGTGGGCAGGATGCACGCTTCAGGAACGCCCGCATAGGCCGCCAGCCCCGCACGCGCCGCGCGCAGCGCGCGGTCCGGGTAATACCGCGCGTTGCAAAGCGCCGCCTGCATGGCGCGCATCACCCAGTCCGGTGTGCCCTCCGGGCGCAGATTGGCCGAAAAATCGAGCCAGCCGGAGGGTTCGCCGCCCATCCAGACATTTCCTCCGTGTGTCACCCCAGCATCTCCTCACAATCCACCGATGGGACAGACGATACATGCAGACGCCGCCGCACAAAAAATGCGCCTGCCTTTCAAAAAAGCAGACGCCGGACATGCGCAAACAAAGCCATTTCTGGCCTTCCCTGGCGACCCGCTTTCCTCGGAAGCTGTGCACCGGATTGCTCAGCAGGTTTCCTGACTCGCGGATCGGCAAGCAGCTGCGCCTTCTCGTGCGCCCGGCACAATGGCCTTTGCAGCCGCTCTCCCCGCTCACAGTGACCGGATCGTTCAGGTCTCGCACCTGATTCCCTTTTACCCAGACAGCGTTGTCCCGCCGACATTGAACCTGCCCGGCACTGAGCATCCCTTTGTTGATTTTCCGGACATAGTGTAGCCGATTTGAATGAAGAAGTCAATCTGCCGCCGCAAAATTGTGGGCACTTCGATTCTGTGCGCCGCACAAATCCTCTCTGCGCGCATGGATGCCGCTTCCCTTTGCAGCGGCTCTGCATTAGAAAGAGCGTGAAGAGAGCCCGCTGTGTCATCAGCGGGCCCTCTGCGCATGGTCTTTGATCGTGTGTTGATATGATGCCGTGAGATCAGCTTATGCGCCGAGCGCCGCCCCCAGAGCGCGGCACTGCTCAAGCGCGTCCTCGTCCGGCGCTCCATTCGCCGTCACGCTCTCCGCCGCCAGCGTGATGCCCGCGCCCGCGCAGCGCTCCTCCCAGGTGCGCATCCATTCGCCGTCGCCCCATCCATAGGAACCAAACAGCGCGACGCGCTTGTCGCCCAGAACGGGCTCGCACGCGTCAAACATCGGTTCAAATTCGCCTTCCTCAAGCGCTTCAGCGCCCATCGCCGGGCAGCCAAAGGCGATCGCGTCGAAATCACGCACCTTGCTCCCGTCAAACTCGCCGCTGGTGAAAAGCGACACCTCGGCGCCTGCGTTCTTCGCGCCGTTGCAGACCGCGCCCGCCATGGCCTCCGTGTTGCCGGTACCGCTCCAGTAAACCACTGCAATCCTCATATCGATGTTCCTCCTTCTTTGCTGCATAAGTCTTTCCGCAAAGCATCGTTCCCGGGCACACGCTCCGGGATTCACGGCACTTTGTCGGAGATGCCGCCGGCAGCACGCCGGCTGATCTCAAACGGCCACGGTCAGCCGCTCGATGCCCTTTCCCTGCGCGTACTGGCGCAGATAGATGTCCGTGCAATGCTCATACTGCGCAAACAGGCGCCGCGCCCGTTCCGCATCGCCGTACACCTTCCAGCAGCCCACGCACTTCGCATCCTCCTGCTTGCTGATGAAGCCCGCCACATCCTCCGGCGGATACCCGAGAAACAGACCGATCTCGTGCGGGAACTCCTCCGACGTCCTCAGTCTCTCCCGCAGGCGCTTCAGGCAGCCGCCCGGATTTCCGCCGGGATAATCCATATCCGCCAGGATGCTTCTGGCGCGCTCGTCCTTCAGGTCATGCGACAGCTTCCGCGGCCTGTACACATACACCAGGCATTTCCCGTCCCTGCGCCGCAGCGGCAGTGCGCGCAATCCCTTGCAGCCCAGCCTTCGGTTCAGCTCGCGAACGCCATGGAGCACCTCCTCGTCAGTCTCGCACGGGCAGGAAAACAGGCTCCCTGTCTTGAGCGAGGCCAGCGTCGGCGCGCAGTGACGGATCACCATTTCATCAGGCATGGTCTCATCCTTTCTATATAAAGTTAGTTCTATCTAACTATCGGAGACGAAGACCGCCGCCCTCCTGCGTCCTGAAGAGCGGCGGAGATCATTGGGAGGAGGTTAGATTCGTCTAACCATTGGCAATATACCATGGACAGAAAACCCTGTCAAGAGGTTTTTCAATTTTTCTGTGAAACGCCTCTGCGACGTCTGCCATCATGCCATATTTTCAGCGCATGGAGATCCAAAATGGCTCTCCTCCATTTGAAACCCGGAGTCAAGCCGCGCCGTTCCGCAGCAGAGGCTGTTTTTGCGATGGGTTTTTCAGGCGTCCGCCCGCGCAGCCGCCTCATTCATCCCCCTGCTTCATCCGATACCGAGCCGTCTCAGCCCGAACATGTTCATGAACCTATCCCGTTTCTTGTTCATATTCTATCAATTTTCCCTGCATTTTTCAAGAAATCAGGTTTTCTCAAACCCTATTGACAATTCCTGTTAGAAGTGCTAAACTCACATCTAGTCAGGCGAAAGCGCTGATTTTATTTCAGCCCATCAGTTAGGTTCTACTAATAACGAAAGGGGCGAATACTGATGATGCCACTGGGCATGGCAAATGTGGGCGATGTAAACGTGATCGAGAAGATCACAGGTCGGGATGAGGTGCGTCAGCACCTGGCGGAGCTGGGGTTTGTTGTCGGCGCACAGGTCAAGGTCGTCAGTGAGATGGGCGGCAATCTGATTCTCTCCGTCAAGGACAGCCGGATTGCGCTGGATAAAACCATGGCCATGCGGATCATGGTGTGAAGAAAGGAAGGGAACACATGAAGACACTGCGGGATGTGAAGGTCGGCGAGAAGGCGACCATCGTCAGGCTGCACGGCGAGGGCGCGCTCAAGCGCCGCATCATGGACATGGGGCTCACGCGCGGCACGGAGGTGTTCGTGCGCAAGGTGGCCCCGTTGGGCGACCCGATGGAGCTGACCGTGCGCGGCTACGAGCTGTCCGTGCGCAAGGGCGATGCGGAGCTCATCGAAGTGGAATAATCTCTATCGTTCGTATTCTTTTACCTATATGTTAGGTTATCCTAATACCAAGGAGGCAAAGCTATGGCCATCAAGATTGCCCTTGCGGGCAACCCGAACTGCGGCAAGACCACCATGTTCAACGACCTCACCGGCAGCAACCAGTATGTGGGCAACTGGCCGGGCGTGACGGTCGAAAAGAAGGAGGGCAAGCTGCGCGGCGCGCAGGATGTGATCATCCAGGACCTGCCGGGCATCTATTCCCTCTCCCCCTACACGCTCGAGGAGGTCGTCGCCCGCGGCTATCTGGTCAGCGAGAAGCCCGACGCGATCCTCAACATCGTGGACGCGACGAACATCGAGCGCAACCTCTACCTGACCACGCAGCTCTCCGAGCTGGGCATCCCGATGGTCGTCGCGCTCAACATGATCGACGTCACCCGCAAGAGCGGCGACAGGATCGACATGCAGAAGCTCGGCGCGGCGCTGGGCTGTCAGGTGGTGGAGACCTCGGCCCTGAAGGGCGAGGGCAGCGTGGACGCGGCGAAGAAGGCCGCGGAGCTCGCGCAGAAGGGCGGCCATCACGAGCCCCTGCACGTCTTTAACGGCAGCGTCGAGCACGCGCTGGCGCACATCGAGGATCTCATCACCCACCGCGACGGGCAGGAGCCGGAGCACCATCACCACGCGGACGGCTCCAAGCACGCGGGCAGCATCGTGGAGCCGCACCTGACCCGCTGGTACGCGATCAAGCTCTTTGAGCGCGACGAGAAGGTCATGGCGGAGTTGTCCCTGCCGCAGGGCATCAAGGACGCCATCGAGAAGACGATCCAGGGCTGTGAGCGCGAGATGGACGACGACGCGGAGTCCATCATCACCAACCAGCGCTACGCCTACATCAACAAGCTGGTGTCCACCTGCGTCAAAAAGGGCCGCCCGCAGGGCAGCCTGACGACCTCCGACAAGATCGACCGCGTGGTCACCAACCGCTTTCTGGCCCTGCCGATCTTCGCGGTGGTCATGTTCCTGGTCTACTATATCTCCGTGACGACCATCGGCACCATCGTCACCGACTTTACGAACGACGTGTTTGTCGGCGAGTGGATTCAGGAGCCTGTGCGCGGCCTGCTTGAGGGTATCGGCACGGCGGACTGGCTCACCGGCCTCATCTGCGACGGCATCATCGCGGGCGTGGGCGCGGTCATCGGCTTCGTGCCGCAGATGCTCGTGCTCTTCTTCCTGC